>SBAZ01000042.1 GCA_005239935.1 Planctomycetales bacterium | reverse complement strand
GCCCACGCGCGTCGCGGTGGCGCTGCTGGGCGGGGTCAGCGTGATCCTGATGCCCAAGCGCGTGGTGCACCTGAACGACCAGCTCAGTAAGGTGCTCGGCTCGGTGGATGAGCTGGTGCTGCGGCACCGGCACCTGGTCGGCGCAGCGTTGCTCATCGTGGCGTACCTGTGCTTCCGGCTCGCCCTGCTCATGCCGGGCGTGGCGCCCTGAGGGAGCAGGGGGTTTGACGCCTCCACGCGGACGTGTGAGAATACCCGCCGCCCGCCTTGGGCGGGCGGCGGAGTGGTGCGGGGCAGTAGCTCAGTTGGGAGAGCGCGTGAATCGCACTCACGAGGTCAGGGGTTCGATCCCCCTCTGCTCCACCAAATTGCACACTAGGTCAGCTGGGACCGTGGCAGAGAGCAGCCCCTGGAGCGGCTGCCATCGAGGCAGCCGCGGAATGCCGGGCGCGGTGGGCGTCCGGCCTCTGCTCCACCGATTTCGTTGTGTAATCCTGTGAGTGCGTGTCCCTGACGCGAACGCCGCGTCGTTGGACAGGCATCCTGGTGTTCCCGCCTGATGCATCGCGTGTTGGTCCCTCCCTCTGCGATCCACGCCGATGAGGTTGTGGTGTCGGACCGCAAGGCGGTCCATCATCTCGTCCGGGTGGCGCGTCTGCGCGTCGGGGAGCGTATCGAGTGCTTCGACGGGCGCGGCCGGGTCTGGGCAGGGCTGGTGAGGCGCTGCGCGCCCCAGGAAGTCGTCGTGGCCGTTGAAACCCAGCGGCGCGAAGCGCCGACGCCTCGTATTGTCCTCGCGATGAGTCTCATCAAGCCAGACCGGTTTGACTGGGTGGTCGAGAAAGCCACGGAGCTTGGGGTGGCCGCCATCAGGCCGGTGCTCGCAGCGCGCTCGGGCACAGCCTGGGCAGCCGGACAGGGCACCGCGCGGCATAGCCGGTGGGAACGGCTCGCGCAGGCCGCGGCCTGCCAGTGCGGGCGGGCGACCGTCCCGACGATCGACGCACCGCTCCCGCTCGCAGAGGCGGTCCAACGGCTGGGAGCCGCACACAAGGTGGTGCTGACGCTGCCGGCCGAGGGGACGGGGGAGGCATGGAAGCCTCGCCTCGTGCGGGCGGCGCCTGAAGTGGCGCTCTTCATCGGCCCGGAAGGGGATTTTACGCCGGAAGAAACCCGGGCCGCCAGGCAGGCAGGCGCGCACCTGGCGCGTCTCGAGGGGCCGATACTCCGCGCCGACACCGCCGCGCTGGCGGCGGTGGTCCTTGCGCGGCAGGCGCTCGGTTGGTGGTGAGCACCCCGAGCCGGTATAATGACGCATTCGGGCTGACGTCGCTGAACAGACGGGAGGATGTGTGGGCGCACTGAAGGAGATCTTCATCAGCACGGACGCGCAGGAGACGCGCGTGGCCGTGACGGAGAATAAGCGGCTCGAGGAGTACTACGTTGAGCGCACGGACGACCCGCGCCTCGTCGGCAGTATCTATAAGGGACGGGTCACGTCGGTGGTGCAGGGCATCAACGCCGCCTTCGTGGACATCGGCGTTGGGAAAAACGGGTTCCTGTACGTGACCGACATCATGGAGCCCTCGCCGGAGGACGACGCGGTGCTCGAGGGCGAGAGCCCGGAGCGCGACACGCACCGGCACGGGCGGCGCTCGCACATCGAGGAAGTGATCAAAGTCGGCCAGGAGGTGCTGGTGCAAGTCGTGAAAGAGCCCTTCGGCACCAAGGGCGCGCGCCTCACGACGCACATCAGCCTGCCCGGCCGGTACATGGTGCTCATGTGCAACGACCCCCGGCTTGGCATCTCGAAGCGCATTGACGACGGGCAGGAACGGGGTCGGCTGCGCGACATCCTCAAGAAGCTGCGCTTCTCGAACGAGGCCGGGCTCATCATCCGGACGGCCGCGCGCGGCAAGGGCGAGAAGGAGTTCAGCCGCGACGTGCGCTACCTCTCCGGCGTCTACCAGCGCATCAAGCGGACCGCCAGCCGAGCGAGGGCACCGGCACTTGTGCATCAGGAGTACGACGTGGCCCGGCGGGTCATCCGCGACAGCTACACGGAAGACGTCCACCGGGTGGTCGTGGACACCAAGCCCGTGATGCACGAACTGCGCGGGTTCCTGGGCAACCTCATTCCCGGGGTCAAGGTCCGGATGGACCTCTACCAGGGGCACGAGCCGCTCTTCGAGAAGGAAGACCTGGACGAGCAGATCGCGGCCCTCTTCGAGCGGCGGGTCCAACTGCCGTCGGGAGGCTCGATCGTGATCGAGCCGACCGAGAGCATGGTCGCCATCGACGTGAACACGGCCAAATTCACGGGCCGCAGGAATCTGGAGGAGACCGCGTTTCAAGTGGACCGCGAAGCCGCGATCGAGGTGGCTCGGCAGCTGCGGCTGCGCGATGTCGGTGGCATCGTGGTCATCGACTTCATCGATCTCGATATCTCTGCCCATCGCAAGGAGCTGGTGCAGGTGCTGGAGGAAGCCCTGGACCGCGACCGCGCGAAGACCAACCTCATTTCCTTCTCCGAGATCTGCGTCGCGGAACTCACGCGCCAGCGGATGCGGCGGTCGGTCGAAACTGTCAGTTCCCAGCCGTGCCCCTACTGCCATGGCCGGGGCACGGTGCGTTCCGCCGTGACGGTGGCCATCGAGGCCATTCGGCAGGCACGCAAGGCGCTCAAGGGGGGCCGCCACGGGGCGACCGTGGAGGTCCTGGTGCATCCCCAAGTGGCCATGCGGCTCCTCCAAGAAGACCGCGCGAGTCTGAGTGCGCTGGAATCACAGCACCGGGCCAAGATTCTCGTGCTGTCGGACCCGAACCTCCATTTGGAGGACGTGAAAGTCCGCCCTGTGGAGCGGGGCGTCCAGGGCCGGCCGGAGG
>SBAZ01000017.1 GCA_005239935.1 Planctomycetales bacterium | reverse complement strand
GGCGGGGCGCGTCGAGGGGTTACCCTTCGACTTCGCTCAGGGTAAATGCGCCCTCCCATCGTTCAGGATATGTTAACGTGCAATGGGGGGCGCATTTAGTTCCACGCGCGGCACGACCCGCGCCGCCGCCCTGTAGGGGGCGGCGGCGCGCTCTTCGGGGCCGGCGACGCTGAAGCACGCTCAACCAGGCAGAATCTTGCGTAACATTCTGCCTCTTGACGCGAGCGCCCACGGTCGGGCATGGTGATGGTGAGAGCGTAAGACAGCGCCACGGCGCTGCGCGACACGAGGCTCCCACCCGGCCTTGCAGGGTTGCGAGAGGATGCCGGGCTGCCAATGCGGCGGCCCGGTTTTGTGTTGTCCGGAGGCCGGCAGCACGCAGCACCGGGAGGTGGCGAATGCGCGCGAGGACGGAGTGGGCGCGGGACGCGCTGGTGATCTTCACCCTCATCGCGGTCGTGGGGCTGCTGGGAACCCTGGAAGTGGTTCGCGGAGGCCATGCCTCGGACGGCACCCGGCTGTTGGCGGCGGGTCCTCCAGGCCTTGAGAAGCATGGCCAGACCCCACCTGGGTTGGACAAGCAGGGGAAAGTCCCTCCGGGATGGGAACAGGGCCAGAAGCGCGGCTGGCCGGCGGCGCCGACGCCACCCCCCACCGCCTCCTCCGGAGCCGACCTGACGGGGCGGCGCGGCCCAGGACTTCTGGCTTGCAGACTTTAGAGGACTATGTTAGCGTATTCAGGATTTTGTTAGATTACTGTGGGGCACCGGGCGATGCGGATGCGACAACGTCTCGTGAGCGTAATCGGGCTGAGCACCGTCGTGGCGCTTGCCCTGCAGGGGCTCGCGTCCCCGCTGTACGCCTCGACCGCGGTGTCCCAGCCAGAGACCGGCGCGCTGCGGGTCCGGATCACCGGCTTGAAGTCGGATGAGGGGGCCATCAAGATCGCCGTCTATGACTCGTCCGAAGCCTACGCGCGGCGCCGGGGCTCCTTCCGCAAGGCCCGCCTGCCCATCCAGGCGCACGCGTCGGAATGGGCGCTCGACGGCATCCCGGCGGGGGAGTACGCGGTCATGTTCTACCACGACCGCAACGCGAACAACCGCCTCGACCGCGGTCTCCTCGGCATTCCGACTGAGCCGTTCGGGTTCTCGAACAACGCCAAACCCCGTCTGGGTCCGCCGCCGTTTGAGCAGGCCAAATTTGACGTGCAGGGCCCCCTGACCACGATTGACCTCGCCGCCCAGGCAGCGCGCTGACCCGGCCTGTCGTTGAGCCGCCGGATTCGGCGTGCTAGAATGACCGTCGTTCGACACCCACAGGCTGCCGTCCGGCACATGACTGGCCACGCACCCTGGAGCGTCGTCGGTGAGCGTTCCCGCTAAGCCCGCGTCCGGCCCCTCGGCCGGGAAATCCCTCGGCACTGGACGCCTTGAACTCGTCCAGGGGGACATCACGCAGCAGGACACGGAGGCCATCGTGAACGCCGCGAACAGGCACCTGGCCGGCGGCGGCGGGGTCGACGGGGCCATCCACCGCGCCGGCGGCCCAGCGATCATGCAGGAGCTGCGGGCCACCTACCCGCAGGGCTGCCCCACCGGGAGTGCCGTGGTGACCGGGGGTGGGCGGCTGAAGGCGAAGTACGTGCTCCATGCCGTCGGCCCGGTCTACCGGGGCGTGCCCGAGGACGCGGGCCTGCTGGCCGACGCCTACCAGGCCTGCCTCGCGCTGTGCACGCAGCTGGGCATCCGGTCGGCGGCGTTTCCCTCCATCTCGACGGGAGTCTACGGCTATCCCGTGGAGGGTGCCGCGCCGATTGCGTTGCGCACGGTGGCCGACTACCTCCGCGCGCATCCCGACCTGGCGCTCGCCCGCTTCGTGCTCTTCGACGCCAAGACGCTGGCGGTGTATCAGCGCGCGCTCGACGCGCTGCCCTGACGTGCGGGATCGGGTCCGGCAGTGAACCGCTGGTTTCACCGTATCTGATACCGATCCGCGGTATAATCCAAGCGATGCCCCGTCCGATGCTCCTGGCGCATGCGGCCATCGTCCTCAGCCTCGGGGTGTCACCGCCCGGCTGGGCGCTCCAGAAAGCCGTCAAGTCGGCGGTGACGCAGTCGCCGACCTCGCCGGTGGAGATTCAACGATCCCAGGTGACCCTGACCGAAGTGTTCGCGTCTCCCACGCAGATCCCGGGCGAGCCGCTCCAGGACGGCGGGGTGCGGTACCTGAACCGCAAAGGGCAGCAATGGTCGCAGTTGAAATTGGAAGGCAGCCTCATCCTGCGCAACCGCTCGCCGCAGCGGGTCGAGGCCGTGGCGGTCACGACCATGCCGCTCGATGCCTTCCACAAACCGCTGGACCCCCAAGGCGTCGGCGGACAAGGACCCTATCAGCTGCACCGGATCACCGAGCCGCTGGCGCGCGGCGGGACGCTCCAGTTCGAGTGGGAGCAGCCCGTGGGCTCGGACGAGGTCTATGAAGTGGCCGTGGTCGTCACGGCGGTGCGGTTCATGGACGGCAGCATCTGGACCGCGCCCCGCGAGCAGTTGACGGAAACTTTCTTCCCGTGAGGCGGACCCCGGATGTGGCACGTCCTCACGGCCCTGGCGGAGGCGGCCATGGCATTGACCCTCAGCAGCCCGGCCTTCCAGGACGGCCAGCCGATTCCGGCGGTCTACACGTGCGAGGGCCGCGACCTCTCCCCGCCGTTGGCCTGGACCGACCCGCCGGAGCGCACCAAGAGTTTCGTCCTGATCAGCGACGACCCGGATGCGCCGCGAGGGACGTGGGTGCACTGGGTCCTGTATAACCTTCCGCCGGGCACGCGAGCGCTGCCGGAAGGGATGCCGACGGACGCGAAAGTGCCCACCGGAGGCCTGCACGGCACCACGGACTTCGGCCGCACCGGCTACGGCGGCCCGTGCCCGCCGAGCGGCACGCACCGGTACTACTTTACGCTCTACGCCCTGGATACGGTGCTGACCCTGGCGCCTGGCGCGACCAAGGCCCAGGTTGAAGCCGCCATGCGAGGGCACGTGCTGGCGGACGCCCAGGTGATGGGGACGTACCAGCGCCGGGGACGTCGGTGACCCCACCACCTGCCGCCGGCGACGCCGCGCTCATGATGTTGGGCACAGGATTGAGTCTCCGAGGGCACGCCGGCGTCGCCAGGGCCGGCGCACACCCTGTGTGCCGTCTCCGCGCCGACCCGGCCACGGCACCGGCGTGGCCGCAGCAGGTGGTGGGGTGACCCCGCAAGAATTGTCACCGCCCGGACACGCCTGTGCTACAGTGAAGTCTGTTGCTGAGGGACGCGCCGCATCCTGCATGCACGCCACCCGCGCCACCTGCCTGCTGTCCGCCGCGTTGCTCGCGGGGATCGGGTTCGCCGTCTCCGCGGGGGCCGCGTCCGCGCGGTGGGAGCAATTGATCGGCGTGGGGCAGGTGCTCGCGCGACAGCATCGGTACGCCGAGGCGGCGGTGATGGTCGAGCAGGCCGTGGCCCTCGGGGAGCGTGCCCCTGCCGGCGGGGGCGTCGGGCTTGCGGTGGCGTTGCAGACGTTGTCGGACGTCTACGCCGCCCAGGGCCGCTATGCCGAGGCGGTCAGCGCCCTGGAGCGCAGTCTGGGTATCTGGGACACCCGACTGGGAGCCGGCAGCGCCGAGGTCGCGGCGTGCCGGGAGCAGCTCGGACAGCTGCGCGAAGCGCAGGGCGACGTGCAGGCGGCGGAGTATTTGCTCCGGCAGGCCCTCGCGATGCGGCAGGTGGAACTCGGTGAGCTCCACCCGTTGGTGGCCGCGTCCTTTGAGGAATTGGCGGCCTTCTACGCGGGGCAGGGGCGCCGAGATGACGCCGCCCCACTGCTTGAGCGAGCCATGGCCATCCGCCGGTTGCACCGGCGGCGGGACGCGTTGGCCTACGCCGCGTCGCTGAACTTGCTGGGGGCCGTCTATCACGCGCAGGGCCGTCCCGCGGAGGCGATCGCCTTGTGTGAGGAGGCGCTGACGATTGACCGGAGCCTGCTCGGCGCCGTGCACCCGGAGGTCGCGACAGACCTCAGCAATCTCGCGGTGCTGTACCAGCGCGTCGGCCGTTACGCCGAGGCCGAAGCGATGCACCGCGAAGCCCTCTTGGCCTGGGAAGTCGCGCTGGGGCCCGGGCACCCGGAGGTCGCGGCCAGCCTGGAAGACTACGCCCGCTTACTGGAAGACCTCGGTCGCATTCATGAAGCCGGGGCCGCCCAAGTCCGCGCGAATCTGATCCTCTCCCGCCAGACAGCACGCTGACGACGGGGACATTTCCGCCCGGCTGGGGGCCGGGCAGGAAACGTCCCCTTCAAGGCCGACTGCTGGACTCACCGCAAGCGCACCCAATCCCTGGCGCCATAACGCTCTCGCACCAACTGCGCCACCCGCGCCGGCGCGATCTCCTGTAGCGGCTCGCGCGCCGCCCAGACGTCCCGCAAGGCCCGTTTCAGGTCCGCAGGCTGCACGGGGAGGGCGGCGAGGAAGTCGGTGTGCGCGCGGCCTCGCCGGTAGGCGGGTTGACGCGCCGGGAGCGGCAGGAGGGCTTCCATCACGGCCGCATCGAGCGCCAGCAGGAAGGTGCCATGGAACAGCGCGGCGCGCCGCTTGCGACGCTGCGAGTTGCCGGACACTTTCCGGTCCGCGACGACCAGGTCGGTGCGCCCCTGCACATCGACCCGGCGGCCCAGCAGCCGGCTGAGCATCTCTCGGTGGCGCTCCATGACGTGCTGGGTCGTGCCGGTGAGGCTGGCACAGGGGCCGGTCCCGTCGTGCCGGACGATGACGGCGAAGTTCAGGCACCCGGGCCCTTGAAGGACCGTGCCTCCACCGCTGCACCGGCGCAGGATCGGCACCGCCTGCGCCCGGCAGGCCGCTTCGTGGACGGACTCGGCCAGCGGGTTCGCATAGCCGAGCACGACGAACCGCACCGGGGATTGCCAGACGCGCAGGACCTCCGAGACCTCTCCGGCGTCGCAGGCGTCCAGCAGCGCCTCGTCCCAGGCCAGGTTTTCCGCAGGTGTTGGGGCGGTCAAATCCAGGTACCGCATCATCGGGTTCTCGATTATAATACACGGGTATCCAAGAGGTTGCGTCCGTCGTCCGCGCCGCTTCCGGCGCCGTCAGCATGACTTCCAAGGCCAAAACCACCACCAATCAGGCACCCTCACGTCCAGCGCCGCAGGACGGCCCGGCGGTCGGCCTCCGGCCGACCCCGCTGACCACGCCCTATGTCAACACCATCCCCGTCACGCAGCAGCCACCCTACCCGGGCGACCAGGCGATGGAGCGGCGCATCAAGAGCCTGATCCGCTGGAACGCCATGGCCATGGTCGTCAAGGCCAACCGGCTCCACGAGGGGCTCGGCGGCCACATCTCGACCTTCGCCTCCTGTGCGACCCTCTATGAGGTCGGCTTCAACCACTTCTTCCACGGTCCGGAGGGTGGCCGGCCGGCCGACATCGTCTACTTCCAGGGACACGCGGCGCCAGGTAACTACGCGCGCGCGTACCTGGAGCGCCGCCTGCAGAAGGAACATCTGCACCACTTCCGGCAGGAACTCGCCGAGGGCGGCGGGCTCTCCTCGTACCCACACCCGTACCTCATGCCGGACTTTTGGCAGTTTCCCTCGGTCTCCATGGGGCTCGCGCCCATCATGTCCATCTACCAGGCGCGGTTTGACCGCTATCTGCGCGCGCGGGGGCTGGTCTCCGGCATCGAGCCGAAGGTGTGGTGCTTCGTCGGGGACGGCGAGGTGGATGAGCCGGAAACAGTCGGCGCGCTGACGTTGCCCGCGCGCGAGACGCTCGACAACCTCATCTGGGTCGTCAACTGTAACCTCCAGCGGCTCGACGGGCCGGTGCGCGGCAACGGCAAGATCATCCAGGAGCTGGAGGGGCTCTTTCGGGGAGCCGGCTGGAACGTCATCAAAGTCATCTGGGGCTCGGGCTGGGACGAGCTGCTCGCGGCCGACACCAAGAGCCTCCTGCGCCGTCGCATGGAGGACGCGGTGGACGGCGAGTATCAGAAATACTCGGTCGAGATGGGCTCCTACACGCGCAAGCAGTTTTTCGGCAAGTCGCCGGAGCTGCTGGCCATGGTCAACCACCTGACGGATGAGCAGGTGCGCAAACTGATGCGCGGCGGCCATGACCCGCGCAAGGTCTATGCGGCCTATCAGGCGGCGGTGACGCACCGGGGCCAGCCCACGGTCATCCTGGCCAAGACTGTGAAGGGCTACGGTCTCGGCGAGGCCGGCGAGGGCCGCAACGTCACCCACCAGCAGAAGAAGCTGAATGAGCGGGAGCTGCGCGACTTCCGCGCCCGGTTCGACATCCCGATCAAAGACGAGGAGATCGCCGAGACCCCCTTCTACCGTCCGGCCCCGGAGAGCGACGAGACCCGCTACCTCCTCGAGCGGCGCAAGGCCCTGGGCGGGTTCCTGCCGGCCCGCCGGCCCGCCACGACCGGGCTGCACGTGCCGGAGCAGCACCTCTACGAGGAGTTCCTCAAGGGCTCCGGGGACCGGGACATGTCGACGACGATGGCATTCGTGCGGCTCCTGGACAAGTTGCTGCGCGATCTGGACCTCGGGAAGCACATCGTCCCCATCATCCCAGACGAGGCGCGCACCTTCGGGATGGATGCGCTCTTCCGGCAGATCGGCATCTACTCGCCCAAGGGCCAGCTCTATGAGCCGGTCGACAGCGAGTCACTGCTCTACTATCGCGAGGCCCAGGACGGCCAAATCCTCGAGGAGGGCATCAACGAGGCCGGCTGCATGGCCTCGTTCATCGCGGCGGGGACGAACGACGCCACGCGCGGCGTGCCGATGGTCCCATTTTTCATCTACTACGCCATGTTCGGGTTTCAGCGGGTGGGCGACCTGATCTGGGCCGCGGCCGACAGCAAGGCGCGCGGCTTCATGCTGGGCGCGACCGCGGGACGCACGACGCTGAACGGCGAGGGGCTGCAGCACGAGGACGGGCACAGCCACCTGGCCGCGGCCACCATTCCGACGCTGATGGCGTATGACCCGGCCTTCGCGTACGAGATCGCGGTCATCATTCAGGATGGCCTGCGGCGGATGTACGCGGAGCACGAGGACCTGTTCTATTACCTGACGCTGTACAACGAGAACTACGAGCAGCCGGCCATGCCCTCCGGCGCCCAGGAGGGCATCCTCCAGGGACTCTACAAACTCCGGCCCTCCGCGAGCAAGGCCGCGCGCCGCGCGCAGCTCCTGGGCAGCGGGCCGATTCTCCGTCACGCCCTTCGGGCCCAAGAGATCCTGGCTGAGCGCTACGGCGTAGCGGCCGATGTGTGGAGTGTCACCAGCTACAAGCGCCTGCGCAGCGAGGCGGTGCACGCCCGGCGCTGGAACATGCTGCATCCGACCGCGTCGCCGAAGACGTCGTATCTGGAAACCGCGCTCGCAGGGCAGCCGGGCGTCTTTGTGGCCACCTCGGACTACATGCGCCTCGTGGCCGACCAGATCGCACCCTGGGTGCCCGGCGGGCTGTTCTCGCTGGGCACCGAGGGGTTCGGCCGTAGCGACACCCGGCCGAACCTCCGCCGGTTCTTCGAGGTGGACGCGGAGAGCACGGTCATCGCGACGCTCTATGCGCTCGCCCAACGCGGGCAAGTGGAGCGCACGGTCGTCGCGCAGGCGCTCAAAGACCTGGACGTGAACCCGGAGAAGGGCTTCCCGGCCTTCGTCTGATGCCCACGGACATCCGGCTGCCAAAACTCGGGGAGGGGGCGGACTCCGGCACAGTCGTCGCCGTCCACGTCAAGGCCGGCGACACGGTCAGGCAGGATCAGACCCTGCTCGAGCTTGAGAATGAGAAGGCCGTTGCGGCCATTCCCTCGACGGCGTCGGGGACCGTCGCCAAGGTGCACGTGAAGGCCGGCGACAAGGTCTCGGTGGGGGCACTCCTGGTGACGCTCGACGGCGGCGGGGCACCGGCCGGGGCGGTCCCATCCCAGCAGTCGACCCCCGCCGCGACGGCGGCGAGGGGCGGGGCAGGCGCGCCGGCACGGACCGAGGAGCCCGAGCCAGCCGGGGCAGCCGTCTCCGGGCACCTGCCGCCGGCGGCCTCGCCGACCATTCGCAAGATGGCCCGCGAGCTGGGCATCGATCTCGCGACGGTACGGGGCACCGGGCCGGGTGGGCGCATCGAGCCTGAGGACCTGCGCCGGTATGTGGCGCGGCTCCAGGGTGCGGCGCCCCCGGCGAAACCCCCGGCCGCGCGGACGGACTTCGCCACGTGGGGCCCAGTGACCCGCCAGCCCTTCAGCGCGCTGCGGCAGACGGTCGCGCGCCGCATGACGGAATCCTGGACCACCATTCCGCACGTCACGCAGTTCGATGAGGCGGACATCACCGACCTCTTGGCGCTCAAACAGCAATTCGACGCCGCCTATGCGCAGCGCGGGGCGAAGCTCACCCTGACGGCGCTTCTGCTCAAGCCGCTGGTCGCCACGCTCAAGGCGCATCCCAAGTTCAACGTCAGCCTGGACGAGGCGGCACAGGAGGTGGTGGTGAAGGCGTACTATCACATCGGCATCGCGGTGGACACGGACGCCGGGCTTCTGGTGCCGGTGCTCCGAGACGTCGACAAGAAATCGGTGCTGCAGCTCGCCAAGGAGCTCGACGCGCTGGCCGAGAAGACGCGCCAGCGCAAGGTGACCGCCGAGGAGATGCAGGGCAGCACGTTCACCGTGTCCAACCAGGGCGGCCTCGGCGGCGGGCACTTTACCCCGATCATCAAGCACCCCGATGTGGCGATCCTCGGCATCGGTCGGGGCACGCTCAAGCCGGTCGTCCGTGACACACAGGTGGTGCCGCGCACCCTCCTGCCCCTCGCCCTCTCCTACGATCACCGGGTCGTGGACGGTGCGGACGCCGCCCGGTTCATCCGCGACCTGGTGCAGGCGATCCACCAGGCCTCCGCCACCGACCTCAAGCTCTGAGCCGCGATCCATGGAGCCTCGTCCCGTCGATCTGGTGGTGGTTGGCGCCGGGCCCGGCGGCACCGCGGCGGCGTTCTATGCCGCCGATCTGGGCCGGAAGGTCGTGCTGGTGGAGCACGATCCCCGCTTGGGCGGCGTGTGTCTGACGAAAGGCTGCATCCCGTCCAAGGCGCTGCTCCACGCGACCGAGGTGATGCGCGAAGCGCACCACTCCGGCAGTCGCGGGATCGCCTTCGGCAAGCCCTCTGTGAACCTGGCCAAGCTGCGGGCCTGGAAGGAGGGCATCCTGGACCGGCTCTCCGATGGCAGCCGCGCCGTCGCGAAATCCCGCGGGGTCGAGGTCCTGCAGGGCCGCGGCTACTTCGAAGATTCCCAGACACTGCGCGTGGAAACCGCCCAGGGCCAGCAGTTCCTCCGGTTCACCACAGCCGTCATCGCGGTCGGGTCGAAGCCCGCCCTCCCGAAGGCCTTCGACCTCGGTAATCCACGCATCATGACCTCGACCGAGGCGCTTGAGCTGGAAGACGTGCCCAAGGACCTGCTGGTGGTGGGCGGCGGATATATCGGCTTGGAGCTGGGCACGGTGTACGCCACGCTCGGGAGCCGGATCGTGCTCGTGGAGGCCATGGACAACATCCTCCAAGGGGTGGACGGCGACCTCTCGCGTCACGTGTTGCGGTATGCCGAGCAGGCCTTCAAGGCGGTGCGTCTCAGCACCACAGTGCTCAAGATGGCCACGAGCGGCAAGCAGATTAAGGTGACGCTGGAGATCGAGGGCAAGCCCCAGGACGAGCTGTATGACCGCGTGCTGGTGTCCGTCGGTCGCGTCCCGAACTGCGATGACCTCGGGCTCGAGCACACGCAGGTGCAGCGCGACGAGAAGGGCTTCATCGTGGTCGACGCGCAACGGCTGACGGCGGACCCCAACATCTACGCGATCGGCGATGCGGTCGGCGGGGTCCTGCTCGCGCACAAGGCCTCGAAGGAGGCCCGGATCGCGGTCGAGGCCATGACCGGGGAGCACAGCACCTTCGAGCGCATCGTGATCCCGGCTGTCGTCTTCACCGATCCGGAGGTGGCCTGGTGCGGGCTGACCGAGACCGAGGCCCGGGCGCAGGATCGGCCCATCGAGGTGGCGCGCTTCCCCTGGTCCGCCTCGGGTCGGGCGGTCACGCTCGACCGCACCGACGGCATGACGAAGCTCGTCATTGACCGGGAGACGGAGCGCATCCTCGGGGTGGGCATCGTCGGCGCAGGCGCCGGGGACCTCATCAGCGAGGGAGTGGTCGCCGTCGAGATGGGGGCGACGGCGCGCGACCTGGCCGAATCGGTGCATCCGCACCCGACGCTGTCGGAGACACTCATGGAGGCGGCCGAACTCTTCTACGGCACGGCGACGCACGCCCTCGGCCGGACACGTCGGGAGACGGTCGCGCCATGAGGGCGGGTCGGATCGTGCTCGTCCTCGCCCTCGCGGCTTCGGGGAGTCCGGCGGCCGCGGCGTCGGGCCAGGGTGGGTCGACGGAGTCAACGGTGGAGACACAGGCGCGGCACCCCGCTTCTTCGAGCCGCCCCGCGGCTGGGGGGAGCGGGCTCGCTCAGCAGGTTGCCCCGCAGGACGACCCGGCGGGGCGCCAGGAGGAGCAGGTGCCGATCTGCCCCCTGCCCAACCGAGAGGCGGTGCTCATGGACAAGATCCGCAAGTCCGATGCCGAGTGGCGCAAGGAGTTGACGCCGGAGCAGTACCATCTCACCCAGGAAAAGGGGACCGAACCAGCCTTCACGGGCGCCTACCACGACCAGAAAGCGCCGGGGATGTATGACTGCGTCCGATGCGGGACGCCACTCTATGACGCGCAGGCGAAATACGACTCCGGCACCGGCTGGCCGTCCTTCTACGAGGCGGCCGCGCCCGAAAACGTCCGCACGGCGCCGGACCGCAGCCATGGCATGGAGCGGACGGAGCTCCTCTGCGCACGGTGCGACGCGCACCTGGGCCATCTCTTCGAGGACGGCCCGCAGCCAACCGGCTTGCGCCACTGCATCAATTCCGGCGCGCTGAAGTTTCAACCCAGGCCCCCCCAAGAGCCAGAGTCCTGACCGGCGTCCCGGCGCCACGGGAGACGCCGCACGGAGACTGATTTCTGATGTGGCTACGGAATCTCCTCGACACGTTCCGGGCGATCGGAGCCTCCGACGTCCTCGACATCGTCGTGATGGCCTGCCTGCTGTATTTCGTCCTGCTGTGGTTCAAGCGCACCAAGGCCGCGTTCGTCGCCCGGGGCATCTTCATCTTCGCGCTGCTCTATGTCGTCGCCCAGCAGGCCGGCATGTACCTGACGACATGGCTCTTTCAGGGATTCTTCGCGATCTTCCTGATTGCGCTCGTCGTCATCTTTCAGGAAGAAATTCGCAGCTTCTTCGAGCGCCTGGCGGTGTGGAGCCTGCGCCAACGGACGGCGCATCCGCTGCAGCCGAAACAGGTCGAGTCGATCGTCCGCGTCGCGGGTCTGTGCGCGCGCGAGCGCGTGGGCGCGCTCATTGTCGTCCGCGGCCGGGATCCGCTCGAACGGCACCTGGAAGGGGGGACCCCGCTCGACGGGGAGATTTCGGACGCGCTCTTGAGCAGCCTGTTCGACCCGCATTCCGATGGGCATGACGGGGCGGTCATCGTGGAGGGCAACCGCGTGTCGCAATTTGCCGCGCACCTGCCGCTCTCGAAGGACTTCGGGAAGCTCGCGCACCTGGGAACCCGCCACGCCGCGGCGCTGGGCCTGTCGGAGCGCACGGACGCCCTGTGCGTCATCGTGTCGGAGGAGCGTGGGGACGTGTCCCTGGCGGAGAACGGGGTGCTCACGCGGCTGCCGTCGCTCGAGACGCTCGAACGGCACCTGATCGGCTTCCTCCGCGAGCGCGCGCCCGCGGCACCGGGCATGCGGTGGCGGGACGCGTTGCGGCGCAACGCCACGGAGAAGTTCCTCGCCGCCGGGATTGCGGTGGCGCTGTGGCTCGTGCTGGTCCAGGGCTACGCGCCGGCCTCGGCGACGTTCAAGGTGCCGATTGAGGTCGAGCAGGTCCCGGCGGAACTGCGCGTGGCCGGGGTGCGACCGCCTAGCGTGCAGGTGACCCTGCGCGGGTTGCGGCGCGATCTCACGCTGTTAAACCCACTGACCCTGCGCGTTCACATCCCGCTGCAGGAGGTCCCCGAGGGGGTGCACCGCATTGTCGTCTCGGAGGACATTCTGCGCGTGCCGGGCGCCCTGCAACTGGCGACCATTGATCCACCGGTCGTGGAGCTGGAGCTGCGCGCCGTCCCGCCGGGTGGACGGCGTCCGCAGAACTTTGCGGTGCCCTCCGCCGGTCCATGACGAATCCCCTGGTCCGGTACCTCACCCGCCAGCGGGGACGGTGGGCGCGGCTCCTCATCCTGACCCATGACCATCCGGATCCGGACGCGCTTGCCGCGGCCTGGGCCCTGGCGCAGCTCGTGCGGCACTGCGCGCGGTGCCGGAGCCAGATCGTCTACGGCGGCGTCGTGGGTCGCGTGGAGAACCAGCTCCTGCTGCGGCTCTTGCGCGTGCCGGCGCGCCCCTTGCGGCCGCAGGATTTCGCTGAGGCCCACGTCGCCCTCGTGGACACCCAGCCCCCGTTCCAGAACAACCGCTTTCCGCGCGACCGCTGTGCGACCCTGATCGTGGATCATCACCCGCGCCATCCGAGGACGACCGCGGAATTCTCCTGGATCGATCCGCGGGCCGGCGCCACCACGACGCTCCTGGGGGAGGCGGTGGCGGAGGCCGGCCTGGAGATTCCCACGCGCTTGGCCACGGCCATGGCGTACGCGATCAGCTCGGAAACCCAGACCTTTGCGCGGGACAGCGGGCCCCGCGACATCGCGGTCTACCAGCGGCTCTTCCCCCGGGTGAGCGTGCGGTCGCTGTCGAAGATCCAGAATCCGCCGCGCCCGTCGGCGTTCTTTGCGACGCTCGCCCGCGCCGTCCACAACGCGTTCGTCGTCGGGCGTGTGATCGGCGTGCACCTGGGACCGGTCCACAACCAGGACCTCGTGGCGCACATGGCGGATTTTCTGTTGACCCACGAGCGAATGCGCTGGTCGCTGGTCACGGGCCGGTACCGCGGGCGGCTGTGCGTGTCGGTGCGCACGCGTGACCGCCGCGCGGAGGCCGGCCGGCTGCTCTGGCGGCTCCTGGGCTCCGGCACCTCGGCCGGCGGCCACGCGATGATTGCGGGCGGCTCGATCCTGGTCGGCGAGCGCGCCTCCGAGCCGGCCTGGGTCGCGGTCGAGCACCGTGTGACCCGGGACTTTCTGCACAGCCAAGGCTGCCGCGACCCGATCCGCC
The DNA here is from genome assembly GCA_005239935.1 of Planctomycetales bacterium. GTDB lineage: Bacteria > Omnitrophota > Gorgyraeia > Aquiviventales > Aquiviventaceae > SBAZ01. The sequence continues at coordinate 3,101 of SBAZ01000017.1, read as the reverse complement.
CGCGCCACCCCTATCGAGCCGTCCGGCGGGACCTGCTGTTGTTGGCGTCCCCCGGGCTGCGGCGTCCCGCGTCCGTCAGGCCCCTGGGCACATGAGTGCCGCCGCGCCACTTCCAGCCGATCGCGCCGAGCGGATGCTCTCCACAGATTTTCTCGCCTTCGACCAAGCGATGAACGTGGCGCAGGCGATTGAGCGCCTCCGGGCAGTCCAGCGGGATGCCCCCGCAAGTTACGCGTATGTGGTGGGTGCGGCCGGACGCCTGACGGGGGTGCTGCACATGCGCGACCTCCTGCTGGCCTCCAGCACGACCCCGCTGCAGTCGATCATGCGGCGAGATGTAGTCGCGGTGCGTGCGGACGCCTCTCGCGCCGATGTCGCCCGCGAGCTCGCGGCTCGGAAGTTCTTCGCGATGCCGGTCGTCGATGCCGAGCGGCGCCTCCTCGGCGTGGTGCGCTCCGAGCAGCTGTTGGCCGAGGTGCAGGAGGCGGCGACGGAGGACCTCGTCCGGATGGTGGGTGCTGGGCGGGATGAGCGCGTCTTTTCTCCGGTCCCGTATGCGGTGCGCGCCCGACTGCCCTGGCTGCACGTCAACCTGGCTACGGCGTTTCTCGCAGCGGCAGTGGTCGGTGCGTTCGAGTCCCTGATCGCCCGCCTCACGATCCTCGCCGTGTTCCTGCCGATCGTCGCGGGTCAGGGAGGGAATGCGGGCGCGCAGTCACTGGCCGTGGTCACCCGGGGACTGGCCCTGCGTGAAGTGCGTGCGTCGGATGGGAGGCGGCTCATCGCGAAAGAGGCCCTGTTGGGGGCGGTCAACGGGCTGGCCATCGGCGTCGTCACCGCGCTCGCGGCCTGGCTGTGGCATGGCAACGCGTTCCTGGGGCTCGTGATCGGCCTGGCCATGCTGGTCAATCTCGTCGTCGCCGGGACGTGCGGGGCGGCCATTCCACTGGGACTGAAAGCCCTGGGCCGTGACCCGGCCCAGGGCTCGAGCGTGATCTTGACGACGTTCACGGACGTGATCGGCTTCCTGGCCTTCCTCGGCTTCGCGCTCCTCTTCGAGCCCCACCTCCGCTAGGTGCCTGACCCCTTGTCTGGGACAAGGTGCCTGACCCCTTTTCTCCTGCTGTTCGAACCCGCCCTGCGCTAGCCGTCCTACTTCACGGAAATCGGCACGTGCGCCGTGCGCACCCGGCCGTCCTTCCCCATCGCCGTGATGCGGACCGTCCACTCCTTGCCCTTGCCGAGCTGCTCGGGCGTGAGCCGGCACAGCAGACTGTGCTCGGCCTGGGTCGTCACGTCGGTGCGCACGGGCTGCCAGGTGGACGGGGCGTGGCCCTGGCCGAGTTCCACGCGGTACCGGTCCAAGTCGCCCCGGACGACCCCGTAGACCTCGATGGCCTCCGGCTTGTTCTTCGACCCCCGCACGACCACCTCGCTGGGGCGCACCTGGAGCGCCTCCGACCACTCCGCCCGCAGGACGGCGGCCGCATCCAGCAGTCCTGCGCCGTCATAGGCATCCCAGCCCGGCATCCCCAGGTCCCGTGCGGCATCCAGGAGCAGATTTTCCACGGCGCGGTTCGACAGGCGGGGGTCCTCCGCGAAGAGGAGGGAGGCGGTGGCCGCGACGATCGGCGCCGCGAACGACGTCCCAGTGCCCGGGCGGTACTGGCGCTCCCGGTCGTTCGGGTCCCCGGTCCACTCCGTGCCCTGGGCATGGAGCGAGAAGATGTCTTCGCCCGGCGCGAGCAGGGCGGTGTTCACGCCCCAGTTGGAGAGGGCATTGCGGCTGCCGTCCACGTTCACGGCACCGACGGCCACGACCCGCCGCAGGCCTGCCGGGCCGTACCCGCTCATCTCGGCGTTCTCGTTGCCGGCGGCGACGACGACCACGCAGCCGCGCGTGTGGGCATAGTTCACCGCCAACTGCTCGAGGACCGAGCGGCCCGGATCGCCGAAGCTGATGTTGATGACCCGCGCCCCCTTGTCCGCGGCGTAGTGGATCGCCCGGTAGAGGTTGAGGCTGTTGGCCTCGCCCTTGTCGTTCGCGACCTTCAGGACCATGACCCGCGCCCCGGGATTGATGCCCGCGACCCCCAGGCCGTTGCCGCGCTTCGCGGCGATGATGCCGGCGACAAAGGTCCCATGCCCCAGACGATCGCTCAAGTCGTGGGTCTCGTGCACGAAGTTCCAGCCGTGGACATCGTCCACGTAGCCGTTGCGGTCGTCATCCAGGCCATTGCCTGGCACTTCATCGGGATTCGTCCAGAGATGCTCCGGGCCGTCCGGGTGCTGCAGGTCGAGCCCGGTGTCGATGACGGCCACGATGGTGTTCGGCTTGGACCCGTCCTGTACTTGCCAGGCCGAGGATTTATCGGCCGTGAAGCCGACCGCGCGCAGGCCCCACTGGTCGATCGCCTTGAAGGCCTTCACCTTCTTCTTGAACTGCTCCAGCACGTTCGCGCTCTCCCCACCCATCTCCGGCGGGGCGGCCTGGCTCAAGTCCGGCTTCGGCCGCTTCGCTTCCTTGCGCTTGCGCTCGGCCTCGGCCCGGGCCGCCTCCCCGCGGTCGAAGAGCGGATCGTTCGGCGCGGCCGCATCCTTGCGCGTGCGGATCAGGATGTACTCAACGGCCCACGCCAGATTGAGACTCGGCTTCCTGCTGAACGGATCAAAGGTTCGCACGAGGCCCGCAGGGGCGCCGTAGTGGATGATGACGACATCCCCAGGCTGCCAGTTCGGCGGGGCGATGAAGTCGTCGACGATTCTCCCCGTGTAGGGATCGTACACCGTCACCTTGCCGAACTCGTCCACTTTGCCGATGCCTTCCTCCTCGTCGTACTTGCCCCCCTTGCCGCCGTAGTGCTGGATCGGCCGGCTGCCCTCGAGCCGGAGCTGCGGGATGACCGGCTGCCGCAGCGACAGGTTCTTCCCGTATGAGGTCAGCGGCAGGTCGAGCGGCTTCGGCTGATTGAGGGCATTGTGCCGGATGCCCCCCAGCGCCGGCTCATAGTAGTAGGACTGGGGCCGGTATTTCACATCGAGGTTGATCCCGCCCAAACTCGGCGTAAAGTAGCGGACCTCCTGGCGGCCGACGCGCGCAT
>SBAZ01000077.1 GCA_005239935.1 Planctomycetales bacterium | reverse complement strand
CTGGTGATTCGGTACGAGTATCTGCCGGCCATGTACGGCGCGTTCTTCCATGTCGCGTGTGCGATGATCGTGCTCAGGCATTTATGAAACCGGTTCTAGTGACATCAGTTGGAACTCCTCCAAACGAAAAGACCTTCGCCTTGCGGCGAAGGTTTGCGTTGTTTTTACGTGCCAGTTCCCCCTTCAAACATAGCACGCGTGCATCGGATTGTGAGTTCATGGTAGACGCATGGCTGGTTGATGTCAAGAGGCTCGTAGTGGTGCTTGCACGACCGGCGTGTAGGTTGCTCCCTTTGGCGAAAGGTCGCTACGGTAGAGGATGACGGCGGCCATGGGCCAAGGCGGAGGAACGGGCCAGTGGACGGACTTCAGGCGGTCGACCAACGCGGGGCGGCCGCGGGGGGAGCGGACGCGGCCGAGGGTGGCGTGGGCGGAGAAGGGGCGTTCTTCGGTGCGGAGGCCGAGGGTGCGAGCGGCTGCTTCGAGCTGAACCGCTAGCGCGGTAGCCTCCGCGCTTCCCTGCTTCATGCCGACCCAGATGATGCGGGGGGCGGGCACGGTGGGAAAGGCGTCCACACCTTCCAAGGAGGCGGTGAAGGCTGGGGTCGAGGCGGCGATGCGGCGGAGTTCGGCCTCGAACGCAGTGCGCTGGTCGTCAGTGATCTCGCCGAGGAACTTGAGGGTCAAGTGGATGTTGCCGGGGGCGACCCAGGCGACGTCGGCGCCGGAGCGCTTGAGGTCGTCCTGGAGGCGGGCGAGCGAGGCGCGCGCGGCCTCAGAGATGTCGAGGGCCACGAACGCGCGCATGGGTCACTTGAAGGTGGCGCCCAGCCAGATGATCCACAGGAGGCCGATCACGTAGGCCGCGGCGCCGACGTCGTCGGCCATGACGCCCCAGCCGCCGGGCAGGCGCGCCAGGCGCTTCAACGGGGCCGGCTTCTGGGTGTCGAAGAGCCGGAAGAGCAAGAAGGCGATGACGAGGAGCGCGGCCGAGTGCTGGATCCAGGGCAATCCCACGACGATGGCGGCCATGGCCCAGACCTCATCGAGGACGACCTCAACCGGGTCATGGTCCTTGAAGGCGCGCTCCGCATGGGTGCAGCACCAGACACACAGGGGGAGTGCGGCGAGCAGGATGCCGGCAGCGAGGGCGAGCGGCATGGTCTGGCCCAGCGAGAGGCCCAGGAAGAGGCCCAGGCAGGAGCCCCAGGTGCCGGGGGCGACGGGCAGGAGCCCGGTGCCGAAGCCGACCGCCGCGAGGGTGATGAGGTCCCGGACCGCGCGGGGACGCGGGCGGTGGGCCATGCGCGTCAGCGCAGGCCGGTGGCGGTGCGCCACAAGACCTTGCCGTGGCGGATAAAGAAGGCGGCCCCGGAAACGACCGTCAGGATGACGGCCACCCACAGGCACAGCAGGACGAGCCGCTGGAGAGCCTCATTCCAGCCCAGGGCCAGCCGCTGGGGATCGGCGGTGGCGCGAATCAGGTCTACGAGCAGGATGACGATGATGGCGACGATCTGGGAGACCATCTTCTGCTTCCCTTCCCGGGCCGCCGAGAGGACGACCCGCCGGCGTGCGACGTAGAGCCGCGCCATCGTCACGGCGAGCTCGCGGATCAGAATGACCAGCACCATCCACGCTGGAGCCAGCCCGCGCTGGATGAAGGCAAGGAACACACCCAGGACGAGCACCTTGTCCGCGATGGGGTCAATGAGGGCGCCGAACGGGCTCATGACCCGCCAGCGCCTGGCGATCCAGCCGTCGAGCCAGTCGGTCAGCGAGGCTGCCCCGAAGCCTGCTAGTGCCGCAACCTTGGGCCACGTGCCGGGCTGGAGGACGAGCCACACCAGGACGAACGTCAGCCCGATGCGCAGGAGCGAGAGCTGATTGGGCAGATCGAGGAGAATGCGGCGCTGGGCCACGGAGGTCAGCCGGCCAGGACCACGCGGCCCACGAGGTCGTACTCGTAGGTGTCGGTGATCGTGACAGGCACGACGTCGCCGGGTGCCAACGGCCGGTCGGCGTGGACGTACACTCCGCCGTCCACCTCCGGACAGTCGGCCCGGGTGCGGCCGTGGAAGACCGCAGGGTCCTCGGCGTCCGGCTCGTCGATGATGACCTCGGTCGTGCGGCCGAGCCACCGGCTGTTGACCGCGGCCGCGATGCGCTGCTGGACGGCCATGAGCCGGTCGAAGCGGACCTTGCGCACACCCGGCGGCACCTGATCCGGCGCGCGGAAGGCGGCGGCTCCCTCCTCCGGCGAGTACTGGAAGGCCCCCAGGCGCTCGAACTGGGTCTCCTCGAGGAACGCGAGCAAGTTGTCGAAGGCGGCGTCGGTCTCGCCTGGAAAGCCGACGATGACCGAGGTGCGCAGGGCGATGTCCGGGATTTCGCGGCGCAGAGTAGCCACCGTGCCGCGCAGGGAGGCCTGGGTGACGAGGCGGTTCATGCGGCGCAGGACGTCGTCGTCAGCGTGTTCGATCGCCATGTCGAGGTATTTGCAGACGCGCGGCTCATCGCGCAGGACGGCCACGACCTCCGGGGTGAGCCCGCGCGGGTGGAAGTAGAGCAACCGGATCCAGCGCAGGCCGTTGATCTTGGCCAGGCCCGTGAGGGCGTCCGCGATGCGGGGGGCGCCATAGCGGTCCACCCCGTAGTCTGAGGTGTCCTGCCCCACCACGATCAACTCCTTGACCCCGCGCGTCTCGACGAGGCGGCGGGCCTCCTCGACCAGGTCCTCGATGGAGCGGCTGCTCAATGGCCCCTTGATCTTGGGGATGATGCAGAACGAGCAGCCCTTGAGGCACCCTTCCGAGACCTTGAGGTAGGCATAGTGCGATGGGGTGAGGGCCTCGCGCTCGGGCTGGCCCTGGTGCGGCAGGAGCGGCTGGCGATGCAGGGCGGTTGTGCGGGTGCCGGCCAGGGCCTTGCCGACCACGTCCTCGACCTCGCCGAAGCCGTCCACCCCCAGGAAGCCGTCCACCTCCGGGAGTTCCTTGATGACATCGTCCTTGAAGCGCTGGACCAGGCAGCCGGCCACGAAGACCGCGCGGACCTTGCCCTGCTTCTTCATCTCGACGGCCTGGAGGATGGTGTCCACGGACTCCTTGACCGCGTCCTGGATGAAGGAGCAGGTGTTGATGATGACGGCGTCGGAGCCCTCGACGTCCTGGACGATCTGGTAGCCGACCTGGCGGAGTTTGCCGAGGTAGAGCTCGGAGTCGACGAGGGTGCGGGAGCAGCCCAGGCTGATAAGGCTGACGGACCCCACCACCTGCCGCTGCCCTGCGGGCCTCTCGCGGCCGGATGGCCGCGACCCGCCGCCCTGCGGCGGGTGCGCCAAGTGGTGGGGCGGGTGGGCCGCTGTGCCAGCCGGCGAAGGAAAGGCAGGTTGCCTGACCGGCAACTCGCGCATGCGCGCGCCTAGCGGTTGTCGGCTGGCAGCGCGGTGATGCCGCGGCGGGTGATCAGCAGCCGGCCGCGGTGCGAGACGGCAAATGGTGTAATGGGCTGGCCGTTGAGCAGGATCTCAACGCGTGACGGATCGGCCACGATGAGCTCAAGCTGTTCCTTGGCCTTCCAAAACTCGTCCCGGCCGCGGTCCAGCCGGCCCTGCGCGAGGAGTTTGCCATCGGCGCGGACCTGGACCCAGGTGGCGCGCTGGATGCGGATGTTGAGGTCAAGTGATTGGGTCGGCACGGTTTCGAGCACCGGGGGCGGGGTGGCCGGCAGCATTTCCTTCACCGGGGCGATGCTCGCCACCCGCACCTCGGCCGCGGGGGCCGGCTTGGCCGTTTGCTCGACAGGCTTCGCCGGCTTGGCCGCTTGCTCGGCGGGTTTCGCCGGCGCCTTGGCTGTCTTGACCGGCTTGGCCGGCGCCTCGGCGGTGGGCGACGGGCGGTAGCTGCGCAGCCCCACGATCATGAGGGCCACCAGCGCGACGGCCGGGGCAATCTGCAGCATCCGCCGCATCCATGGCAGGGGCGGCAGCGAGAAAGTCGGCAGGCTCAGACTCGGCAGCGCGAACCGAGGCAGCCGGACGCGCGGCAACGCCACCCGGGGGAGTGCTGGCCAGCGCAGGG
>SBAZ01000030.1 GCA_005239935.1 Planctomycetales bacterium | reverse complement strand
GTGCTGGACCAGGCCGGCTGCTGGTACGCGCCGCATGTGTTCGGCCTCCAGGTGGATCAGCCGCTCGAGATCGTGAACAGCGACTCGACGCTGCACAACGTCAATGCGAAACCCGCGCTCAACACGCCGTTCAACCTGGCGCAGCCGGTGAAGGGGATGAAGACGGCGAAGAAGTTTGCGAAGCCGGAGATCGGCGTCAAGTTCAAGTGCAACGTCCACCCCTGGATGAGCGCGTACGGGCACGTGGTGCCACATCCCTTCTTTTCGGTGAGCGGCGCGGACGGGGCCTTCACGATCAGCGGGCTGCCGGCCGGGACGTACACCCTGGAAGCCTGGCACGAGCAGTACGGCACCCAAACGCAGTCGGTGACGGTGAGCGACGGTGGGTCGGCGAGCGCAGCCTTCACGTTCAAGGCACCCTGAGGCGAGGCGGAGCGCTTCGGTGACGCCACGGCTCGTGCGCGTCGTCATCTCGGGCGCGCTGGGTGTCGCCTGGCCCGCCGCCGCGTGGGCCTTCGGCGGCTCCGGCGCGCGCGTCTGGCTGCCGGAGTCCTACTCGACCTATGCGCCGGCGATTGACCAGCTCTTCTACGTCGTGCTGGGTCTGACCGGGGGCGTGTTTTTCCTCGTCCAGGGCACGCTGTTGGTCTTCCTCCTTCGGTACCGTCGCCGTCCGGGGGTGTCGGCGCACTATACCCACGGCAACAACACCGTCGAGATCGTCTGGACGGTCGTCCCGGCACTCATCCTCGTGGGGCTGCTCATCAACAGCCAGACCGTCTGGTCGCACGTGCGCGGTACCCCCCCGCCGCATGATCTCGAACTCGAGGTGCAGGGCGAGCAGTTTGCCTGGAACATCCGCTATGCAGGCCCCGACGGGCGGCTGCACACGGACGATGACATCACGACCATCAATCAGATGCAGCTGCCGGTCCAGCAGACCGCGCTGGTGCATCTAGCCTCGACGGACGTCATCCACAGCTTCTTCATCCCCCAGTTCCGCGTGAAGCAGGATGCGGTGCCCGGGCTGCGCGGCCGCCTGTGGGTGACGCCCACGCGGGAGGGCCAGCTGGAGATCGTCTGCGCGGAACTGTGCGGCCTGGGGCACTATCGCATGCGCGGGTTCCTCACGATTGCCTCGCCCGAGGCGTTTCAGGCGTGGCTCGCGGAGCAAACCCAGGGGGGGACATGATCCCACCACCTGCTGGCCGCAGCGGCCAGACTGCTGTGGAGGAGCACCGCTGCGTGCGCGGTGGATCAGGAGGAGACATCGTGATGAAGCGCATCCGCCGCGCGTCCTGCCGGTGGGCAGGACATCAGCAGGTGGTGGGATGAGCGGCGCCGCCGGGCACCACCCCGGCTTCATCCGGACCTACATCTTTTCGACGGACCACAAGACCATCGGCATCCAGTTCTTGTTCACCAGCCTCGTCATGCTGCTCGTTGGAGGCCTGCTGGCGATGCTCATCCGCTGGCAGCTGGGCTGGCCGGGCCAGCCGCTGCCCTGGATGGAGAAGCTTGCGCCGGACGGCATGCCGGGCGGGGTGATGGTGCCGGAGTACTACAACATGCTCTTCACCATGCATGGCTCGATCATGATCTTCTTCGCAATCATCCCGCTCCTGGTCGGGGTCTTCGGGAACTACCTCATTCCGCTCAAGATCGGCGCCGCCGACATGGCGTTCCCGAGGCTGAACATGATTTCCTACTGGCTCATGCCGCCGGCGATCGCCACCGTCTGCGCCGGCTTCTTCGTGCAGGGCGGGGCGGCGGCCTCGGGGTGGACGGCCTATGCGCCGCTCTCGACGACGCTCGGGCCGGGACAGGTGTGCTGGATCGTCGGGGTGATCATCCTGGGGACGTCCTCCATCCTCGGGTCCGTGAACTACGTGACCACAGTCATCAACCTGCGCGCGCCGGGGATGTCGTTCTTCCGGCTGCCGCTCTCCATTTGGGCGCTCTTCATTACGGCCATCATCGTCCTCCTGGCCACCCCGGTGCTAGCCTCGGCGCTTATCCTGCTCCTCATGGACTCGACCGCCGCCACACACTTCTTCCTCCCCGCCGGGCTCATCATTGACGGCGTCGCGCAGCCCCACAGCGGCGGCCAGGTGCTCCTGTGGCAGCACCTCTTCTGGTTCTACTCGCACCCGGCGGTGTACATCATGATCCTGCCCGCCATGGGGATCGCCTCGGAGATCCTGCCGGTGTTCGCGCGCAAGCCCCTCTTCGGCTACCACTCGATGGTCTATGCGATCGCCGCCATCGCCGTGCTGGGCTTCCTCGTCTGGGCGCACCACATGTTCACGAGCGGCATGAACCCGACCCTGGGGACCAGCTTCATGGCCTCGACGATGGTGATCGCCGTGCCCTCGGCCATCAAGACCTTCAACTGGCTGGGGACCCTCTGGCGCGGGTCCATCCGCCTGACCACCCCCATGCTGCACGCCCTCGCCTTCGTGTCCATGTTCGTCATCGGCGGGCTCACCGGCCTGTTCCTGGCGGCGAGTCCTGTCGACCTCTATGTCCATGACACGTACTTCATCGTCGGACATCTGCACTACGTGCTCTTCGGGGGCAGCCTGTTCGGCATCTTCGCCGGCGTCACGTTCTGGTTTCCGAAGATGTTCGGGCGGATGCTCGATGAGCTCCTCGGGAAGATCCACTTCATCCTGACTTTCATCTTCTTCAACGCCGTGATGTTCCCGATGTTCAATCTGGGCATCGCGGGCATGCCGCGGCGCATCTACGACTACACAGGGTACGCGCACCTGGCGCACGTCGGCGGACTCAACCGCATGATGAGCGTCTCGGCGTTTTGCCTGGGGCTCGCCCAGCTCCTCTTCATCGTGAACTTCTTCTGGAGCCTCTGGCGGGGACGGCGCGCCGGCAACAATCCCTGGGAGGCCAACACGCTCGAATGGGCCACCTCGTCGCCGCCGCCCCACGGCAACTTCGTGACGACCCCGACGGTGTACCACGGACCCTATGAGTACAGCCGCCCGGGGGCGTCGCAGGACTGGCAGCCGCAGCATCAACCCGCGCCCGCTGCGCACTGAGCCGTGGCTGGCGCTCGGATGACTCTTCGCATGAGGGTCGGATGACCTCCGGTGTTCGAGCGCTCGTCTGGTACGCGCGGGCTGTGGCGGCCTCCACCTGGCTCCTGCTCATCGCCGGCGGGCTCGTGACTTCTACCGACTCCGGGTTGGCGGTCCCTGATTGGCCGCTCTCGTACGGCACGCTGTTTCCGCCCATGGTCGGCGGGATCCGCTACGAGCACGGCCATCGCCTGATCGCCGCCACCATCGGGCTCCTCATCCTCGTGCTCGCCGTCTGGGTGTGGCGCGCCGAGCCGCGCCGGTGGGTCAGGCGGCTGGCCGTGGCGGCGCTGGGCGGGGTGGTGCTGCAAGGCGTCCTGGGCGGGCTGACCGTCCTCTGGTTGCTTCCGCCGGCGGTGTCCGTCGCGCACGCCGTGCTCGGGCAAACCATCTTCTGCCTGATGGTCGCACTGGCGGTTGCGTTGGGACCGGCCACGAATGGGTGGCGGCTGCGGGCATCCGATGAAGGCTGGCCGCGGCTGCGGCCGCTCACGCGCGCCATCGCCCTGCTGGCGGCCGCGCAGCTTGTCCTCGGGGCGATCCGGCGGCACACGGGTTTGGCGCTGTCGGTCCACATCGCTGTGGGCGTCATCCTCATGCTCGCGGCGCTGTGGTCGGCCGGGCGCGCGCGGCGCGCGCCGGCGCGCCTTCAGCGCGGGGCGCTGCGGCTGGCGGGATTGTGCCTGGCGCAGGTCGCGATCGGCGTGCTCGCGCTCGAGTCCGGCACCGGCCCTGGATGGCCCACGGCGCATCTAGCCGTCGGCGCGCTCCTCCTCGCGCAAGCCGTCCTGCTCGCCTGGGATGCGCGCTGGTCGCTCCAGGCCCCGGCGCCGCACCCTGGACGGCGCCGGCTCGTCCAGCTCGCGGCGTCGCAGGGATCCGCCTTCCTCGAACTGACGAAGCCCCGGTTAAGCGCCTTGGTGCTCATGACGACCGCGGCGGGATTCTGGGTCGGCTGGCGGCTGGGCGAGCCATGGACGCCGCTCTGGGTGACGTTGGCGGGCACGGCGGGCGCGGCCGGCGGCGCCAATGCCTTGAACCAATGGGCCGAGCGCGCGCAGGACGCGCGCATGGTCCGGACGCGCACGCGGCCGCTGCCAGCGGGGCGGCTCGCGCCGAGGGCGGCCTACCGCTTCGGGCTGTTCCTGATCACGGCGGGCCTGGGCGCGCTGGTCCTGGGCGGACAACTGCTCGCGGCGGTGCTGGCGGCGGCCAGCGTCGTGAGTTATCTCTTCATCTATACGCCCCTGAAGCGCCGCACCAGCCTGTGTACCCTGGCCGGGGCCATCCCCGGGGCCTTGCCGCCGATGATCGGCTGGGCCGCCGCGCGCCACGCGCTGGGGCCGGAGGCGTGGGCGCTCTTCGCGGTGCTGTTCGTGTGGCAGTTGCCGCACTTCCTGGCGCTGGCCACGGTGTATCGCGAGGATTACGCGCAGACGGAGTTCCGGCTCTTGCCGCTGGATGAGCCGCAGGGGGTCATGTCCGCGCGGCAGATGGCGCTCTACGGGCTCGCACTCGTACCGGTCAGCCTGTTTCCGTCGCTGCTGGGGATGGCCGGGCGCTGGTACGGCGCGGCCGCGATGGCACTCAGTCTCGCCTTCTTGGTGCTCGCCCTGCGGGCCGCCCGCAGCGGCTCCGTGCTCCAATGTCGCCGCGCGTTCCAGGGCTCCATCGCCTATCTGCCGCTGCTGCTCGCGGTGCTCGTCTGGGATAAGCTATGACCGTCGCCGCACTGCGCCGGCTGCGCCAGCAGGTGGGCCTGGCCAGCCTCGTGGTCCTTGGCGTGGTCGGTTTCGCCGCCCTGACGCTGCGCACTGGCGCCCAGGCGGTTCCTGCGGCGCCGTTGCCGGTCTACGGGACCGTCCCGGACTTCAGCCTCCTCGATCAGCGCGGCGAGTCCTTCGGTCCGCAGCGCCTCACGGGCTCTGTCTGGATTGCGGATTTCATCTACACCACCTGTCCGGGCCAATGTCAGCTGATGACGGACCGACTCGCCTCGCTGCAGCGCGCCTTCGCGGGTGAGACGCATCTGCGGTTCGTCTCCATCAGCGTGGACCCGGCGCACGACACGCCGGAGGTGTTGACCGCGTACGCGCGCCGCTTCGGCGGCGACCCTCGATGGTCGTTGCTCACCGGCGCACCGGCAGTGATTGAGGCGCTCTGCCGCGACACCTTCACGGTGAGCCTGGATCGGTCCGGCGGCGGGCGTGAGCCGATCACGCACAGCGCGCGGCTCATCGTGGTGGACCGGGTCGGCCGCATCCGCGGCGCCTATGACGCGACGGATACGACCGCGCTGCCACGGCTGCGCCGGGATCTGACCCGGCTGCTGGAGGGGCAGGGATGAACATCGCCTCGCTGCCGCACCTCAACGCGACCTTGAACGCGGCCAGTGGTATCCTGGTCCTCGCGGGGCTGGCCGCCATCCGGTCCCGCCACGTCGGGTGGCACCTGGCGTGCATGCTGGGCGCCCTGGCGGTGTCGGGCGTGTTCTTGACGTCGTATCTGATCTATCATGCGCAGGCCGGCGCGAAGCCCTTTGCCGGCAGCGGCTGGACGCGTCCCGCCTATTTTGCGGTCCTGATCACCCACAGCGTGCTGGCCGCGGTCATTCTGCCGATGGCCCTGCGCACCGCCTTCCTCGGCGTGCGCCGTCGGCTCGGGGCGCATGTGCGGCTTGCCCGCTGGACCGCGCCGGTCTGGCTGTATGTGTCCGTGAGCGGCATCGTCGTGTACGTCCTGCTCTACCACTGGCGCGGATGAACGGACAGGCTGGGGTCTGCGGCCGCATCGGGCTGGTGCTCTGCCTGCTCCTGATCGCGGCCTGGATGGTCCCGCCGGCTGTGCAGGCGTGCCCAGGATGCAAGGAGGCCCTGGTCGACCCGGCCGAGGCGCAGCTCGGGATGCGGCGCGCAAAGGGCTACGCGGTGAGCATCGGCCTCTTGCTGGCGGTGCCCCTGCTCATGGTCGGCGGCGTCACCACCGCCGTGGTGCGGCATGCCCGCGGCGTGCGCCAGCCGCGTTGACAGGCGGCATGCGTTCGCGCTAGACTGCCTCAACACCTTCACCCGTTAACCCCGGAGGGATCGATGCGACACACTGGCACGTTGGTCGTACTGATGGGAGTGGTCCTGCTCGGTGCCGCACCGGCCTGGGCCGCCAGGACCCGGATGCACGAGCTGGCCGAATCGCCCGCTTACAAGGAGAAGGCCGGTGGCATGATCGGCCGCGGCCTCCTCAATGCGGTCACCTTCTTCGTGGATCCGCTGGTGCACATCGTGAACGAGACGAAGGCCGGCCCGCCGCTCGTGGGCACCTTGCGCGGCGTCGCCACCGGGGTCTCCTGCGGGGTGCTGCGCTTTGGGTCGGGCGCGGTTGACATCGTGACCTTCTGGGTGCCGGGGTTCAACGGGTTTCCGGTGTCTGATTCGTACGAGAACTGTTTGGCCGGACCGACCGCGTCGAGCGGCGGCGTCAGCGTCCCGTCCGCCTATCCGAACGAGTCCACGCAGGTCTGGACGCCGGTCCAAGAGCCGTCGTCCGCCCCCGCGGCTGCGGCAGAGCCTCCGAAGCAGAAGTACTACAAGAAGTAGCCGAGCCTCCTCGGCCTCCGGCATCCCGTGGGTCCGGATGGCGGACACGTATCTCACCAAAGACGGCCTCAAGAAGCTCCGGGCCGAGCATCAGGACCTCCTCAAGCAGAAGCACGCCCTCACGGAGGAGGTCACCAAGGCGGCCTCGCACGGAGATCTGCGCGAGAACGCCGAGTACCACGCGGCCCGGGAGCGCCTCCAGCACGTCGCCGCGCGGCTTGCCGACATCGATGACAAGCTGCGCCATGTCAAGATCATCGAAGAGCTGGACATCAAGGCGGATGAGGCCCGCGTCGGCGCGACGGTGACGCTGGAGGACGAAACGACGAAGGAGCGCGTGGCCTATCGGCTGGTCGGTCCGGATGAGGCGGACCCGGCCAACGGCAGGCTCTCCATCGCCTCCCCGCTCGGGAAGGCCGTGCTCGGCCGGCGCGCCGGCGCGCGCTTCACGCTCACCCTCCCGAACGCGGTCGTGCCCTACAAAGTCGTGAAGATTGCCCGGTGAGGCATGGCGGACGCACCCCTCGCCCAGCGCAAGTGCCGGCCCTGCGAGGGCGGGGTGAGCCCCCTGCCGGAGAGCGCGGCGCGCGTCCTGCTCAAGGACGTCTCCGGGTGGGAGCTGGTCGAGGGCAAGACACTCCGCAAGCGCGTCACCTGCAAGTCCTTCCTCGACGCCGTCGCCCTCATCCAGCGCATTGCGCCCGTCGCCGAGGCGGATGATCATCATCCAGATCTCCATCTGACTGGCTACAAGCGGCTCATGATTGACCTCTCCACGCACGCCATCGGCGGGCTCTCCGAAAACGACTTCATCCTCGCCGCCAAGATCGACCAACTCCTCTAACCTGTCCCGCGCCCAGCGGGTCCGCGCTGGGGCCTCCTGGCTCTTGCTGGGCGTCGGGTTGCTCAGTCCGGTCGGCTACCTCGGGCACTGGCCCGCGCTCGAACTCCTCGGCCGCGCCAGCGCCGCCTCGCCTCTCCCGCTGGTCTTCTACGACATGGACGGCTACGAGGAGTTCGCGAGTCTCCCGACCCTGGTGGTACGCACGCGTGCGGGGCAGGAACTCATCGTCCCCATCACGGCCGAGACCGTTGCACGGCTGCGCGGGCCGGTCATTCGGCTCCATCCCTACATCTTGGGAGTGAGTGAGGGGCCGCGGAAGCAAGCCGGCCTCCTGGATCCACTCCTGACATTCGCGTTCTGTGATCCGGGCCGCCTCGCGGAAGAGCTCGGCCTGCCGCGTCCGCTCGACGCGGTGACACTGCGCTACACGACACGGACCGAGGGCCGGTCGTGGTTCTGGACGCGCGAGGTCGCCTGTCCATGACGGCACCGTACGCCGCACGCCAGTTCGCCGCGCTCCGGGTCCTGACGGGGCTGTACCTCCTGATCTGTTTCCTCCAGGTGCTCCCCTACGCCGCGGAACTCTACAGCCGGGAGGGCATCCTGCCGGAGGCGGCGCTGAACGCCACTGCCGCATGGTTTCCGAATGTCTTGGCGGTCGCCGATGCGCCTGCGCAGGTCATGGGATGTGTGGCGGGACTCGCGCTCCTGGCCGCCCTGCTGGCGGCCGGCGTGGCGCGGCCGGTCGTGGCGGCGCTGCTGTGGTACGGCTGGGCCTGCCTCGTGAACCGGAATCTGCTGACGCTGAATCCGAGCCTGCCGTATGTGGGGTGGCTGCTCCTGGCCATGGTGGTGGCCCCGCCCGGTGAGGGCTGGAGCGTTCGCGGGCGCCGCAGCACGGCGTGGTCGCTGCCTGCCGGCCTCTGGTGGGGCGGGTGGACGTTGTTGGGGGTAGGCTACACGATCAGCGGCTTCGTGAAGCTCATGAGCCCGAGCTGGATAACGGGGGAGGCGGTGCGGTTCGTGCTGGAGAGTCCGATCGCCCGTCTGGGCCCGATACGAAATGCGGTGCTGAGCTGGCCGCCCAGTGTGCTCGCCGGGCTGACCTGGGGGGTGCTGGCGGCCGAACTGCTCGCCGGGCCGCTGGTGCTCTTCGCGCGGACGCGCGCGGCGGCGTGGGCCCTCATGGTGAGCGTCCACATCGGCATTTTACTGACCGTGGATCTCACGTACATCACCCTGGGCATGCTGCTCGCGCATGCCTTCGTCTTCGATCCGGCCTGGCTCCTACGCCGGGCGCGATTCGCGCAGCCGTAAGACCAGGCACTTCGCCGCACCCCCCGCCTTCAGAAATTCCGAGAGGTCTACTTCCCACACGCGGAACCCGCGCCGCTGCAGGCGCCGGCGCAGTGGGGCGGAGAGGCCGGCTTGCAGGACGAGGTGGTGCCCGAAGACGATCGCGTTGCAGGCAAACCGCGCGGCATCGGCCGCGCCGACGGCGAGGGTTTCGCCCAGGCTCTCGATGACGCGACGGCCGTAGCGGTCGAAAGCGCCCGGATACCAGAGGACCGTCCGCGGATCGAGGGGACAGAAGCAGGTGTCGAGGTGGTAGAAGCGCCGATCCGCCAGTTCGACCGGCAGGACCCGGGCACGGAGCAGGCGGGCCAACTGCTCATGCACCGGCGCATCCGACCGGTACCGGAATCCGAAGAGCAGCGTGTCGCCGAGCCACAAGGCGTCCCCTTCACCCTCGAAGTCGTAGCGCGCCGGCAGGCGCACGAGGCGGTAGCCGGCACCCCGGCACCACCGCTCGACCACCGGCTCCTCGCGCTGGCGCTGGGGGTAGCGGAAGTTGCTCCGGATGAAGGTCCGGCCGGCCACCAGCCCGGCATTCGCGGTGAACACCAGGTCCGGCACGCCGGGCTGCGGGCTGAGGAGCGCCACCCGCGCCCCGAGCGCGCGGGTGAGCACCGCATGCAGCCGC
>SBAZ01000106.1 GCA_005239935.1 Planctomycetales bacterium | reverse complement strand
GCCCTGCGCTTCCTCGAAATCGGCCGTGCGCAGCTCGAAGGGCCCCACCGGCTTGAGGCCGTGCGTCTTCGCCGCCTCTTCGATGGCCCGGCGGGTGGCGCGCTGCAAGGTTTCCTGTCGGATGTCCTGCGCGAAGCGCTGCTCGATGAGCGCGACCGGCGCCCGGCCCTTGCGGAAGCCTGGCAGCGTCGCCTCGCGCTGGAACTCCCCGACCACGGCGGCCCGGAGGGGCGCCAACAGGGCCGTGCTCACGCGGAGGCGCAGGTGCTTCTGGCACGGGCCTGCGTCGGTGATGCGGACTCCGTCGCCCCCCGCCGCAGGTCCTGGCGCAGGCGCAGCCTTCCCCTTGCGTCCAAACATGGTGATCCTCGAGTGACCAGTACTCAGTAACCAGTGCTCAGTGGCCGGCCTCTCAGTGACCACCGGCCACTGAATTAGAGGCGGAACTTTTCTCCCAGATAGATCTCCCGGGCGCGCGGGTCGGTGATGAGCTCCTTGGCCGTGCCGGCGATGAGCACCCGGCCCTCGGCCATGATGTACGCCCGGTCCGTGATTTCCAGCGTCTCGCGGACGTTGTGGTCGGTCAGGAGCACGCCCAGCCCGCGCGCGCGCAGCTCCCGGATCATCTCCTGGCACTCGAACACCGTGATGGGATCGATGCCGGAGAACGGCTCATCCAAGAGGATGAAGTGCGGATTCGTCACGAGGGCGCGTGTAATCTCCAAGCGCCGCTTCTCGCCGCCGGAGAGGGTGTACGCTTTCTGCCGCGCCAGGTGCGTGATGCCGAGCTCGTTGAGTAACACATCCAGCCGGCGCCGCCGCTCCGCCGGGGACAGCTCGAGGGTCTCGAGGATCGCCAGGATGTTCTGTTCGACCGTGAGTTTCCGGAAAATCGAGGGTTCCTGTGCCAGGTACCCGATCCCCAGCCGCGCGCGTTGGTACATGGGTAGATCCGTGAGCTCCAAGGCATCCAAGAGGATGCGCCCGCCGTCCGGCTGCACGTAGCCCACGGCCATGGCGAAGGTCGTCGTCTTGCCGGCTCCATTGGGGCCCAGGAGGCCGACGATTTCGCCCCGGCGCACCTCCAGATCGACCCCATCCACCACCGGGCGTCCGCCATATCCCTTCACCAGCTGAATCGTGCGCAGCTCCTGGGGGTCTCCGCTCATCGAGCCTGCCCCACCGCGGCGGTCTGCGCCGGCGTGCTCACGAGGCCGCCGAAGGCCACGCCCGGGGTCTCGCCGGACGGAAAGATCAAGAGCGAGGGACGGCCGACGAGTGTGATCTTGCCGAAGGCCGGTTCGTACACGGCGCGCTCGCTCTCCGCCGTGTTGTCCTCCTGGTAGATTTTCACCCGGCCGATCGCCTCGGCATAGCGGATGGTGTTGGTGGCGGGGTCGAGGTACGCGACCAGCTTGTCCGAGAAGAGGTCGCCGCTCGGGTCCTTGACGTGCACGTGCTGCTCGAACGTGGCGATGTGGTGTTCATAGTCGAACGTCAGGGGGCCGTCGCACGTAATCGTCACCTGCGTGCCGCCTGGTTTGCCGCCGGGCAGATCGGCGTCGCTCGGGTTGAGCACCATCTCGACGTCGTGCAGAATTTGGGCTTCCTTCAGTTCCGTCGAGCCCGTGGACTCGCGGCCGCGGAGCAGCATGTGGTCCGTCTCAATGCGCACCGGCTGGTCCGTCGCATAGCGGTTCTTGTCCGGCGTCCAATAGAGGATCGGCGTGAAGAACCACAGCCCGTCCGACGTGTGGATGGTGACATCGTGCTCCATCCGCACGCGGCGATCGTGCTGCATCACCTGCGCAACGCTGGCCTCGAGGTACGCGGTCCGGGTCGGATCGTAGCGCACCCCTTGGGGCTTGAAGATCGTGATGAGCCCGTCCTCGACGGTCGCGCCCTGCCCTTCGAGCTGCCACCGCTTGGTCTCGTTGGCCGAGAAGCTGCTGAGCGTGAAGGTGCTCATGGTCTCATCAGGCGCTTCCCCGGCTGCGGTGTGCTTCTTCGCACAGCCGCCCGAGGCCAGGAGCACGGTGCCGAGCACGAGCGAGACGACGAGCGCCAGGGCCGGCGTGGCCCGCGGTGTGCGGCGGCCGGCCGTCGCGCCGGCGCGCCCTGGCACTGTTTCGCCACCCTGCCTGTCGGCCGGGGCCCCCGGCTCGGTCGGCCGTGCCCTACTCCCGGCCCCGGCACTCCCGTCGCCACCCCGCGTTTCACGCGGGGCCCCCGGCTCGGTCGCAGGCGGGCGGGTCTTCCACCGGCGGTGCATCCACACCCACTGGTCCGGATAGCGGCGGATGTACCCTTCCACGACCCGGCTCCACGCTTCGGTCAGTCGCCGAATACTCTCGGTCCGGCTCACGCCGCTCGGCGCCCGCAACGCCGGCTCCACGACCAGCCGGAACCCGTTCGGCTCACGAATCACGAAGCACGGGATAATCGGCGCGCCGGTGACCACGGAGAGGGCAGCCGGGCCGACCGGCGTGTAGGCCGGTCGACCAAAGAAGTCCACGAAGATGCCCTCCAGACTGTCGACGTCCTGATCGGGCAGCATGCCGATCAGGTGGTTCCGGCGGAGCACCTCGGCGACCTCCTTGAGGGAGCCCCGCGCCAGCGTCGGGACCCCATGCCGGCGTCGCGCCTCATAGAGGAACTCCTCATACTCGGGATATCGCAGGCGCCGCGCCAGCACCGCCCCCTCGAACCCGAGGCCGGCGAAATAGGCAGGGCCCATCTCCCAGTTGCCGAAATGCCCGGACACCACGATGGCCCCGCGGCCCTCAGCCAGCGCTTGACGCACATGGTCCACGCCCTCGGCCCGCACCAGGCGCTGCAGATGGGCACGGGACCAGTGGGGGAATCGGAGCCATTCGGCCGCCGTCCGGCCGAGATTGATGAACACGCGCCGGGCGACCGCGCGGCGCTGGTTGGGTGAGAGGACCCCGCTCAGCGCCTGCGCGAGATGGGCTTCCACCAGGCGCCGCTGGCCCACGAGGAGTCGGCCGGCAGCTCGACCCAGGAGGGAGCCGACGCTCCGGGCCACCGGGTCCGGGAGCACGCCGAGCGTTGCGCGCAACCCCTGGAACCCCAAGTACATGAGGCGACGACGGATCGGGTGTTTCATAGCCCAAACTAGTATCTTAGGCTAACGTCGGGGGGGCGTCAACGCAGCACTTTCGGTGGGGCGCGCGGGCTAGTCGGCGGGAAAGGCGTTGCCGGGGGTCACAAACTCGCGGCGGCCAGCCCGTTCGATGGTGATGCCATCCGGCTGGATGTCCGCGACCTGCCAACCGCCCACGGCCGCCCCAACGGCCACCGTCTGATCGTCCACGATGGCCATCGGCCGCTCCAGACTCCAGACTACACCGACCAGGACCGGGGGCGGCTGCTCGGGGACGGCGTCGCCCGGGCCGCCGGGGCCGAACATGAAGGGGTCACGGAGTTCGGCGCACGCCGGGCCGCCGGCGCCCGACGCGAGGAGCAGGATCGCCAGTTGGAGCACTGCTGCGTGCGCGCGCATCAGTCCGTCGCCGCCGGCCCGCGCGCCAGCACATGCACGGACAGCTGCGCGGTCGCCGACAGCACGGGTTCCGTCGGAGCCTGGCGCGCAAACTGGATCGGACCCAGCGTCACAAGGCTCGGGAACTCCGCGTCCATGAGCCGTGAGAGCGTCTTGAGCACGTCATGATAGCGTCCTTCCATGGTCACCGTCACCGGCAGGCGCAGGCATGGGGCGCCTTCGACCAGCAGCGGCTGGCCGTCGTGCTGCACCGGCTCAAGGCTGCCCTGGGTGAGGTTGACGAACCGCGCCGGACCGCTCTTGAGGCCGTTCACCAGCGTGTCCAGCAGCTGCGGCAGCTGGTCGCGGCTCGACAGGCGCCCTGTGCGTGCCGCCACGCGGGCCTGATGGGCTTCGAGCCATGCGTCCAGCCCTCCGCCGCCCGCCACCGTCGCCTCCAGGAGGTCGACCTGCGCGCGCCGCGACTGCAATGTCTGCACCTCTCGCTTCATGGCCGCCTTCGCCGGCGCATAGCCCCACGACCAGCTCCCGAACGCCAGGGCCCCGACGGCCGCCAAGACTGCCAGGTGGCGGACGCGGGGATCGGATCCGGGCGCAGCCATTAGAGCTGGCACGACAGCGCGAATGCCATCAAGGGCTCAGCGGCATCGGGGCGCTCGGTGGAATCGACCTGCGCAGCCTGGCACAACCCCTCGGCATCGAGCCAGAGGGCGAGCTCCGACACAGACGCCTCCGGGGACTGCTCCCGCTCCTCGGCTTCGCCGCGCATCTTCACGGCGCCTGTCTGTTCCACCACCAGTTCGCTCAGGCGCACCGCGTTGGGAAAATCGTCTGCCAGCCGTCGGAACCAGTCCAGGGTGGCCGGCTGCCCGCTCAGGAGTTGGCGCTCGACCTCGTCCTGGCTAGCGAGGGCCTCCTGCACCGCCACGACCGGCTGAAGCGCCGCGCTCCGGGCGTCCAGGGCGGCCGCCGCCTGGGCGAGGTCGCGCCGCTGCCAGTGCCACCATGCGGTCCCCAGCCACAGGGCCAGCGTGCACACGGCCAGCAGTTGGGTGAGCCGCGTGCTCGACACCAGGAAAGCCTGCCGCTGCCGCGCTGCTGCGGGCTGCAAATCCAGGGCCGCAGTCCGCGCGCCGTTCGCCGCGCCGCACAGCAGGGCGTCTGCCGCGCCGTCGGCGCCGAGCCACTGGGAGACGTCCAGGAGTTCCGTGGGGAGTCCCAGATGTTGGCCACACCATTCCGCCAGGCCCGGCATGACGCCGCCGGGCCCGCTGAGCAGCACCCGCTGCGGCGAGGCGACTGACGCGGTTTGGCTGCCGAACGCCATGGTGCGGCGGATCTCGCTGAGGACGTGCTCGAGAATCGGCTGCACCAGGCCCAGATACGCGCTCGCGGGGAGTTCGCGGCCGCCGAACCGGAGGATCTGGTCCGAGGCCGGCATGCCCGTCTCCCGCAGCAGCCGCTCGGCGTCCTCCCAGGAGAGCCGCCAGGTCACTCCTCCGACGCTGATCTGTCCGGTGAGCGCCTCGGTCATGTGCTCGACACCCAGCGCGACATCGCGTGAATACGCCAGCGAGCCTTCATCGAGCAGCGTGACGGTGGTCCGCGACGCCCCCAGATCGACCAGGAGCACCGTGTCGTGCGCGGACCGACCGCCTGCGGCAGCGGCCTGCGCCAGCGCCGCGCCGGACGGTACGACCGCGGAGGGCGCCCAGCCGGCGCGCCACAGCGCATCCAACATCGGTGCCAGCGCCTCACGCTCACAGGCCGCCACGCTGACCGTGTAGTCGGCTGCGTCGCCTGCGCGCGATGACCGCCGCACCTGATGGCTGATCTGTGCGCGGGCGATCTCAAAGGGCAGGACCCCGGGCAGGGCGTCAGCCAGCGCCGCCGGCACGTGCTTGGCATCCCGCGCCCTGATGGTCAGCAGGCGCACCGAACTGGCCGGCGCCACGAGCGCGAGGGCGGCCGAGAGCCGACGACGGCGCAGCGGCCCCAGCAACGCGGCGAGATCCTGGGCCAGCGTGGCGGCTGCGTCTGCGGCGCGCGTGCGGACGCGCCGCTCCCAGCCCCTGCCGCCGGCCGTCCACACGGCCCGCACGGTTCGGGTGCCGATCTCAAGTCCGATGCGCAGCGCCATGGGTAGGGTGAGTCGGGTGTGCACGGTGCGTTGGGCTTGCGGGGCACGGGTTCGCACGCTGCACCAGACACCTGGTCATGCGTCTCGCGCCACGGTCAGGGCGTCCGGATCGCGACAGTCGTTCTCATGGGTTCCTGGGCATGCCCTTCGTCAAAGTTCCCTGTGCCGGTCTGCGCGGTGAACGCGATTTCCACCCGCCGCACGCTCGAGGTACCCCCCACGGTGCAGCCCGGAAAGAGTTCGCTGCCGGACTGATTATAGTACCGAAAGAACGCTCCGGAGGTCGTGATCTGCACGGTGCCGGCCGCCTCATAGGGGAGCACTTCCTCCGTGGCCGAGGGCGAGCAGGCCGGTGCCGGCAGGCTGCGACGGACGTGGGTCCCATCGAAGCGAATCAGCACGGACTGTCCTGTGTCCGTCCGATAGCCCAGCCGCGAGGCCTCCGCCAGCCAAATCGACGGCATCGTCGGCGAAGCGCTGTTCTTCGCGTACCGCAGCCCTTGCACCGTGCCCGCCGGCAGCGTCGAGAACCCGCCCTCGGCAATCTGGTGGGTGATGTCGGCCGCCGTCTGGTTCACGGCGACTTGGCGCGGGAGGTAGACGAGGATCCGCACCGCTGAGGAGAACAGCTGCGGTGCCAGCGCCGCCACCACGCCGATGACGATGAGGGTGACGACGAGCTCCACCAAGGTGGCTCCGGCCCGCTCAGCTGCCAAACGTGACATGTTTGGTCCAATAGGTGATCAGCGTCGTCAAGATCGCGGCCGCACCGTTGCGTGTCACCTGCACGGTGATCCGCTTGATCCCTTGGCTGCTGGTGGCGCTGTTGCAGCAATCGCCCGACTGGCACTCCCTGCGGCGCGTCAGCGTGTAGTTCGTGCCGAGGTAGCTGGGGATCGTCGTGGTCACCGGGCTCCCGGCCGGACAGGTGAGTGCCAGGTCCGCCGCAAAGAAATTGTTCAAGGCGCTGAGCCGTTCCTGCTCGGCTCGTGCGAGATTCTGGGCGACCGCAGCGTCCCGCGCGAAGAGCACGCCTTCGAACTGGTTGGCGATGATCCAGCCAGCTGGGACGCTGATCACCGCCGCCACCACGATCGCGATGACCAGCTCCACCAGGGTGAACGCGTACCTCACGGACATCTCGTTCCCTCATCACGCACGAGGTGGATCTTCCCGCTGGTAATGCGCTCCTCCGTGGCGTCGTCACACTCGTTGGCGCTCGTCACGCTGTTGCAGATCCGGTACTCCACCCGCGCGCGCCGGCAGGAAGCAAACGGCATCGGGCCGCGCCCGGCGCGGCCCACCGTTGTGAGGCTGAAGCTCGAGGCCCGGCTACCGACGGCGTTCACGAACCGCGCCACCCGCACCGACCCATCCAACAGCTGGAATTTCAGATCAATGAACGTTTTAGTCGTGGTGCCGCCGCCTGCGCGGAATCCGGTCGTGCTGAACCAGATGGTGTTGGCGCCCGCAACCACCGCACCCGGCGCGATGGCGTAGTTGGGCACAAGATCCGCAAAAACATTGGGGCCGACCGACGAACAGGTGCCGGCCGGCAAGGGCCAGCGTTGCGCGCCGCCCAGATCGATCCGGATGACCGTCTCGCCGGCCAGGACGGGCGCCCAATCGACCGCGACTCGGTCGATCGTCGTGGCGGGCGACGCACTCAGCAGGACGCTGCGCAGTCGCCACCCGGTCAGCCGGCTCCGGGACGCCGCGCAGATCGTGGTGGCGGCTGGCAGCGTGCCCGGCTTCAGGTTGACCAAGAGCCCGTCACTGCCCACGGCCTCCAGCACAAAGACATCATCATCGGCGGAGGCCGGATTGTCGTCAACAATCACCTGCCCGAGGGTGTAGCCGGTCCCGCCGGCAAGCTCGCGAAAATCGTAGACCGCCTGCATGACGCCGGCCTGCGCGAGGTAGTACGCGCGCGTCTGCAGCGCGCGCAGGCTCGTGGCGCGTTGGTGGGAGGTGAGGAACAGCGTGGCACCGGCCAGGCCGATGCCGGCAGCGGTCACCAGGATGATGAGACCGACAAGCAACCAGCCGCCCGAGGACGGGCAGCGGCGCATCAGGGTGCGGGAGGCGGACGCGAGGCGTCCCAGCAGGCCGATGACCCCGTGGGACGGACTAGATGCAGATGAGCGTGCCGTTGCCCGTGCTGTAGGTGCACGTCGAATCGGTGCCGGCCCCGTTGGTGGGGTTGTCCCACGTGTACGCGAGGGCCGCGCTCTGGCTCCAGGTGGTCTCCCGCACCCCGCCTGGGATCACGAACTCGAAGCACGGATCGGCTGAGCAGGCCTTCGGAAACGTCGCGGGCTGCGTGCCGTTGTCGTTAATCAAGTTGCACGCCTCGTTCCAGTCTTCCTCGAGGTTCGGCGGAAACGTCCCCGCGCATCCGGCAACTTGGTTCTTCGCCGCGACGGTCAGGATGCCAGCGCGGACCGAGCCGACGATGCTGTCACGGGCCGCCACGTGCGCTTGGGAACGGATGTCAATGAAGCGAGGGACCGCAATGGCCGCGAGGATGGCGACGATGGCGATGACGATGACCATCTCGACAAGCGTAAACGCGCCTGCCCGACGTGCCCCCATGCCTACCTCCCTGTTTTGAAGATCTGGACCAAGTCCCACATCGGTAAGAACACCGCAGTCGCGAGTATGAGCACGCCCACCCCCACGATCACCAGCAGGAGCGGCTCCAGCGCGGTCAGCAGCCGCTTCAGCGCGTACGTCACCTGCTGGTCATAGTACACCGACACGCTGTGCAGCAGCTCGTCCATCCGCCCGGTCTCCTCCCCCGTGGCCACCATCTGGACCACGATTGGCGGAAAGAGCGGGTCGCCCTTCAGCGCCGTCGCCAGGCCTGTGCCCTGCTGGACCTTGCCGCGCACCGCGGCGAGCCGCTGCTTAATATAGACATTATTGACGCTTCCCTCAGCCAGCGCAAGTGTTTCGAGAATCGGCACCCCGCTGTGCAGGAGGGCGGCCACCGTTCGGGCCACGCGCGACATGGCGAGCTGCCGCAGGAGCCCCCCCGCCACCGGCAGGCGCAACTGCCTCGTATGCCACCAGAGCCGCCCCACCGGGGTGTGCCCCCACGCCCACCACCCGGCCCCGGCGAGCAGCGCGACGAGGACCACGGCCCAGCCATACCGCGCCAGGAACTCGCTGAGCGCGATGAGCAGCCGTGTCTGGAGCGGCAGGCGAATCTGGAAGGACGAGAACAGCTGGGCGAAGCGCGGCAGGACGAAGACCGCGATGATGGTCAGGGCGGCCGCGAGCGCGCCCAGCACGATGAGGGGATACTGCACGGCGCTGTACAGCCGTTGGCGCAGGTCGATCTCCCATTCGTAGAACCTCGCGAGTTCCTCTAGCACCTCGCTGAGGAGCCCGCCGGACTCCCCGGCCCGGATGAGCCCGATCATCACCGGCGTGAAGGCCTGGGGGCGGCGCGCCAGCGCCTGGGAGAATGTCCGTCCTTCCACCAGATCCTCCCCCACGCCACTGATCACGTCCCTCAGCGCGCCAGGGGGGAGTTGCTCGCGCAGCGCGTGGAGGCTGGACAGGAGCGGCACCCCGGAGCGCTGCAAGACGTGGAGCTGCCGCACGAAGAGGTAGCGGTCTTCGAGACCGACGGCATGGCCGTTGCGCAGCCACCCGAGCCGGAGGTCCGCCATTGGCCGACCTCACGCCGGCACGACCCGGTCGAGCTCTTCGAGGGTCGTGAGGCCCTGCTGGACCTTGGCCAGGCCGTCCTCGCGCATGGTGCGCATGCCGTCACGCTGTGCCTGCACGCGCAGGACGTCGGAGGCGGCTTTGCCGCTGATTGCGGCCCGGAGGGCGTCCGTCACCTGCACCACCTCGAAGACGCCGAGCCGCCCCACGTAGCCGCTTTGCCGGCACTTGCGGCACCCGCGCCCGCGGTAGGTGACGCTCAGCTGCGGGTACCGGCGGCGCAAGTCGTCCGGCAGGCGCCGGCCCTCCTGGCAGTCCGCACAGATGCGCCGCACGAGGCGCTGGGCCACGACGCCGAGCAGCGTGCTGCTCAGGAGGAACGGCTCGACCCCCATGTCCAGCAGCCGGGCGACCGCCCCCACGGCGTCGTTCGTATGCAGGGTCGAGAGGACCAGGTGGCCGGTCAGCGATGCATGCACCGCGATGTCCGCCGTGTCCTGGTCGCGGATTTCGCCGACCATGATGATGTCCGGGTCCTGCCGGAGGATGGCGCGCAGACCGGCCGCGAAGGTGATGCCGGCTTTCGGGTTGACTTGCGTCTGCCGCACGAGCGGCAGCCGGTACTCAACCGGGTCTTCGAT
Source organism: Planctomycetales bacterium (assembly GCA_005239935.1). Classification (GTDB taxonomy): domain Bacteria; phylum Omnitrophota; class Gorgyraeia; order Aquiviventales; family Aquiviventaceae; genus SBAZ01. The sequence goes on along the minus strand of SBAZ01000106.1, from coordinate 6,564 downwards.
CGTCATGAGGTTCAGCGCCATGGAGTTGATCTGGCTCAGCGCCGCGTAGAGGGTCGTGGTCTTCCCTGACCCGGTGGGTCCTGTCACGAGCAGGATGCCGTGCGGACGACGGATCATCTCCTCCACCCGCACGCGGTCCTCGCCCTCCAACCCGAGCTGCTCCAGCTGCAGCGCCACGGCGGACTGGTCGAGGAGGCGGACAACGACGTTTTCGCCGGCGATCGTCGGATAGGTGGAGATGCGCAGGTCGATGGCGTGGCCGGTCACCTCCAAGGCGACCGAGCCGTCCTGGGGGAGGCGGTGCTCGGTGATGTCGAGCTTGGCGAGGATCTTGATGCGGGAACAGAGAGCCTCATGCAGTCCCATCGGCAGCAGCTTGATCTCCTGCAGGACGCCGTCCACCCGGAACCGCACGCGCACGTGCTCCCCGTCCGGCTCCAGATGGATGTCGGAGGCCCGGGCATCGAGCGCTTCACTGAGCAGCGCCTCGACCAGCTTCACGACGGAGACTTCGTTGGCAGCTTCTTCGGCCGACTTCGCCGTGATCGCGCTGAGGGCGGCCGCCGAGAGCTCGGCGCCCGGGGCGCTGCCGGCCTCCGGTCCTGCGCCGGGACGGGCCGCCTCTTCAACAATCTTCATGCCATAGGCGTGCTCAATGGCCCGGCGCAGCGTGCTGGGGGTGCTGACGACCGGGTGGATGATCGGCAGCTTGGTGGCGGCCCGCAGGGCATCGATGGCCACCGCGTCCCAGGGGTCGGCCACGGCCACCGTCAGCGCGCTGTCGAGCCGGTAGAGCGGCAGCACCTGGTGCTTGCGCGCCAGCGGCTCCGGAACGAGGTGGAGGACGGCGGGGTCCCGCTGGTAGTCCGCCACGTCCACGACCGCGACCCCGGCGGCCTCGGCGCGGAGGGCGGCGAGTTGTTCCTCAGTGAGCTTCTGCGCGCGCAGGAGCACCTCGGCCGTGGCCCGGCGATCGGCCTGCGCGGCGGCGACGGCCGCGAGCAGCTCGGCCTCCGTCACCAGGCCCTGGGTCACCGCGGCCTGAAGCCACTGGTCCTTCGGCGGCAGCAGGTTCGGGGCCGGCTTCATTCACGCCCCGCGCTGAGCAGTTCCTCGGCTTTCGCGATGAGGGCCTTGCCGTCGAAGGGCTTCGTCACGAAGGCATCCGCCCCCACCTGCCGGCCCAGAGCCATGTCCTCCTGCCGCGAGCGCGCCGTGCAGAGAATGACGGGGATGCGCCGGTACTTCTGGTCGAACTTCAGCAGGCGGCACACCTCGTAGCCGTTCATGTTCGGCAGCATGAGATCGAGGATGATGAGGTCGGGATGATCCTCGCGGCCTCGCCGCAGGGCCTCGAGGCCGTTGTCAGCGGTGATGACGTCGAAGCCGGACGCTTCAAAGCGCAGTTGGAGCCCCCGCAGCAACTCCTGGTCGTCGTCCACAATGAGCAGCCGCCGTGAGCGGCTGGCCGCCGCAGCCGGGGGATGGCGCAGCAGGTCGTCCAGGGCGGCTTGCGTGTCGGCGCTGACTTCACCGAACTCGATCCCTAACCGGTACGCGTGCACCTCCAGATCAATTTTCTGAAACCAGGCCACGGCGCCGGTGAAGAGCATGGTGGTGGGCCGGTTTGGGAGGCTGACGTGCAGGGTCAGGAGCGCGCCGATGGGATAGAGGATGTCGCTATAGAGACACACCCCGGTGCGACTGAGATTGACGGTGATCGTGCGCTCCAGGTGGTCTTCGACCGCCGACCCGCCCTGGCCGGTCGGCCCGAAGGCGGCGTCGAGTGCCATATCGTAGCGCGGCGCGCGGCGGCGCTCAGCGTCCCCGCCTGACGGCACAGATGGTCCGGCATGATGGCGCAATGGGGCGCCCATGCAGCCCTCTGGGGGTGGTGTACTGGCGTGACGCGACGCGTCAGCCGGCGTTGCGGTGCATCTGCGTTTCAAGCCACTCGTCGAGCACTTCCCGCTTGAAACGCCACTGGCCGCCGATCTTGGCGGCCGGCACCCGGCCTTCGCGCGTCAACTTGTAGACGGTCATGACGTGCAGCCCGAGGTACTTGGCGACCTCGCGCAGCGTCATGATGCCACTGGAGTTGCGACTCCCGTCTTTGCGCATGCCTCCCAGGCCTCCGCCGCCCTCCCCACTCCCGGCTGCCGGGACGGCTTGCAGTCAGCCGGGCGCGGTACCGATCGTGCGTGAAGCGCATGATCATGTACCGCTTCGAAGTATGCCATAGGCAGCCAGTAATCTTCAAATCTTTTACTATCTTTTAATTAATAAAGAGGCGCCTGACCCCTTTTGACAAAGAAGTGCCTGGCACCTTTCGGCGAAAAGGTGCCAGGCACCGAAGTTGGAGGTGGACTTACCGGTAGGCGGCCGTGACCTGCTCCCACAGGCCTTTGGCCTTGAGGATGTGCTCCACGACCTCGCGGACGGCTCCCCGCCCGCCAGGGTGTTTGGTCACATAGTGGGCGGTCAGCCGGACTTCCTCGACCCCGTTGGCCACCGCGACGGCCAGGCCGGCGCGGCGCAGGAGCGGGAGTTCCATCAGGTCGTCGCCGACCACGCACATCTGTTCATCGGTGAGCCGCCAGCGCTTGAGGAGCGTCTCATAGGCCGGCAACTTCAGGAGGGTTCCCTGGATGACGGTGTCGACTCGCATCTCCTTGGCGCGGCGGGCCAGCAGTCTGGACTTCCTCGCGCTCACGACGGCCGACTTGAGCCCGGCCCGCTGCCAGAACACCAGGCCGGCCCCGTCCTGGACGTCGAAGAACTTCAACTCGTCACCATACTCCGCGTAGACGATACGGCCGTCGGTCAGGACGCCGTCTGCGTCCACCAGCAGACCCTGAATGCGGCTTGCGCGCTGCGCGACCTCAGGCGGGAGGCCGAGGGGAGGCATGGGAGGACTACACGAAACCGGCTTTCAGGAGATCCTGGATGTCGAGCAGGCCCACCGGGCGCCGGCGCGCATCCACGACCGGCAACTCATCGATCTTGTGCTCGCGCAGGACTTGCTGGGCCTCGGCCACCAGCCGGTCCGGCCCGGTGGCCTTCGGGCGACGGGTCATGACATCACAGACCCGCTGGCTCAGCAGTTGGCTGCCCAGGTGGAGGTGGCGCCGCAGGTCGCCGTCCGTGAAAATGCCCACCAGCCGCCCGCGCGCGTCCACCACGCTCGCGCACCCGGCGCGCGCCCGGGTCACCGCCAAGAGGACTTCCCGGATGCGCTGGCGCTCGCGCACGATCGGATGGTCCCGTCCGGTGCGCATGAGGTCCCGCACGCGCAGCAGCAGCCGACGGCCCAACTGACCGCCCGGGTGGAGGAGCGCAAAGTCGGCCTCGCGGAATTTCTTGCGCTCGGCGACCACGACGGCCAGCGCGTCACCCATCGCCAGCATCGCGGTCGTGGAGGACGTCGGCGCGAGGTTGAGGGTGCACGCCTCCTTGCGCACACTCACGTCCAGTGCGACGTCGCTGTGTTTGGCGAGGGCCGAGCGCGGGTTGCCGGTCATCGCGACCAAACGTGCGCCGATGCGCTTGATGACCGGCAACAGGCGCGTGAGTTCTTCGGTCTCCCCGCTGTTTGAGAGCGCGAGGAGGACATCGTGCTTCGTGATCCGGCCCAGGTCGCCGTGCGTAGCTTCGGCCGGATGCACCCAATGGCTGGGACTGCCGGTCGAGGCGAGGGTGGCGGAGATCTTCTGGCCGATCAGGCCGGCTTTCCCCATCCCGGTCACGACGATCCGCCCGCGACAGGCCGCCACCAGATCCACGGCCCGCTCGAAGGAGGCGTTGATGCGGGGGGCCAGCCGGCGCACGGCCTCCGCTTCGATGCGCAGGACTTCCCGCGCGCGCCGCCGGATCGCTTGGTTCATGGCCGTCGGCTCAGGGCGGTCCGCCGCCGCGGGGCGCTGCCAGCGGCGGTGCCGGTGAGGGCCGCGCGGATGGCCTGCATCTCATCCAGCAGCCGCGGCAGCTCGGCCAGCCTGAGCATGTTCGGCCCGTCGCACGGCGCGCGGTCAGGATCCTCGTGCACTTCCAGGAAGACGCCATGGCAGTAGCCGGTGGCGACCGCGGCGCGCACCAGCGTCGGCACGAACTCGCGCTGGCCGCCGGAGGCGTGCCCGAGCCCGCCGGGCAGCTGCACCGAGTGCGTCCCGTCATAGATCACCGGGCAGCCGAACCCGGCCAGCACCTGGAGGCTGCGCAGGTCGGAGACGAGGTTGTTGTACCCGAACGACGCGCCCCGCTCCGTGACCAGAATCTGCGTGTTGCCGGCGCCGCGCGCCTTCTCGATCACATGCCGCATGTCCCAGGGCGCCAGGAACTGCCCCTTCTTGATGTTCATGGGCTTGCCGGCCTTCGCCACGGCGGACACGAAGTCCGTCTGCCGGCACAGGAACGCCGGCACTTGCAGCACGTCCAGCACCTCGGCGGCCGGGGCGACCTCCTCACGGCAGTGCACGTCGCTCAGGACCGGAAGCCCCAGCGTCTTGCGCACCTTGGCCAGGATCTTAAGCCCCTCGCGCAATCCGGGCCCCCGGTAGGACGAGCCGGAGGTGCGGTTCGCCTTGTCATAGCTGCATTTGACGATGTAGGAGACCCCGGCTCGCGCGCACATCGCGGCCATGCGCTCGGCGTGCGAGAGCAGGTGCCGCTCGTTCTCGATGACGTCCGGACCCGCGATGAGGGCCAGGGGCTGTCCCGGACCGATGGCCAGCGCGCCGACGCGCACGATGCCCGCGGGGGATCGTGGCGCGCTCATCTGCGTCGCGTCCGCGTGTTCGTGCGCTTCCGCGCCCGAGCCTTCGCCGCCGTCCGGCGCCCGCGCCCGGGCTCCGCCGCGGCGGCGCGCAGACTGGCGGCCACGAAGTCGCGGAAGAGCGGATGCGGCGCCATCGGGCGTGACTGAAACTCCGGGTGAAATTGGCCGGCCACGAACCAGGGGTGGTCCTTGAGTTCGACGATCTCCACCAAGTCGTCCCTCGACTCGCTCCACTCGCTCGGGACGATCCCGAGCGAGGATCCTGAAGGCTTCGCCGAGGTCCGAGTCGAGGGATCGCCCGGGATCGGGTGATACGTGGCGGCGATGGTGAGTCCGGCCTTCGTCAGTTGAGCGCGGTAGTGGTTGTTCACCTCGTAGCGGTGGCGGTGCCGCTCGGAAATCTCCGCTCGCTGGTACGCCGCGTAGGCCCGCGTGCCCTTCACGACGTGGCACACCGAGGCCCCGAGCCGCATGGTCCCGCCCTTGGCGGAGACGCCCTGCTGTTCCTCCAGGAGACTGATGACCGGATGGGGCGTCTTTGGGTCGAACTCCGTCGAGTTGGCGCCCGCGAATCCGCACACCGTGCGGGCGAACTCGATGACCGCGCACTGCATCCCGAGGCAAATCCCCAGGAACGGCACGCGCCGCTCGCGGGCATAGCGGATGGCGGCCAGTTTGCCCTCGATGCCGCGGTGGCCGAACCCGCCCGGAATGAGGATGCCATGGACGCCGCCCAGGGCCGCCTCCGGAGTGTCCCGCTCGATCTGCTCCGAGTCCACGCGCGTGACGGCCACCTCCGCGTCGCTGGCCAGGGCGCCGTGGCGCAGGGCTTCATAGACGGACTTGTAGGCGTCCTGGAGCTGAATGTACTTGCCCACGACGGCAATCGTCACGCGATGCGTCGGGTGCTGGGCGCGCTCGACGACCTTCGTCTGCCACTCCTTGAGGTCATGGCTGGGCCGTTTCAACTCCAACATCCGGAGGATGGTGCCATCCAGGCCCTGGCGGTTGAACATGAGCGGGACCTCATAGACATCCTTCACGTCCAACGCCTGGATCACGGCCTCCGGCTCTACATTACAGAACTGCGCGATCTTGTTCCGGACGGACTCCGCGAACGGCCGCTCGGTGCGGCACAGCAGGACATCCGCCTGCAGCCCGATCTCGCGCAGCTTCCCGACGGAGTGCTGCGTCGGCTTGGTTTTCAGCTCGTCCGCCGCGCGGATGTACGGTATCAGGGTGAGGTGGACATTGAGGGCGTTGCCGCGGCCGAGTTCGTTGCGCAGCTGCCGGATGGCCTCGAGGAACGGCAGCCCCTCGATGTCGCCCACGGTGCCGCCGACCTCCACGATGACCACATCCACGTGATCGTCCTTCGCGACCTTGGTCATCGAGCGCTTGATCTCGTCCGTGATGTGGGGGACCACCTGGACGGTCGCCCCCAGGTAGTCGCCCCGGCGCTCTTTCGTAATGACCGAGTGGTAGATGCGACCGGCCGTGACGTTATTGTCCTTGGTCATCGTCTGGCCGGTGAAGCGTTCATAGTGGCCCAGGTCGAGGTCGGTCTCGGCGCCGTCCTCAGTCACGTAGACCTCGCCGTGCTGGTACGGGCTCATGGTGCCCGGGTCCACGTTGATGTACGGGTCGAGTTTCTGGAGCGTGACCCGCAGCCCCCGCGCCTTCAGGAGCAGGCCGATGGAGGCGCAGGCGATTCCCTTGCCGAGGCTCGACACGACGCCGCCGGTCACGAAGATGTACTTAGCCATCACGGCTTGGGGGCGAGGGGCGAG
>SBAZ01000085.1 GCA_005239935.1 Planctomycetales bacterium | reverse complement strand
GGGCGTGCTCGTCTTGTTCCTCTATCAGCTGAGCGGCGCAGGGCACGCGGTCGCCCGCTGGGGCGAGGCGCGCGGATGGGCGCCCTGGCTCCTCGTCGGCGCGTGCTGTGGGGCGCTGGGGTTGGTGCACGAAGTCCTGTTGGCGCCTGCGCGGTTCTACGGCTCGTACCGGCTTGAGCACCGGTTCGGGCTGTCGCGCCTGACGGTGGGTCGCTGGCTCGCGCGCGAGGGCAAGCGGCTGCTGGTCGGCGCCGTCCTCGCCCTGGTACTTGTCGAGGGATTGTACGCCCTGCTGCGTCTCACCCCGCAGATGTGGCCGGTCTGGGCCACGCTCGGCTGGGTCGCAGTGACCGCCGGCATGACCCGCGTGTTTCCGACCCTGCTGCTGCCGATCTTCTACCGCAGCGTGCCGCTGGAGGATGCGCAGGTCACGCGCCGGTTGCTCGCGCTCTGCGAGCGAGTCGGGCTGCCGGCGCTGGGCGTGTTCCGGATTCATCTCGGGGTGGAAACCCGCAAGGCGAATGCGGCACTCGCCGGACTCGGTAGCACGCGCCGCGTGCTCCTGTCGGATACGCTGCTCGAGCAGTTCCCGGTGGAGGAGATCGAGGGCGTGCTCGCGCACGAGTTGGCGCACCACCGCTACCGGCATCTGCTGAAGGGGCTCGGACTGGCGACGGTAGGTGCGGCGCTGCTGTTCGGGTTGACCCCGCTCGTGGCAGCGTGGTGGGTGGGGCCGCTCGGCCTACGGGGTCTGGAAGACCCGGCCGGCCTGGCGGCCTTGCTGCTGTGGTTCACGGTGGCGGGCACGGTCGGACTGCCGATCCAACATGCGGTCTCGCGAGCGTTTGAGTGGCAGTGTGACCGGTTCGCGGTGCGCCTCACCTCGCCCTCGGCGTTCGCGCAGGCCCTGCGCCGCCTCGCCGCGCTGAACCTGGCGGACCCACAGCCGCCGCGCTGGGTGACGTGGCTGCTCTACGACCACCCGCCGATCACCGACCGCATCCGGGCGGCGGACCAGGCGGCGGGCGCCTGAGCAGAGGTTTTGACGTCCCGCAGGTCCCCTTGATATAGTGGTAGCCGACGGGGGACCGGGCATGCTCGCCGAACTCGAGATCGTTCCGATCGGGACAACGACCACCAGCCTAAGCGCCCACCTGGCCGAGGTGGCGCGGCTCGTGGCGGACAGCGGCCTGACCTATCGCGTCGGCCCGATGGGGACAACGGTCGAAGGGGACTGGGACGCCGTCATGCGATTGGCGAAGGCCTGCCACGAGGCGGCGCGCCAGGCCAGCGGGCGCGTCCTGACGACGATTCGCATCGACGACCGCATCGACCAGTCTGGGCCGCGCCTCGCGGCCAAGGTCGCTTCGCTCGAGCGCGCCGCCGGGCGTCCACTCCAACGCTAGCCCGCTTCGTCCCGCCCTGGGGTGTTCCAGCCGCCGCCCTACTGGCCGCGCTGTGCGCGGCGACGGCCGCGGTGCCTCCGACGGTGGCGTTAGGGCGAGCAGACAGCGTGGACTCGCGGACCCTGCCGGCGGAGGCCGCGATCCGACGCGTGGTGGATGGTGATACGGTGGAGTTGGAGGATAGCCGCCTCGTGCGGTACCTGGGTATCGACGCCCCGGAAGTACGGCGGCGCGATGGGGCGGCGTGGCGCTACGATCCAGCACCGTACGCTGAAGCCGCCACCGAGGCCAATCGTCGACTCGTGGAAGGCCGCCGCGTGCGCCTCGAGTACGACGTGCAGACCCATGACAGGTACGGCCGACTCCTCGCCTACGTGTTTGTGGAGGACCGGATGGTCAACGAGCAGCTGGTGGCGGATGGGTACGCGCAGGTGCTCACCATTCCGCCGAACGTGCGGCATGCCGAGCGCCTGCGACAGGCGGCCGCCCGGGCGCGCGCAGCCGGTCGGGGCCTCTGGCGGGACGATTAGTGCTTCGCCTCGCCGCAGAGACGCGGCTCGCTCAGCACCGCGCTGCGCTAGGTGGTCTGGCGGGACAGCAGGGACTCGAGGAACGGCCGAAACTTGGGGGAACGCCGCAGATTCAACAGGTCCGGGTCGCGGCTCAGGAACGTGAAGTCGTGGTATCCCAGTGCCAGGGCCTGCCGCAGCGCCCCGAGCGCCTCGTCAATGCGGCTGAGTAGCGAGTAACTGCAGGCCAGGTTGTACCAGGCCAGGGGATCGCGCTCGCGGAGGCGGATGATGCGCAGGTCGAGCTCCAGGCCCTTCTCATGCATCCCCCGGCGGGTGTAGGCTTCGGCCAGGGGGGTGAGCGCATCCACGAAATTCGGATAGACGGAGAGGAGTCGTTCGAAGAAGGAGATCTCGAAATCGAGCAGTTCGTGCTGTTTTGTGCGTTTTGGCATGAATGAGATCGCACCAATAATGGCTCTATTCTGCCAGCCTCATTCCGCTTGTCAACGGGATAATTGCGGACGATGACGGTGTCCGCACGCCCGTGGTCCGCGCCGCGAGATGTCTTGGTGCGCCTCCAGGAACTGATGACGGCGTGCGGAGTCACCGCGCACGTCGTCGGTGGCGCGGTGCGCGACGCCCTCCTCGACCGGGAGACCGCCGTCGACAACGTGGATGTGACCGTACCACCCGGCGCGTTGCGGCATGTGCAGGGGTGGGCCGCAGAGCTGTCGGGCGCCTTCGTGCCGCTCGATGACACGTTCGGGACCGCGCGGCTCGTCGTGCCGCATGCCCGCGGCCGCGTGACCGTGGACGTGAGCGAATGGCGCGGGCCGACCCTCGAGGCGGATTTGGCGCGCCGAGACTTCACGATCAACGCCCTCGCGGTGCGGCTGGACGACTGGCTCCGCGACCCCCGGCATCCGGCACCCCTCGTGGATCCGACCGGCGGTCAGGACGCGCTGCGGCAGCGCACGCTGCGCCCGTGCTTCGCCGGCGCGTTTGAAGAGGATCCCCTCCGGATTCTCCGAGCCTGGCGGTTGGCCGCGGCCTTGGAGTTGCGCGTGGACGCGGCGGCAGAGCCGCTCATGCAGGCGGCCTGTGCCGGGCTGAGCCGCGTCTCGGGGGAACGGATTCGCGAGGAGCTCCTGACGCTGCTCGCAACGGACCGCGCCGGCGAGGGGCTGGAGGCGCTCGATCGCACAGGGGCGCTCGATCGAATCGTGCCCGAACTGGCCGCGGGGCGCGCGATGGACCAGGGCGGGTTTCATCATCTGGATGTGCTCGGGCACCAGCTGGAAGCCGTGCGGCAGGCGGATCGGGTGCTCAAGGACTTCGCGGAGTTCTCCGAACCGCTGCGCGCGCCGCTGGCGGCGTATTGCGCGGAAACACCGGTGGCGGGCCGTGCGCGGAAGGGTCTGATCAAGCTGGGCGTGCTCCTGCACGATGTCGGGAAGCCGGCCAACCGCCAGGTGCATGACGACGGGGAAATCTGGTTCATCGGGCACGAGCACGGCGGGGCCGATCTGACGGCCGGCATCGTGGAGCGGCTGCGGCTCGCGCGGCGGGAAGCCGACCTCGTGTGCCAGTTAGTGCGCCATCACCTGCGGCCGGGGTTCTTGAGCCGCGAGCCGGAATTGACGCGCCGGGCGATCTATCGGTTCTACAAGGATCTCGGTGAGCACGGGCCGGCGTGCCTGCTCACGTGGTGGTGCGACCGGATGGCGACGCGCGGTCCCAAGTCGCGGCTCGACCAACTGGATGCCCAGCGCGCGCGGCTCGAGGAGCTGCTCCGGCCCTACTTCGTCAAGCCGGAGGACGTCGTGCGGCCCCGCCGGCTGGTGACTGGACACGATCTCATGGAGACCTTCCAGGTACCCTCCGGTCCGCTCATCGGCGTCCTGCTCGACCGAATTGAGGAGGCGCAAGCAGAGGGGTCTATCCGTGACCGCGACGAAGCGCTCGCCCTGGCGCGCCGGCATCTGGCCGACGCACGGGCGGCACAGGGGTAGCGGACGCCTGGTCCTCGCGGCGCTGGGCCTCCTGGCCGCCGCGCCGCCCGCCACCGCTGAACTGCTAGCGGGGGTCGCCCGCAGCGATTTTGAACTCCCGCCTCAGGTCCCGCTCGGCGGGTACAGCCGCCGGGGCGGGAAACCGTCGCAGGGTCTCCATGACGCGGTGGGCGTGCGCGCGTTGCTGCTCTCCGACGGCGCGCAGCGCGTGGCGCTCGTCAGCACCGACCTGCTCGTGATCGACGAGCGCCTGGCGGACGCTGTCCGTCAGCGCCTCGCGGCTTCTGGGCTCGGCGAGGTGGTCGCCCTGCTGAGTGCGACCCACACGCATTCGGGGCCCGGGGCGTACGGCGCGGCCTTCCTGGAGAAAGTGTCCCTGGGGCACTACAATCCCCAGGTGTTTCAAATCCTGGCCGACACGATCGCCGGCACGATCCAGCGTGCCGCTGACTCCCTACAGCCTGTGCAGCTGCGTGCCGGCGCCGCACGCACCGAGTCGCTCGTCGTGAACCGCATGCGGGAGGGCGGCGCGGTGGACGATCTCGTGCGCATCGCGGCCGTGATGCCGGGGGAGACCACCCCCGGCGGGTCGCCCCTGGCCGTCGCGATCTGGTTCAGTGCACACCCGACCACCCTGGGCGCGTGGAACCAGGAGCTCTCCGCAGACTATCCCGGTGTGGCGGTGCGCGCGATCGAGGCGGTGCACCGCGGCACGACCGGCGTGTTCCTCGCCGGAGCGGTGGGCGACCAGGCGCCGGTGAAGCGCGGTGACGGCTTTGTCCCGGCGGAGACCCTCGGGCAGGCCGTCGCGCGCGCCGCACTCGACGCGCTGGCGCAGTCGGCGCCGCGGCGCGTGGACCGGCTGCGTACGGCGCGCCGACGCCTCGCCCTGCCGGATCCACAGGTGCGCCTGGGACGACGGCTGCGACTCCCGGCCTGGTGGGGCCGACGGCTCGTGGATGACGACGCGACCCTGACGGTGGTGGTGGCTGGCGACCTGGCGCTCTTCGGGGTCCCCTGCGACATGACCATGTCGCTGGCCGGTCGGTTGCGCGCGGCTGCAGACGCGCGAGGCCTGCAGGGCTACGTGACCGGCTTCGCGGATGATTACATCGGCTATTGTCTCTCGGAAGCGGAGTACGCGACCGAGTCCTATGAATCGCGCATGGCGTTCCACGGGCCCCAGGCCGGCGATCTGATCGTGGAGCACCTCGTGCAGATGGTCGAGGGACTCGTGAGCGGCGGCCAGTAACATGTGCACACCCGCGCGGCGGGCCGGCGCGACACGACGGCTGACGGTGATCCGTGGCCTCTGCCCAGTCCTCCTCGCCACCCTCCTGTCCCTGGCCGCTGCGCGCACGTCTGCTGCGGCAGATGCGGGTCAACTGCGCGTGGTGGAGCTGTCCGGAACCCCCTACGACATCGGGCGGCAGCACGGCGTGGCGCTGCGCGAGGACATTCGCGGGACGCTGCGAGACGTGCTGGGCTACTTCCGCAAGGCGCTCAAGGTGCCGCTGGTGCGGCGTCTGGTCGTGAACTGGTGGCTGGACCGGACCTGGCGGGCCGCCCGGCCATTTGTGGCTCGCCGGTTCCTCGAAGAGCTGCAGGGGGTGGCGGACGGGGCAGGCGTGCCATTGCGCGATGTATACCGCCTGCACGCGATTCCGGATCGGACCTATACGTGCGCGAATTTCGCGGCCTGGGGACGCGCCACTCGGGAGGGCCGGCTGGTGCATGCGCGGAATTTGGACTGGACGATCCGCGCAGGCGCCCAGCGGCACGCGGTCGTGCTCGTCGTCCGGCCGGCGGGCCGGCACGCCTTCCTCAGCGTCGGATGGGCCGGATTCATTGGGGTGCTGACCGGCGTCAGCGATGCCCAGATCTCCATCGGGCAGATCGGCGCCGAGACGGCCGACGTGACCTATGCCGGCGAGCCCATGGTCTTTCTCATGCGGCGCGTCCTGGAGGAGAGTGGCGGGCTCGAGGACGCCGTCGACCTCCTCGAGCAGGCGCCGCGGACCGTGGGGGTCAACTACGTGGTGGCCGACGCGCAGGCGCGGCGGGCGGTCGCGGTGGAAACGACACGGCACCACGTCCGAGTGTTCGCGGCCGACGATCCTCTGGAGCATGCGGTCACCTCCGCGCGTCCGCTGGAGGACGTGGTCGTGCGCGCAGACACGGCGTTTGACCCGGAGATCCGGGCCAGACAGCGGGCCTCCGGGGGCAACCCACGCCGGCCAGGACTCGAACCGCCCACCGGATCTGCGTACACCGTGCGCTACCTCGGCCAGGTGGAGGCGATCCGAGGCGCCTACGGACGCCTGGATGCGGCAGCGGCGCAGGAGATCGCGCAGCGCGTGGCGCCCGATTCAAACGTGCAGAGCGTCATCTTCGCGTGGCCGGACGTCTGGGTCGCCAACGCCCAGGAACTGATCCCAGCGGCGCAGCGGGACTACCAGCACCTGAACGCTGGGGTGTTGCTCAGCGACTAGGCGGCTATCTCCCTCTCTTTCAAACGGTTACGAGCATGTTGGTGGCGACGAAAAATGTGCGTGGCGCTTGTGGCTTGAGCGTCACATCAGGTAAACTTTTGGTGTAATCGAAGTCGGCTCTCGATAAATCCCGCCCTTGGCGGGACCTCCGTGAATGCGGAGGGGCAAACCCGGAGTAATCCGGGGACGCAAAGCGACAGATCCTGTTGCAGGATGGCTGCGCTACCGAAGGAGACGGTATGACGGTCCACCCGCACGCCCTCAGCGGCCGGACGGGCGTCACGAACGCCCGCGGGGCCGTGTTTTTGCTGGCGGTCTACTTCGCCTCCCTCATGCTCTTCATCCTGGGGGGTGTCTCGCTCCAGCGCACCAACCACGAAGTCCGCGCGGCCCAGCTCTCCCGAGACATGGCCCAGACCTTCTGGGTCTCCGAGGCGACGCTCGACGGCACACTGGCGCAGTTCCGCACCAGCGCCATGCAGACGAACCTGGCGGCGCTCGCCGCGCCCGAGGACGGCGCTCTGAAGTGCCTCGGGGGCGAACTGGCGGACCAGAATTTCGCCGCGTTCACCGGGATCACGTCGGCCGGCCACTACGCGATCTGTGAGACCTCGGACCCCACGCTCTTCACGCTCCAGGTGGAGGGCCAACTCAATAATGCGACGCAGCTCCTCAGTGCCGTGATCTCGTCGAAGGACTCCGAGACCCTGTTCCGCGACGGGCTCTTCGCGCAGGATACGGTGCGCGGGACCCGAGTCCTGGTGGGGGCCGTGGATACCGGGCGCGTGTCCGGTGCCACCGGGGGCGATCTGCCGGAGGCTCCCATGCTGATCCAGGATGCCGACGCCCACCCCGCGGTGACCAATGCCTTGAGCACGGGCGGCGATGTGGCGACCCTGGCGACCAGCGCAGGCTCGGTGCAGCTGCTGGAAGAGAGTGTCGTGACCGGAGACGTCCGCATCGGGCAGGGGGGAGATCCCACGACGGTCCTCGCCGTGAGCGAGGACTCGACGGTCATGGGTGAGGTCGTCGCGGTGGGAGAGAATGAGGATGAACTCCCACGCATCATCCCGCCTGCCGAGGATGCCACAGACCTCGGCGTGTTCCTGCTCAAAGGGAACAAGAGCCAAGTCCTCCAGGCGGGGACGTACACGGCGCAGACCTTCACCCTGCTCGGGGATCCGAGCGGCAGCCCGACCGTGACCACCAAGGGGCCGGTCAACCTGTATGTCACCGGACCGTTGACGGTGTACAAGGGGCACCTCTACGGGGAGCCGGCGGCCGCCTCGGACGCGTGCAACCCGGATCAAGGCGCCTGCTTGAGTCCGCGCAATCTGCGCATCTTCGTACAGCCGGGCAAGGTGCTGAATGGGGTGCACATCCGCAACAATGCGGTGGTCGGTGCGGCGATCTACGCGCCGGAAACGCCGGTGACCCTGACAGGGTACCCGCTGGTCGTCGG
>SBAZ01000097.1 GCA_005239935.1 Planctomycetales bacterium | reverse complement strand
GCCGCCACCATGGTGGCGGCGTGGATGAGCGCGGACACCGGCGTCGGGCCTTCCATCGCATCGGGCAACCACACGTGCAGGGGGACCTGAGCGGACTTGCCCAACACCCCGCAGAAGAGCAGCAGCCCCACGAGCGTCATCGCCGAGGTGGAGAGCAGCCCAAGATCGACCAACTGCGGAATCCGGGCGGCCAGCGTGCGGAAGTGAAAGGTCCGTTCCGCGGCAAGCGGACTCGAGAGCGCCCAGAGCGCGAGGATGCCCAGCAGGAAACCGAAGTCGGCGACGCGGTTGACCATGAACGCCTTCTTGCCGGCCTCGGCCGCCGAGGGCTTCGCGTACCAGTGGCCGATGAGCAGATACGAGCAAAAGCCGACTAACTCCCAGCCCATGAACAGTTGGATCCAATTCGTGGCTAGGACGATGGTGAGCATCGAGAAGGCGAAGAGCGCGAGGAGCCCAAAGTACCGGCTGAACGCACGGTCCTCAGCCATGTAGGCGGTCGAATAGACGAAGATGGCGCTGCCCACCCCGGTCACGACCAGCGACATGAGCAGCGAGAGGGGATCAAGCAGGACCCCGAAGGCGATCTGGAATCCCGGCAGCGCGATCCACGCGACCGAGGTTTCGACGGGTAGGTACAGGCGTCCCTGCAGCACGTCGACGTACAGCGTGAACGCGCAGACGAACGAGGTAAAGAGGCCGGCCAGGGCCACCATGCCACTCAGCCACCGCCGCTGCACGCCGACAACCTGGATGACCGCGGCGGCGACGAGAGGAGCCAGAAGGAGCATCCACCCGAAGAGTCCGGCCGTCGCATGGCTCGGCGGTGGCATGCCGAGCGAAGGGGTGACGGCCACACTCACCATTTCAGGTGGGCGGCCTCATCGGCGTTCATCGTATGCAGCTGCCGCGCGAGGAGGACCGCGATGGCCAGCCCCACAGTGACCTCAGCGGCCGCGACGATGATCACAAAGAACACCATGACCTGACCGTTCAGATTGCCCCACGCCCGACTGTACGCGACCAGGGTGAGGTTGGCCGCGTTGAACATGAGCTCGATGCTCAGGAGCATCATGAGGATGTTCCGGCGGGTCATGATGCCGGCCAGGCCGAAGGAAAACAGGATGGCGCTGGCCACCAGGTAGTGCGTCAGGGTGATCGGCGCGAGCGCACTCATCCGCGGCGGGCCGGCGGCTCCTGCTTGGCCAGGCTGACCGCCCCGACGATGGCCGCGAGGATGATGAAGGAGGCGAGCTCGAAGGGCAGGAGGTACTTGGTGAAGAGGAGACGCCCCAGCGCCTCAACGCCCGATGGCGCGGCCTCGCCGGTGCGCAGGGCCCCGCCCTCCACCGGCAGCAAGCGCACGATCTGCCAGACAAACACGCCCGCGGCGCCGAGGCCCCCGCCGAGGAGTGTAAAGGCCCGCGTCCTGGCCAGTGCCTCGGGCTGGAGGTTGAGCAGCATGATCACGAAGAGGAACAGGACGAGCACGGCGCCGGCATAGAGCAGGATCTGCAGCGCGGCCAGGAACACGGCATCGAGCATGATAAAGAGGGCGGCGAGGCAGAACATGACGACGAGCAGGGAAAGCACGCTGTAGATGGGCTTGCGGTTCAGGATAACTGAGAGGCCGGCCAGCAGCATGAGGCCGGCAAACAGGTAGAACAAGACCGCGTCAATCATGGTTGTCTGGTCGTCGGATGCCGAGCCGCGGGCGGGTTTGTGAAAAAAATCACAAACTGAGGCATTATACGGCGCCTGACTCTGTTTGTCAAAACGGCGCCTCACCTCCGTGCGACCGGCGGAAGTCCACCACCGTGCCGGAGGTGCCAAGGAGGGGACGCTGTGCTATCCTAAGGCGCCTGACGACGCACCCATGAGCACCGCCCGTCTCCTCATCGCCGACAGCGAACGCAACGCCAACCTCTACTACGCCAGCCGCTTCCTGGCGCCGGACCCGTTCATCCTGGTCCAGGCGAACGGCCGTCGTACCCTGGTCATGAGCGACCTGGAGCTCGACCGGGCCAAGGCCCAGTCATCCGCCGAGGACGTGGTCTCGTACAGCGCCGTGTCCGAGGCCGCCAAGCGCCGCGGCGTGGCGCAGCCGTCGCTCACCGATGTCGTGGATGACGTGCTGAAGTCGCACGGCGTGAAGACGCTCGAAGTGCCGCTGGACTTCGGAGTCGGCTATGCCGACGCCCTGCGCAAGCGCGGCTACGAGGTCAAGACGCGGCCCGAGCCGTTCTACCCCGAGCGGATGATCAAATCCGAGGAGGAGATCGGGCACATCACCGAGGCCCTGCGCGTCACCGAAGTGGCGCTGGCCTGCGCCGTGGAGCTCATCCGGAACTCGGAGGTCCGCGAGGGCGGCACGCTCTGGCTGGGCGGCAAGCCCCTGACGGCCGAGCTGGTGCGCAAGGCCATGCACCTGACCATGATGGAACGTGACTGCGTCGCGCAGCACACCATCATCGCCTGTGGGGTGCAGGCGGTGGACCCGCACAACGAGGGCTCGGGGCCGCTCAAGGCCAGCGAGCCCATCGTGATGGACGTCTTCCCGCAGCACGCGCGCACCCGGTACTTCGCCGACCTCACGCGCACCGTCGTGAAGGGAAAAGCCTCGCCCAAAGTGCGCCAGATGTTCGCGGCGGTCACACATGGGCAGGAGATCGCCTATGGCATGATCAAGGACGGCGCCGACGGGGCCGCCATCCACCAGGCGATCCTCGACTCGTTCGACCAGCAGGGCTTCAAGACCGGCGAGCAGGGCGGGCGCATGCAGGGCTTCTTCCATGGCACCGGCCACGGGGTCGGCCTCGAGATCCACGAGCCGCCGCGCATCAGCGCCAAGGCCGACACGCTGCGGGCGGGCATGGTCGTGACCGTCGAGCCTGGTCTGTACTACCTCGATGCCGGCGGCATGCGCATCGAGGACATGGTCGTCGTCACGAAAGACGGTTGCCGCGTCCTGACCGAGGCGCCGAAGGTCCTTGAGGTCTAGCGCTCCGGGATGATCCACATCGTCCGGGACAGGGCGGGCGCCGAGCAGGTGCAAGAGATGCTGCAATCACTTGAGACATACATTAAGGTCGCTGTTGATATCCGTCGTGAGGTTCTTGCTGGCGGTGGTCCGTTGCACGCGGACTGTGAGGCGGCACTCCTGGATGACGGTAGCCAGCAAGCGGATGTGTGGGGCGCGGACTGGTATCCCTCGAGTAAGGAAGTGCGATACGAATCGCTCATCAACATCCGGCCGAAGCAAGGCAATCGATCACTTGCGATCACTGATCCTGCAATCCGCGCGATGGTGGAGCGTATTGTCAGAGCGCGCCTGGCCTGATGGCACCCCACACCGCGCTTCGGGAACGATATCTCCGCGACGCGCTGCCGACTCGGCTTGGGGGGCTCGCTGCTGATTTGGCCCGTATCTCATCATGCGCCGACAGTCCTGCGAATCGCGAGGTCGTGACAGGCCTGCTGGAAGAGGCCAAGTACTTCGCGGAATGGAGCGCTCCAGAGGCTTCCGCGGATGTCCAGGGGCTCCTGGCCGAGGTGCAATTGACTCTAGCATGCTGGCAGCGGCGTTGGCTTGGTGGCCGTCCGACGCCTCTGATGGCCGAAGAAGCCAGACGATGGTCCGACCACATCTTGGAAGCTTCGGGACTGCTCTCCTGACGACGAGCCTACATTGCCAGGCCCACGTTCGACAGGTAAGATGCTGTTGAGTCCATCACGCACATGTCACTGACGACGCACGCCACGATGACCCCGGAACCGGTCGTCCGGCTGGAGAACTACTTCCAGGACCCGTATAACCTCGCCATTGCGACGGCCAGAACGTGTTACTCCTCCCGGGTGATCTCGTCGGAGGACGTGGACAAGGACGAGCAGGCGCGGCTGCAGCGCGACCGTATCGCCGAGAGCATCTACAAGGCCGGCCACCACACGACCATTCAGCACCCGACCTTCCAGTTCGTCCTCGAGCAAGTCTCGCGGCAGTTTATCTGGTCGTTCCTGCATGCCCATCCATTCTATAACAGCGAGCAGGTGAGCCAGCGTTACGTCGAAGTGAAGCCTGGCAACGTCACCGTGCCCCCGCTCGCCGACCAGCCACGCACCATCTTCCTCGAGACGGTGGCGATGCAGATGGAGGCCTACCACCGGCTCATCAACCTGATCGAGCCGGTCGTGGTGCAGGAGTATCGCCGACTCTTTCCGTCGCGCGACGCCGCCGAAAAGCGCTGGGCGAGCGCCATCAAGAAGCGCTGCCAGGAAGTGGCGCGCTACGTCCTGCCGGTGGCCACGCATGCGCATCTCTACCACACGGTGAGCGGATTAACGCTGCACCGATACTGGCGGCTGTGTCACCAGTTCGACGCCCCGCTCGAGCAGCGCCTCGTCGTCCAGCGCATGGTAGAGGAGGTGAGCCGGATCGATCCGCAGTTCATGGCGCTGGCGGAGGAGCCGATCCCGCTGGAAGAGACCGTCGAGTTCAGAATGTATGAGGAGTTCCACGGCGCCCAGCGCAACGGGGCCACGGCGGCGTTCGTCGACGAATTCGACCAGAGCCTGCGGGGCGGCTGCTCACGCCTGGCGGACTACAAGGCCCATGCCGAGGCCACGATGGCGCAGGCGGTACGCTCCATGCTGGGCCTGACTCAGACGGAGCTTCCGGACGGCGAGGCCATCCGGCGCGTGCTGGACCCGTCGCACAACCGCTACCTCGCCGAGTCCCTGACCCTGACGACGATGAGCAAGCTGTCGCGCGCGATGGTGCATCCCCATTTCACGTTCCGCAAGAAGCTCTCGCACACCGCGGATTCGCAGGACCAGCGCCACCGGATGGTGCCGGCCTCGCGACCCATCCTCGCGTGCCACTTCGTGAACGGTCACCCGGACTACGTGCTGCCGCCCCTCGTCAAAGCGAGCCATGAGGCCGAGGCGTGCTACGTGGAGACGATGGCCCGCACGTGGCTCGCCATCGAGCGGCTGCTCAACGAGGGTGTTCGGGAGGAGTTCGCGCTCTACCTACTGCCGAACGCGTTCCCTATCCGGTTCGAAGAGTCCGGTGACCTCCTCCACTTCCACCACAAGTGGGTCCAGCGGCTCTGCTACACGGCGCAGGAAGAGATTTGGCATGCCTGCAGGGAAGAAGTGATACAGGTCGAGGCGCGCTTCCCGGCGATCGGCCGGTGGCTGCGCGCGCCGTGCACCGTCCGGGCGGCAGCCGGTGTCAAACCCATCTGCCCTGAGGGAGACCGGTTCTGCGGCGTGCCAGTCTGGAAACAGCCCTTGGAAGCGTATCAACGGTTGATCTGATGACGACGACCACTACGCGCGCCGAGACTCGCCCGGCCACCGGCCCGGCCAGCGCTGAGGCGCGGCAAGTCGTCGGCTTTTCCTTCTACCAGGTGAACCCCGAGTGGCGCCGGCTGCCCCAAGCGACCAGGGCGAAGCACGGCGATGAGCTCCGCAGCGTGATCACCGCCTTCTCCAAGAAACTCATGGTCTACACCTACTCGTTGGTGGGCCTGAAGGCGAACCTGGATTTCCTCATTTGGCGCGTGGGCGACCGCCTGGAGCAATTCCAGGAGATGTCGGCCGCGGTTCGGCAGACACAGCTCGGCGGCTACCTGCATATGCCGTATACCTACACGTCCATGACGAAGCGCTCGACCTACGTGGACAACCTTGACCCGGAACACCAAGACCGGCGCCGGTTCATCACCGTCGTGGGGTCGAAGTACCTCTTCGTCTATCCCTTTGTGAAAACCCGCGAGTGGTACCAACTTCCCCTCGAACAACGGCAGGCCATGATGGACGAGCACATCCGCATCGGCAACAAGTACCCCTCGGTGCGGCTGCACACGACCTACTCCTTTGGGCTGGATGACCAGGAGTTTGTCGTCGCGTTCGAGACGGACCACCCTCGCGACTTCCTGGATCTGGTGCAGGAGCTGCGAGAGACCAAGAGCAGCCTCTACACGCTGCGCGACACGCCAATTTTCACCTGCATCGCGAAGCCGTTCAGAGAGGTCGTGCATGACATCGGTGGCTGAGGTCGCCAGCGAGTCAGTCCGGTGGAGCAGCGACGGGGCGACGATCCCAGGATTTCTCGCCAAGCCAGGGCCGGGGGAGCGATCGATCCCGGCGGTCATGGTCCTGCATGAGTGGTGGGGGTTAAACGACCAGATTCGCGAAACCGCGCGGCGCTTCGCCGCGGCCGGCTACATCGCCCTCGCGCCGGACCTCTACGCCCGTCAGGGCAGCCAGGTGAGCGCCGATCCGGCCCAGGCGGCCAAACTGATGGAGGGCGTCTCCACTCAGCGGGCCCTGCGCGACCTGAACGCCGGCGTGCAGTTTCTCAAGGCACAGACCGGCGTGGATCCGCGGCGTCTCGGCATGGTCGGGTTCTCGATGGGCGGCACGATGGCGCTGATCATGGCCGGGCATAATACCGATCTCAAGGCATGCGTCGCGTTCTATGGGAAGACCCCGCCCATTGAGACGGCCCGCTATCAGGTCTGCCCGGTGCAGTTCCACCACGCCGGCAAGGATGCGTGGGTGACCCGCCGGGAAGTGGATATCCTGAAGGAGGGAGGCCAGAAGTCCGGGAAGGTCGTCGACGTGCACGTGTATCCCGAGGCCCAGCATGGATTCGCCAACGAGACCCGGCCCGAGGTCTACCGGGCCGACGACGCCCGCCTCGCGTGGGAGGGCACGGTAGGGTTCCTGCAGATGCACCTGCGCTGACCATGGACGCCCAGGCGAAGAAGACTATGCTGCGTAAGATGCCGCACGGGGTCTACATCGTGGGCGTGCGCAATGGCAGCGACGTCAACGCCTTCACCGGCACCTGGCTGACCCAGGTCTCCTTCACGCCGCCGCTGGTGGCGCTCGGTGTGAAGAAGGATTCGCATTCGTTCGAAATGATCAAGCAGGGCCGGGTCTTTTCTATCAATTTCCTCAAGAAGGACCAGAAGGCGGTCGCGGAACACTTCGTCAAGCCCGCCACCGTCGTGGGCGAAAAGTTGAAGGGCGTCCCGCATCGTGCCGGCACCACCGGGGCGCCGATCTTGACCGAGGCGCTCGGCTTCGTGGAATGCCAGGTGCGGGAGATCGCCAACGAATCCGGTGATCACGCCATCGTGATCGGCGAAGTCGTCGAGGCCGGCATCCACGAGGATGCCCCCGCGTTGACGCTCATGGACACGGGGTGGCATTACGGTGGCTAGGCCCGCCGGCATCCGCCGTGCCATCCTCGCAACCGCGTTGGCAGTGCCCCTGGTGTTCGGGCCGGCCGGCACCGCCTCGGCAGGGCTGGTCAGCGGGCTAATGCGCATCGTCGGGGGCGTGCTGGAGATCCCCCGGTCCATCGTCGCGGGCACCCTCGGCGGCCCCCCGATCGTGGGGACCCTGGCAGGCGTGATCGTCGGGGCCGTGCGGGGCACCGGGATGGTGGCCTTCGGGGCAGTGGAAACCGCCGTCGGGACGATTCCACTCGCGCTCAAGGCACTCCCGTTCCTCCCCTTTGTGATTTAGGCGCTCATGCGTGGACGCGCCGCCCTGTGCGCCCTGCTCCTCAGCGCGGCGGTCCCGGTGCAGGCGGCGGATCCGCCGCGCGACCCCACCCTTGGGCATGGCTTCGGTGAGGTCGTCCGCGGCGTGGTCTTCGAACTGCCCAAGACCGTGCTGGACGCCACGTTCAACGGCCCGCCAATTGCCGGCACGCTCGTGGGCATTGTGGCCGGCGCGGCTCGGGCCGTCCAGCGGACCGTCGCTGGTGTCGTCGAAATGGGCCGCGCCTTCGACCCCTGGGGGTTGAAGTAGGGGACGTTTCTCGCCCCCGCGCTTGGTCGAGTCAAGCGGGGGCAGAAATGTCCCCGCTGTTGGCAGCTTGCGTCGTTGGCTCGAGAACTGTCCCCATGAGAAACGTCCCCGCTTCTTTCGCCGTAGGCCGGCTCAAGACCTACGCGAGTTTCATCAAGATCGAGCACACGGTCTTCTCGCTCCCGCTCATCTTTGCGGGGGCGTTTCTGCACGGCCCGATCTCACTGCGGCTTGCAGGACTGATCCTCTTGGCGGCGGTCGGCGGGCGCGTGCTGGCCATGGGGCTCAACCGGATCATTGACGTCGAGATTGACCGGCTCAACCCGCGCACGCAGGGACGGGAGCTGGCGCGGGGTGCGATGTCAGTGGCGGAGGCGTGGGCGGTAGTGGGTGGGGCCGGAGTGGTCTACGCCGCGTCGGCATGGGCGATCGCACCCGTCTGTTTTGCCTGGTCACCGCTGCCAGTCGCGCTCTTTCTGATTTACCCGCACCTCAAGCGGTTCACGTCGCTGGCGCACCTGGGGCTGGGCCTGGCCTGGTCCATGGCGCCGCTCGGGGGATGGTTAGCCTCGGCACAATCGCTGGTGAATCTGCAGGAAATCCGATGGTTGTGGCTCTTCTCGGTCTTGTGGGTGACGGGCTTCGACATCATCTACGCGACCATGGATGAGGCCTTCGACCGCGAGCGCAAACTCCATTCTCTCCCGGCCGTGGCTGGCAAGGTGAACGCGCTGCGTCTCTCCGCCGGGCTCCACGGCGCCGCGTTCCTGTCGCTCGGGGCCCTGTGGCTCAACCAGCTCCGCACGCCGGACTCCGGCCTGTTCCTCGCTGCCATCGGCGGCTTGCTGATCTGGCAACACCTGATCGCCGGCCGGCGTCCGGAGTTCGCGTTCTTTCACCTGAACGGTGCGACGGGGTTTGCGGTGCTGGCGTTCGTCCTGGGAGGTCGTTGATGCGCATTGTGACCGGGATGACCGGTGCGTCAGGCTCGGTGTTCGGTGTCGAGTTCCTTCGGCGCTGCCCGGAGGAAAAGTATCTCATCCTCACGAAATGGGGTCGGTACGTGCTCAAGGAGGAAACCGGGCTGACGGAACACCATCTGGCCGAGCATGTGAAGAAGACCTTCGCGGATGACGACCTGACCGCACCCTTCGCGTCCGGCCTGCCGCCCTTCGATGCCCTCGTGATCGTGCCGTGCTCCATCTCGACGATGGCCAAGATCGCCTGCGGGCTGGGGGACACGCTGCTGGGCCGCGTGGCCCAGGTTGCCATGAAGGAGCGGCGCAAGATCATCCTCGCGCTGCGGGAATCGCCGCTCTCGACCCTCGCGCTCGAGCAGGCGCACAACCTCTCGCAGTTGGGTGTGATCATCATGCCCATCTCGCCGCCGTTCTACCACCGGCCGCAGTCGCTCGAGGAATTGGTGGAGCACTTCACCGACAAACTCCTCGGCGAACTCGGGCTGGACACCGCTCACGCCTGGCGCCCCGAAGCGCTGGAATAACCGTGCCGGATCTTCAGTCGTTTCTCTCGCTCCTGGACCGCGAGCGCCAACTGGCGCGCGTGCGCGTCGAGGTGGACCCCGAGCTCGAAATCACCGAAATCGCGACGCGGGTCGTCAAGGAGCAAGGACCGGCCTTGCTCTTCGAGCGCGTCAAGGGCTCCGTATTTCCCCTCGCCATCAACCTCCTCGGCTCCGACCGGCGCGTCGAGCTCGCACTCGGCCGTCATCCCCAGCAGGTCGGGCAGGAGATCCGCCGGCTCATCGAGGCAGCCATGCCGCCGCGCCCCAAGCGACTCCTGGATGAATGGCGCACGGTAGGCCGTGTGCTGGCCATGTCGCCCAAGCGCGTGCAGCGGGCGGTCTCTCAGGAGGTCGAGGAGCCCACCGACCTGGGACGGCTCCCCATCCTCAAGTGCTGGCCCAAGGACGCTGGGCGGTTCGTGACCTGCGGGATGGTCCTGACCCATGACCCGGACACCGACACGCGCAACCTCGGCGTCTACCGCCTGCAGGTGGTGGCGGCAGATCGCGTGCTCATGCACTGGCAGATCATGAAGGGTGGTGGCTACCACTATTGGAAAGCCGAGCAGCAGGGACGCGCACTGGCCGTCGCGGTCGTCATCGGCGGCGACCCGGTGCTCTACATCGCCTCGGTCGCCCCGCTGCCCGAGGGGATTGACGAGATCGCCTTCGCCGGGTTCCTGCGCGGCGTGCGCATCCCGCTCGTGTATGGGAAGAGCAAGCTGACGGCCGTCCCTGCTGATGCCGAGATCGTCCTGGAGGGCATCGTGCCGCCGGATGAGCGCATGGACGAGGGGCCTTTCGGCGACCATTTCGGCCACTACTCGCATCCTGCACCCTTTCCGGTCCTCTGGGTGCAGCACCTGACGCGCCGCAAGGCCCCGATCTATCAGGCTGCGGTGGTCGGCAAGCCGCCGCAGGAGGACCGCCACATCGGCAACGCGGTGCAGGAGATGATGTTGCCGCTCGCGCGCCTCATCCATCCGGAAATCCGGGACTTGTGGGCGTACTACGAGGCCGGGTTCCACAGCCTGGCGGTCGTGTCGGTCTGGGAGCGGTTCGCCAAGGAGGCCATGAAGACCGCCCTCGGCCTGCTCGGCACGGGGCAGATGGCGCTGACGAAATGCCTGGTGCTGGTGGACGCAGACGTGGACGCGCGCGACTTCTCCGCCGTGCTGCGCGCGCTGCGGGACCATTTCGATCCATCGCAGGACTTCCTGTTGCTTCCCGGCGTGCCGTTTGATACGCTGGATTTCACCAGTCTGACGCTGAACCTGGGCAGCAAGATGGTGCTCGACGCCACCCGGCGCGGTGCCGCTGCGGCCCAGAAGGCGGCAGGGCTGGACGAAGCCCACGTCCGCCGGCTCCACCCCCGCATCACGCGTGCCCGCCTGCTGGAGGGTGCACTCTTGGCCGTACAGGTTGCGGGGGAGGGGCGCGAAGTCGTCAGGACACTGGTCCGCGCGCCCCAGGCGGCCGGCATCAAACTCATCGTCGCCGTGAGCGACGATGTGGATCTGGAGAACCGCGAGAGCCTGCTGTGGGGGATCTTTACCCGGTTCGACCCGGCGCGCGACGTCATCTTCACGTCATCCACACTGAATGACGCCTGGCCGGTCCACCAGGGCTGTCTGGGCATCGACGCGACGTTCAAATCCGGCTATCCAGACCCGGTGGTAATGGATGCGTCGGTCGTCAGCCGCGTGAGCGCGAGATGGCATCAGTACTGGACCGCGTAGCCCAACAGGTCACAAGCCAGGAGCGCCTCACCCGCGAGGAGGCGCTCGCGTTGTTCCGCGAGCGCGACGTCATCCGGCTCGGACGCCTGGCCCACCACGTGAAGCGCGCGCGCTGGAACGATCGGGCCCACTTCGTGATCAATCGCCAGATCAACCCCAGCAACGTCTGCGTCCTCTCGTGCCGCTTCTGCGATTTCGCGACCAAGCGCGGCCGGCCCAATGCCTATGAAATGACGATCCAGGAGGTCGTCGGCCGCTGCAGCGAGGAACTGCGCGAAGTCCACATCGTCGGCGGCCTGCACCCCGACTGGCCCTGGGACTACTACATCGGGATGTTCCGGGCCATCCACGAGCAATATCCGCAGATCCAAATCAAGGCCTGGACCGCGGTCGAGATTGACTACTTCGCGAAGAAGTTCCGCAAGACGGTGGAGCAGGTGCTGGAAGCATTCCGCGCCGTCGGCCTGGTCGCACTCCCGGGCGGAGGGGCCGAAGTGTTTTCGGAACGGGTGCGCAAGGCGCTCTTTCCCTTCAAAATCGGGGCTCCGCGCTGGCTGGAGATCCACCGGATTGCGCACAGCATGGGCATCCCGACCAACGCCACCATTCTGTACGGTCACATGGAAACCTACGAAGAGCGCGTGGACCACATGCTGAAACTGCGCGACCTACAGGACACGACCCAGGGCTTCATGAGCTTCATCCCGCTCGCGTATCAGCCCGGCAAGACGCAGGTCGTGGCACGGCAGGCCTCGGCGATGGAGGACCTCAAGACGATCGCCATTGCGCGGCTGCTCCTTGACAACTTCCCGCACATCAAGGCGTACTGGGTGACGATGGGGGAAGAGATCGCTTCGACCGCGCTGCACTTCGGCGCGGACGACATTGACGGCACGATCGGCGAGGAGCGCATCATGCACGCGGCGGACGCGGCCTCGCCGGTGCGCCTCACCCGCGACCGCCTGGTGGACCTCATCACGGAGTCCGGCTGCGTGCCGGTGGAACGGGATGCCCTCTACCACACCCTCCATATCTACGAGGACCGCGCGCGTTGCGCGAGTCCCGTATCTTAACAGCGCGCCCTATTTCGACGGGCTGACGCTCGACGAGCGCTTCACGCTCGCCGACGCGGTGCCCCGCGCCCAGGCCGAGCAGGCCTCGGCCGGGACCCTCGAGGCGGGCCTGGTCCCGGTCGCGGAGTGGTTCAGGCTGCAGGATCGGTTCGAGCGGCTCGGGCCATTTGGGATCGCGGTCCGCGGCCGCGCGCAGAGCACACTCCTCTTTTCCCGCGTGCCGTTGCATCAGCTCGATGGCCGGCTGATCGGCCTGACTACCGAGAGCGTGACGACCGTCGCGCTGCTTCGGCTGCTTCTGACGACGCGCTACGGCATTCAGGCGACCTTCGTGCCGGGGAAGCACCCGGAGGCGGAGGCCATCCTGCTCATCGGCGACGAGGCGCTGCGCTTCCGGCAGGCCAACCGCGCGTACCCCTATGAGACCGATGTGGCGTTCGAGTGGTGGATGTGGCAGCACCTCCCCTTTGTCTTCGCCGTGTGGGTCGTGCGCAAGGATCTCGACCCCACACTCAAGAAGGCGCTGGAGCGGGCGGTGAGCGGGACCTTGGGGGCGAACCTCAGCCGCTTGACGGCGCTGGCCGCCGCACGCGCCCCCGGCTTCGGAATGACCACGGAGGCGGCGGAAGAGTTCTTGCGAGGGTTCACCTACCGGCTCAGCCGGTCGGAAGAGGACGGCATCGTGCGGTTCAAGGAGCTGCTGCATGGCGCTCATCTGCTCTGAAGCGATCGAGGAGAAAATCCTCGGGGGCAAACGCCTGACGCGCGAGGAAGGCGTGTGGCTGTGGCGCCATGGCGACTTGCTCGAATTGGCGCAGCTGGCGAACACGGTGCGATTCCGCAAGCACCCGGAGCCGCGCGTCACCTTCGTGATCGACTCGAACCCCAACTACACAAACGTCTGCATCACCGACTGCGTCTTTTGCGCCTTCTACCGCAAGCCCGGCAACAAGGAGGGCTACCTGCTGACGGTCGAGCAGGTCATGGAGAAGGTCCAGCGCGCGGCCGAGCTGGGGGCCACGACCGTGCTCCTGCAGGGCGGCCACAACCCCGAGGTGCCGCTCGACTACTACGTCAGCCTGGTGCGCGAGACGCGCCGGCGCTTCCCGAAGATCACGCCGCACTTCTTCACCGCCTCTGAAGTGGCCCAGATGGCCCAGGTCTCCGGGCTGAGCATCCGCGAGGTGCTCGAACGGCTGAAGGACGCCGGGCAGTACACCCTGCCGGGCGGGGGAGCCGAAATCCTCTCGGACCGCATCCGCCGGCGGCTCGCCCCCAAAAAGGGCGGGGCGGAGGCCTGGCTGACCGTCCACCGCCAGGCGCACCAACTCGGTTTCAAGTCCACAGCGACGATGATGTTTGGGCACATCGAAGCGGATGAGGACATTGTCGAGCACCTGGAGCATGTGCGGGCCCTACAGGATGAGGCAGGCGGCTTCACCGCGTTCGTGCCCTGGACGTTTAAGCCAGGCCACACGCCGCTTGAGAAACGCATCCCACAGCATGCCGGGCCGACGCAGTACCTGCGCATGATCGCCTTTTCGCGGCTGTACCTCGACAACGTCCCCCATGTCCAAGCGTCGTGGTTCTCCGAGGGCAAGAAGACCGGCCAGATCGCGCTGCACTTCGGCGCCGACGACTTTGGCGGCACGCTCTTCGAGGAGAATGTCCACGCCGCCACCTCGTTCATCAATACGACCACGGTGGACGAGATCGTCACGCTGATCCAGGAGGCGGGCTTCACCCCGGCTCAGCGCACGACCCTCTACGAGATTCTCCGAGTTGTGGAGCCGGTGGCGGCATGAGCCAGGCGGTTCCGCTCTCCTCCCGGCTTGGCGAGATGATGGCGCCGCAGACCCTCATGGTGGCGCTGGTCGTCTCGCCGCAAGGCACAGTGAGCGTGGACCCTGGCGCGCTGCACGGGCGCAGCGCGCTGGAACAGGGCCTGCAGTTCGTGCGGGAGCGCGGGGAGGCGCCGGGCGCCGTCGAGCACTGGTTCGTCTGGGCCGCGGTCGAGGTGGAGCCGAACGGCCAACCCGTGCGCTGCAAAGGGCTGACGGCATCGGAGATCTGGGTGGATACGGCGGCGCGCCTCGGCTACAAAATCCTGGCAACACACGTCAACCGCATCAGCGATGCACTGGCCGGGAAGGTGCACGTCGCCCCACTCAACCAGAAGGCGCGGGCCGCGGTGCGTGGGCAGCTGGAAGCGTTGGGCCTCTGGGAGCGAACCCCCCAGGTGATCCAGCGCGCCCTCGCATGAGCCCACCACCTGCTGCCCGCAGCGGGGGCAGCGCCGTACGGGTGAGCCGCTGCGTGCGCGGCGTGTCAGCGGCACTGGTCAGAGATAGTGGGTCCCGCCGCACGCCCCGCCAGATGGCGGGGCATCAGCAGGTGGTGGGATGAGCCTGCGTTGGGATGACCTTGTCCGTCGCTCACTGAGCGGGGAAGGCATCACCCGCGAAGAGGGCCGCGCCATCCTCACGCTGTCCGATGACGAGGTCATGCCCGCGCTCCAGGCGGCCTTCGAGGTCCGCCAAGCTCGCTTCGGCAAACGCGTGAAGGTGTGCGTCCTGCAGAATGCCCGCAGCGGGCTCTGCCCGGAGGACTGCCACTACTGCTCGCAATCGTCCGTCTCGACCGCCACCATCGACAAGTACCCGCTCCTCTCGAAGGAGCAGCTCCTCGACGGCGCCGAGCGCGCCTTCAAGGCCGGCGCCAAGCGGTACTGCATGGTGACGAGCGGGCGCGGGCCCACCGATGAGGACATCGAGCACTTCTGCCAGGCGGCGCGCGAGATCCGCGCGCGCTATCCAGTCGAGCTGTGCGTCTCCCTGGGCATCATGTCTGAGCCGCAGGCGCGCCGGCTCAAGGAGGCCGGTGTGGGATGGGTCAACCACAATCTCAACACCAGCGAGCGGTTCCACCCTGAAATCTGCACGACGCACACCTACCAGGACCGGGTCGACACCGTCCGCAACGTGCGCAAGGCCGGCCTCATGACGTGCAGCGGCGGGATCATCGGCATGGGCGAAACCGACGAGGACATCCTCGACCTCGCGTTCGCGGTGCGTGAGCAGCGGATGGACTCGATCCCCGTCAACTTCCTCCATCCGATCAAGGGCACACCCTTCGGGGGGCTGGAGTTCCTCACGCCGATGAAGTGCCTCAAGGTGCTATGCCTCTTCCGATTCCTCAACCCGACCAGCGAGATCCGGGCGGCCGGGGGGCGCGAGGTCAACCTGCGCGCGCTCCAACCCTTGGCGCTCTACCCGGCGAACTCGATTTTCGTGGAGGGCTACCTGACCACTCCGGGCCAGCAAGCCGAGGAGGCGCTGCGCATGATCAAGGACATGGGCTTCGAGGTCGAGGCCTCGGATGTGGCGACGCTGCCGGCATGACCCCACCACCTGTGGGTTGGCCGGAGGCCGGTCGCTGCTTCCGTAGGAATTTGCTCGCCGCAGCGACCGCTTCGCCGGTCCAGCGCAAGAGCTCTGGTGACGGCGAAGCCCCACAGGTGGTGGGGTAATGGCCGCCCGCTGGATCGTGACCGTCCTGGGCAAGGACCGGCCGGGGATCGTCGCCGGCGTCAGCCAGGTCCTCTACCGCCTTGGTTGCAACCTCGAAGACTCCGCCATGACGCGGCTCGAGGGCGAATTCACGATTATGCTGATCTTCTCCGGGGCGGCGCGGACGAGCGAGGCCACACTCGAGCGGGCGTTTGCCCCGCTCGCGCGGCGGCTGCGGCTCGTGGTCCATCTGAAACGGCTGAGCCGGTCGGAGGCCGTCCCGGCGCGGCGCGGCCCGACCCACCTCATCTCCGTGTACGGGGCCGACCGCGCGGGAATTGTCTTCTGCGTCTCCGACGCGCTGGCGCGCGCGAAGGTGAACATTGTGGACCTCCACACTCACCGCACTGCGGGCCGAGGTCCGTCCCTCTACATGATGCTGCTGGAAGTGGTGGTCCCCCCGCGCCTCGCTCCGGCGCGGCTGGAGCAGCGGCTCAAGCAGCTCGGCAAGCGGCTCGGGATCACCGTGAGCCTGCGCCCGTCCGAAGCCAGCGTCCTCTAACCGCGGGCTGCGCGAAGCCCCGCTCATGCGCGTCCTGCCGGTCCGCCGCCTGCCTGACCCCGTACTCAAACGCCCCACCCGGCCCGTCCTGCGCGTCACCGCGGCGGTCGACCGACTCACCAGACAGATGGTCGCCACCATGCGCGCGCATCCGCGCTGCGTCGGGCTGGCCGCGCCCCAGGTCGGCTCGTCGCTGCGGATCGCGGTCATGGATGCCTCGGTCCATCCCAAGGGCAGGGGCAGCCATGGGCTGCTCGTCCTGATCAACCCCCGCATCCTCGACGCGGAGACGGGCAGCATCCAGCGCGAGGGCTGCCTCTCGGTCCCCGATCTTACCGGCAACGTGCGGCGGGCGGCGCGCGTGCGCCTCGAGGCGATGGATCAGGCCGGGGTGGTGCAGGTGCGGTGGCTGGAGGGCTTCGAGGCGATTGTGGCCCAGCACGAGGTGGACCACCTCGATGGGCTGCTCTTTCTGGACCGGGTGGAGAACCTCGCCACGGACGTCTTCACGCGCAAGACGTACGGGTGACGAGGCGACGTGCGCGTCAGCGTTTCGGAGGATCGACCACGCTGAGGCGGGGCTTCTTGGGGATGAGGCCAGCCTTGTAGGCGCGGTCGAAGAGGATGCGCAGCGCCTCGCGGCAGGGCTTGGAGAGCGTGAGCGTTTCGTCGTTGACGTACATGCTCACGAACTGGCGCGAGCGCGTCGGGTCCGTGCCGCGGCTATACTGCATCGCGTAGGCCAGCGCCTCATCCTGGTGCGCGAAGGCGTACACGATGCTGTCGCGCAGGATGCCGGTGAGCCGCTCGGCCGTCTTGCGCCCCAGGGATTTCTTCACGGCGTTGAGCCCCAAGGGAAGCGGCAGCTTCGTCTGCGCCTGCCACCACGTCCCCAAATCCAGCACCGGCAGCAAGCCTGCGTCGTGGTAGGTCAGCTGCCACTCATGGATCACCAGCCCCGCCTCCACCTCGTCACGCAGGACCGCCTGGGGAATCTGCTGGAAGGGCATCTCGACCAACTCGAACGCCGGGATGGCCAGCTGCAGCAGCAGCGCCGCCGTGGTCTGGCGGCCGGGGATCGCGATGCGCTTGTTGAGGAGGTCCTGCGGACTCTGGGGCTGCTTGGAGATGACGACGGGCCCGTAGCCCTGGCCAACACTCGAGCCCACAGAGACGATCCAGTACTGCGCGGACAGCATCGGATAGGAGGCGGCGGAGATAGCGGTCATGTCGAGCTCGGCCGCGAGGGCGCGGCGGTTGAGCGACTGGATGTCCTCGATGACGTGCTCGAATGCGACCCCCTCCATCGGGACCAGGTGTTGGGCGATGGCATAGAACATGAACGCATCGTCCATGTCCGGCGTGTGCCCGACCGTGAACGTCCCCAGTTGAGCCTTCCGTTTGAGCCCGACGCCCCGCTGACTCATCTTAGGTG
>SBAZ01000125.1 GCA_005239935.1 Planctomycetales bacterium | reverse complement strand
GTTGGTTCGAGGGGGTGGTTCCCCTCGTGGCACCGATTGCTCCTAACCAACAGGCTACCTCGTGCCTCTTTATTTTCCAGAACATTTTAGGACATTACCTCGAGAGCCCCTAGCGAGAACACCGCCAAGGCAATACAGCAGTATCTCAAGCGATTGTATTCTTCGAAGGTGGCATGCCGATGAGCCTCGCGGCACTTCCAAACGAAGAGAACCCAGCAGGCAACGGCAATCACAGTGAGGAGCGATGCCTCGACCAACATCGCAATGCCCCCGACTGGATAGTAGCCCCACGGCTGCCGCTTTACCCCGGCCACAAGCAAGTCGCCTGACCACATCAGGTACGCGAATGGGATGCTCAATACATAATAGCCGCGATAGAACGGCTCCAGCCACTTCATGTTGAGGAGATAGCGCGAGAAATGGAGATAGACGATGGGCGCAAAGACCACACTCAGATGCCCGATCCGGGCAAAGAGCAGGGCTCTTGCCTCATTGTCTATGCTGACCTGCATCACGGCATAGCTGCAGAGCCAGCCGAACATCGTCAAGCAAAGCAAGGCAAACACCTTGCGCGCGTTGGAGCCAGCGCTGCGCCGAAAGACTGCGATACCGAGACACAGCGCCAAGAGTCCCGAGATGGCGGAAGCCGTCGCGTAGACAATCAGCAGAGCACCCTCACAAGGCTGGCGGTGTCACAACTGACAGACATTTGGCTGCGTGCCGGCCTGAGTTACGGAAACTGTGCGGGACGGAGGCGTCGAAGTAGAGGGTGCCGCCGCGCTTGAGAGTGTGGGTCTGGTCGCCGATCCGGGCCTCGATCTCGCCCTCCAAGACGTACAGGAAGCGCTCGGTGCCCACGCGCGCTTCCTCCTTGTTGGTGCTGCCGCCAGCTTCGATGGTGATGAGGACGGGCATGAGCTTCTTCTTGAGGACGTCCGTGGTCAGCATGGTCATGGAGGACTTCCCCGCTCCGTGGACGTAGACCTCGGTCCGGGCTGAGGGGGGCTGGACGGCCACCGCATCCTTGGTCCGGGCTTGCTCGACCCCCTCGTAGAGGTCCGGGAGCTTGACCCCCAGCGCGGCCGCGAGGCGCATGTGGGACTCGAGGGTCCCGGTCATGCGGCCGGTTTCGATGCGGGAGATCGTGGCCGCGTCCACCCCGGAGGCCTTGGCCAAGTCCACCAGGGTCACCTTCTGTTCCTTGCGCAGGGCCCGCAGACGCGGACCCACCCCCCGCACCGCCTCCTCGGCTTGGTGGGGCTGCGGGACCTGCTTGCGGCTGCGGGGGCGTTTCATCGTCATCACCATGCCGTGCGACTCCTCCCTCTGCGTGCGGTGCCTGCGTCCGTGCACTTCAAGCCTGCCATAGGATTGCCTGTACGTCAATAGGATTTTGCAGAGACTGCAAATTATCCCTTGACACCTGCGGGCCGGATATGGTATGAATATACTACAAATTCTATTTGCAGAGACTGACGCACGGGAGGGCCGCGGGATGATGAGGGCAGCGATGGCACGGCGATGCGCGTGGAGGCTCCTCGAGCTCCTCGGCGTGGGGCTGGTGGCGTGCCCCGTGCCCGCGTGGGCCCAGCAGGCGTTCCAGGAGTCAGCCGGCCAGGTGGTCATGCAGGCGGAGAGCTACGATGCCAAGGTGCCCCGCAGCGGCGGCGATTGGACGCGCCAGACGACGCAGTCCGGGGCCTCGAACGGCGCCTACATGGCGGCGCTGCCGGATGCCGGGTTCACACTCAACACGGGCTACGTGACTGGCTCGGCGGAGCTCGTCTATAACGTCCTCTTCGCCACGACCGGCACTTACCACATCTGGGTGCGCGGGATCGGCCCGAATGGCAACGGGGACTCCCTGCATGCCGGCATGGACGGGACCGGCCCGGCCTCTGCGGACCGGGTCAGCGGTTTCAACACCAGCTGGAAATGGAGCCGCTCCACCATGGACACCACCACGGCCACGATCCAGGTGGCGGCCCCAGGCCTCCACACCATCCATGTCTGGGTCCGGGAAGATGGGTTTCTGTTCGACAAGATTCTGCTGCGCACCAGCAGTTCCTCCACGGCTCCCTCAGGCACTGGGCCGGGAGAAAGCCCTCGCGTCACCATCGGCCCCCCGCCGGACACCCAACCCCCTACGGGGTCCGTGACCATCAACGGCGGGGCCTCTGCCACCAACACGCTGGCTGTCACCTTGCAACTGGCGGCCACTGATGACTCCGGCACTGTCGCGCAGATGCAGTGCTCGAATGACGGCGTGACGTTCTCGCCAGCCGAGCCCTTCCAGGCGACAGCGCCCTGGACGCTCGCGGCCGGCGACGGGACGAAGACCGTCCAGGTACGCTTTGCGGACGACGCGGGGAACTGGTCGGCGACGGCGAGCGACTCGATCATGGTGGACATGACGCCGCCGACTGTGACGATCACTTCGCCAGCAGACGGCGCAGTCATTACGGCGCCCTAGGAGGCGGCCCATGAAGCAACTCGTATGCCTGGTGGTCTTCACGGCGGTCATCGCGGGGGCCTCCCCTGTCCGGGCTGACGTGCCCCATCTGGTGCGCTACCAGGGTCAGGCGGTGGACACCCAGGGCGTTCCGCTCGAAGGTCCGTACAACCTGACGTTCCGGCTCTACGATGCCGAGACGGCAGGGACCGTGATCTGGCAGGAGACTCAGGCGGGCGTCGTGCTGGCAGGCGGGCACTTCAGCGTGCTGCTGGGCAGCGTCACGAGCCTGGCCTCTGTGGACTGGACGCAGCCGCAGTGGCTGGGCGTGCAGGTCAACGGGGAACCGGAGCTGGCCCCGCGCCAGCGCATCACCAGCGTGCCGCTCGCGATTACGGCCGAACGGCTCGCCGTGCCGGTGACCACGTCCACCATCACCGATGACGCGAATGCCCTGGTGCCATCTGGGGCGGTCATCCTGTGGACCGGCGCCTCGTGTCCAGCCGGGTACGCGCGCCTGAGCGTCCTCGATGATCGCTTCGTGGTGGGCGGGGCTTCATACAACACCTCGGCCGGCGGCTCGACGACACATGACCATGGCGGCCAAACCGGCGACCACGCGCTGAGCGTGGCTGAGATGCCTCCCCACACGCATGGGCTGCGCGGGCATTCGAGTGCCGGCGGACCAGGGCCAAACTGGTTCCCGAACCAGGCAGATCCGGTGTTTACGCAGACGGAGTCGGCAGGCAGCGGCCAAGCGCACTCGCATCCGATCACCGCGGCTGACCATCGTCCGCCGTTTGCCACGGTATTGCTCTGCCAACGGAACTGACAGCGGGGACGTTTCTCAAGGGGACAGTTCTGGAGCGATGATGCCTCGAGGGGCGCGCGAACTCACGGACGGCGGCACGTACCACGTGCTGACGCGCGGCAACAACGGCCAGCCGGTGTTCCACGCTGCCACCGACTTCCAGCGCTACCTGCACCGCCTGACCGACGTGGCCGCCCAGCACAAGCTGGCGGTCCTGCACTTCGCCCTCATGCCGAATCACGTGCATCTGGTCGTGCGCGTCGCTGTGGGCCCGCGCCTGAGCCGCGCCATGCTGGCCCTCAACCTCGGCTACACGCTGTACTACCGTAACCGATACCAGTATGCCGGCCATCTCTGGCAGGGTCGCTTCAAGTGCCTGCCGATCGAGACCGACGCCTACCTGCTGGCCTGCGGCCGCTATATCGAATTGAATCCCGTGCGTGCGGGCTTGGCTGACGAGCCCGAGGGGTACCCGTGGAGCAGCTATCGGGTCTATGCGGACGGCATCACGTTCGCGCCGGTAGCCGGCGCCGCCCATCCGGTCTACCCCACCCTGGGCCACACACCGCAGGCGAGGCAGGTGGCCTACCGCCAGTTCGTGCGCGACGAGTTGCAGCGACGCGAAGCGCCGTGCGCCCCCTGGCATCACGGCCACACGGTCTGCCAGCGCGCCACCAGGCGACGCCGGGAGCTCGCCGTGGTCGCCGCCGGCCGAGAAGTGTCCCCATGAGAAACGTCCCCGCTTTTCCCGCCTTACTGCTGGTCCTGCTGATGGCCGCGGCGGAGGCGGGGGCGCAGTCGTCGAATGGGACGTACACGGTCACCGGCGACCTGATGGCCTCGGCTGGAGGCCGGATCGGCGGTGGGAACCCGATGCAGGCCACCACCCTGCTCGGGCTGCCTGCGGGCGGCCGCGCCACCAACAGCACCTATACCCTCGTCGGCGGCCTCGGCACCATGCTTCAGGCAGCCACCCAGCCTGTCGTCGTGCCGACCACCGTCACCGGCACCGTGGACGATCCCGCGGCCACGGTCCGCGTCAACGGCATCACCGCCTCGTTGGTGGGTACCACATTCAGCGCGCTGGTTCCCCTCGCCCTCGGGCCCAACGCCCTGACTGCGACCGCAACCGACCTGCTTGGCAATCAGGCCTCGGCCACGATCACG
Organism: Planctomycetales bacterium; assembly: GCA_005239935.1. GTDB lineage: Bacteria > Omnitrophota > Gorgyraeia > Aquiviventales > Aquiviventaceae > SBAZ01. The sequence goes on along the minus strand of SBAZ01000125.1, from coordinate 8,114 downwards.
GTCCACGTGGACCTGCCGCCGGCCCAGAAAGACCCGCACGGCACACTCCTCGTGACCGGCACCGTCAACGAGGTCGGAGCCGTGGTGTCGGTCAACGGCGTCTCGGCATCCATGAGCGCCGGTGTGTTCAGCGCCACCGTTGGGATCACCACCGGCTATAACACGCTCACGGCCACCGCGATCGACCTCGCGGGCAACACGGCTTCAGCGTCCGTCCGCGTCTTCGTCCCGCTGCCCGCCAGCCGGCCGGCCATGCCAACGGTGGGCACCCAGGGCCCGACCATCCCTCGTGTCACGACAACCTCGTCCATCACCATTGGCGGCACCAAGACGCCCGGCACGTCCATCTGGATTAACGGCGTCCAGGTTGTGCCGGCGGATGACGCGACCACGTGGACCGCCACGCTCACGCTGGTCGAAGGCGACAACGACCTCGTGATCGTGGCCCGGGATGCCGCAGGGACGCCCAGCGCTGAGGTGCGCCGCACCATCATCCTGGACAACGCCCCGCCCATCGTCACCTGCGCCCCGCCGGCCAAGACGAACTTCAATCCCTACGCGCTGACCGGCCAAGTCGATGACAGCGATACGCAGGTGGCCATCAACGGCCTCATCGCCCAGCGCACCGGGCGGGATTTCACAGCGACGCTCCCGCTCACCCTTGGCCCCAACACGCTCTCCTTGACCGCCACGAGTCCGAACGGCTTGGTCACGACAGTGACCTATCCCATCACGCTGGGCACCGTGCCGGCCATCACGGCGGTCGCCCCAGCTGACGGCGCCAAGGCGTATGCCGGGGCGGCCGTCGCCATCACGGTGACCGCCAGCGACGCGGAGAGCGATGCGATCCAGTACCAGATCCTCGTGGACGGTGCGCCAATCGCCGGCTGGGGTGCCAGCGGCTCGACGACCTGGACGACAGCGGCCCCAGACTCCGGCATCCGGACATTGACTGTTCGCGCGCGAGACGACTATGGCGGAGCCGACGAGGAGTCGGCCGAGTTTCTCGTGATCCGTCCACCGGTCCAGCATCCGTAGGGGGGGGGCACGATGCGGCGATCGAGGACTGTAGCATGTGCTCTGGCACTCTGCGCTTCTTGGATTCAGCCGGCCTTCTCGGAGGTGCCGCAGTTGATCCGCTACCAGGGCCATGCAGTGGACAGTGCAGGGGTCCCGCTCGAAGGCCCCTATACTCTGATCTTCCGGCTCTATGACGCCGAAACCGCGGGCCAAGTGCGTTGGGAAGAAACCCAGCCGAACGTGCCGCTCACCGGCGGGCATTGCAGCGTGCTCCTGGGGAGCATGACCAGCCTGGCGACGGTGGACTGGCTGCAGCCCCTGTGGCTGGGTGTCCAGGTCAACACAGAGTCCGAACTGAGCCCCCGCCAGCGGCTCACCAGCGTGCCGCTCGCACTGCGCAGCGAATCGGCCCTGCAAGCCGATCAGGCCACCATGTCCGCGGATCTCGCCGACCACCAGCGAGTCCTGGGGCCGATCCGGGTGGCCGGCAACGACATTGGCATCGGCACCGCAGCCCCAGCCCATCGCCTCGATGTCCAGGGCGGCTCAATCAACGCCGCCAGCGGGTTATGCATGGCAGGCGACTGCCGGGCGAGCTGGGCCTCGGTCGCCCCTCCCGGCGCCCGTATCCTCGCGATCCGGCAGGCCAAAACCTCCTCGGGGACCAATTTGGCGTCGACATGGCAGGATGTGGCCGGACTTAGCATCGATGTAACGCCCGCCTCATCGAATAGCAAATTCATGGTCGTGGCATCCGCGGGTGCCGGGTGCATCAGCTCAGGGTGCGGGTCGAGCGGTGAGTGGATCATGCGCCTCGTGCGAGACTCGACGCCGCTTCAGACGCTCATCTCTGACGAGGGGGGTGCCGAGGGGCGATCGGCGATGCACCCGATGACATTCACCTACTTCGATCAGCCAGCGACCACCGCATCAGTCCGGTACAAGCTGCAAGCTGCCTCGATGGCCTATGCCACGTTCCGTGTCCCCGGGACCGCGGGGAGCTTGGGCGTGGCATCGGACGGTGTCATCACGGTGATTGAGGTGGGCGGGCTCTAACCATGCGGATGAGGGGCGGCCCCGCGCTGCGACATCGATTCGTCTCGCTCTGTGCCGCGGTGGCGGTGGCCGCAAGCCAACTCGCTGTTCCGCCGGAGGCTGAGGCGTCGCACCTCGGCTCGTCAACCGCCTCGGCTGGCTCCGTGCCGCCGCCCTCGGTGAGCGCGATTCAGAGCTTCCAGCCGGACCTCTTCACCGGGCGCGCGACCACGAGCATCCCGCTCGCGGTGCCGCCAGGGCGCAAGGGGATGCAGCCTGCGGTCGCGCTCACCTACTCCTCGTCCGCACGCAACGGCTGGCTCGGCGTGGGCTGGTCGCTCGATCTCGGCTACATCGAGCGCTCGACCAAGCACGGCCCCCCGCGCTATGACGGCTCGGACACGTACACCTTCCTGTTCCAAGGCGTCGCTAGCGACCTGGTCCGCATTCCGGACGGCACCTACCGCGCGAAGGATGAGGGACTCTTCCTGCGCTTCGAGTCCTTGGGCACGAACGGCTGGGAGGTGCGCGACAAGTCCGGCACGCGGTATCTCTTCGGCGGCCTGTTGGACAGCGAGCAGACGACGCCGCAGGGGACGTTCCGTTGGGGCCTGCGCAAGGTCCTCGACACGAACGGGAACTTCCTGACGGTCACCTACGTCAAGGACGCCGGCCAGTTGTACCCGAGCCGCATCGAGTACGCGGGCCACGAGACCTCAGGCGTGCAGGATCTGCCGCCCTCCAATCTCGTGGACTTCATCACCGAGTCCAGGCCGGACCCCGATGCGTCCTACCGCAGCGGGGCCGAGACGCGCACGAGCCTTCGTCTGAAGGAAGTCGCCGCGTACGCGCAAGGTCAACTGGCGCGCAAGTACCGGTTGACGTACACCGCCAGCCCGCGCAGCGGGCGCTCGCTGTTAGCCTCTGTCACCCAGCTCGGCACGGATGGAGTGACCACCTTGCCTGTGACGACATTCGACTACCAGGACGACGTCGCGCCGACGTACAGCCTCACCAGCAACAGCGGCTCCAGCGGTCAGGCCGTGTGGAACTTCCGCGTTGCGACGCATGACTTCCGGCATGAGGTCTTCGGGTGCGGTGAGAGCGTCACGCATCCCTATGCCGGCCTCAACTGGAGCAGCCCCGCGGTTGTGTCGAGTTCAGCCACCAACGGCTGCACCACCCTGACGGTCGGCACCGACGGCACCGTCAACCTCTCCAGCTGCCAGGACCGGTATGTCCACAACTGGATCTGGCTCTACCGCGCCTCGGCCGGCCCCATCAGCTTCAACGCCCCGGGGTTCTGCGTCTGGAGTGAAGTACCCGGCCAATCGCCGGTGCTCCAACCCGGCAGCGGCAGCTACAGCGCGCCGGCCGGCTGGTCGGTCCTGCACCTCACCGCGCACCACGAGCACGCGGGGTTCTCGGCGTCCCAAACAATGAATCTGGTTTCCCAAGTCGGGGCGATCGGTCCGGCCCAATTCCTCAAACCGCAGCTCACCGGCGATGTGGACGGCAACGGCATCACCGACTTGATCACCCTTGACGCCGTCAACGGCACCTGGGCAGTGGCGAAGTCGCAGGGGGCGAACTTTTCGCCCTCGACCACCTGGCTCTCCGGTTTCGGCGGCACCTCGTCTACTCCGCTCCTCGGCGACTGGAACGGCGACGGCCGTACCGACATCGCGATCTACCAGAGCGGCACCTGGCGCTTCGCCACCTCGACCGCCAGCGCTTTCCAGGCCGACGCCCTGCCCTCGCTGTCATTCGGCAGTGGGACCCCCCTCACCGGCGACTTCAACGGGGACGGGATCGTCGACCTGGGCACGTTCAACAGTGGCTCCTGGGCCGTGGCGCTCGGCACCGGGAGCGGCTTTGCTCCGACGTCCTCATTCAACCTCACAGGTTGGGGCAGTGATCATGACCCGCTCACCGGCGACTTCAACGGGGATGGGCTGACTGACCTCGGCCTCGTCTCCCGCTCGACCGCGAATGTGAGCGTCGCCGTCTCGACCGGCACGTCGTTCGTGACCGATCCGAACCCATGGCTCTGGAACTTTGGGCCAGGCTCCCAGCACACCACTGCCGATTTCAATGGCGATGGACTCACGGATGTCGCCTCCTACGACAAGGCCACCGGTCAAGTCATGGTCGCCCAGTCGACCGGCCTCGCGTTTGGATCCGCGGCGGCGCTGCCGGTAACGTTCAGCCAACGCTCCGCGGATGACGGCCTCCAGGTCGGCGACTTCAACGGGGATGGCCTGGCGGACCCTGCCGTGTTCAATGCCGTCACCGGGGCGTCTGAACTGGCCAGGTCGCAAGGGTCGTTCGTGGACCTCCTCGGCGGCATCAACAATGGCCTGGGCGGCACCACCACCATCGCCTACCAGCCCTCGACCTCCTGCGACAACCAGTGCCCCATCGAAGCGGTGCCGAAACTCCCCTTCGTCCTGCCGGTCGTCAACGCGGTCACCGCCGGCAACGGCCTCGGGCAGAGCGTGACGAGCACCTACTTCTTCCGGCAGGGCCGCTACGACGCGCCCACCCGGGAGTTCCGCGGGTTCGGGCAGGTCGAGGTGCGCGATGCCGATGCCACCGCCTCGACGACCACGTTCCTGCAGGACGATGTCATGAAGGGCCGGCCGTCCTCCACCGAGGTGCGGGACCAGTTCGGCAACCTCTGGACCCGTCAGGAGCAGGCCTGGAGCAGCATCGAGCCCTATCCGGGGGTGCGCTTCGTGCGGCTCGACCAGACCGACGCCTACATCTATGACGGCGATGCCACCTTCCGGCAGACGCGCAGCCGGTTCGCCTATGACCAGCACGGCAACATCACCCGGGTCGATTCGGACGGCGAGGTGGGCGTGCTCGGCGATGAGCGAGCGACCCTCACCACGTACACGCCGAACACAGCCGGCTGGATCCTTGGGAAGCCCTCGCTGGTGCAGACGCTGGACGCCGCCGGCGCGGTTGTGGCTCAGCGGCGCTTCTACTACGACGCCGCGACCGACACCGCGACCGCACCCGCCCTCGGCAACCTCACCAAAGAGGAAGAGTGGCTCAACCTCCCGGCCGAGTCCTGGCTGGCGACCACGCTCACCTACGATGCGTACGGCAACGTCACCACGGTGCGGGACGCGCTCGCCCGCACCACGACCAACACCTACGACGCCACCGGCACCTACCTGACCAGCATCCAGAACGCGCTGGGCCACACGCGGCAGCTCACCTATGACGCGCGCACCGGGCAGGTGCTGACGTCCACCGATGCCAATACCCAGACCACGACGACTGTGTATGACGTGCTGAGTCGCGTGGTCAAGATCATCGGCCCGAATGACACGGCCACCCTGCCCACCCTGGCGTACGAGTACGATCTGACCACCGTCCCGGCCAGGACCACGGTCCACACACGCATTCAGAGCGGGCAGGCGCCGGTCCTGACTGTCCACACCTTCACCGATGGATTGGGGCGCACCCTCCAGACCCGCTCGCCAGCCGAGGACCCGCTGAGACAGGTCGTCACCGGCGCGTTTGAGCTGAATGGCAAAGGCCAAGTCATCAAACAGTGGGCGCCGTATCTCGACACGGCGTCCTCGACCTACGTGCCGCACACGCTCGTCGCCGGCCTGGCGTCGCCGGTGACCTATGCCTACGACGCGGTTGGCCGGCTGCTGACCACCACTGACCCGGACGGCGCCGTCTCCGCCGCCGCCTACAGCGATTGGTCGGTCACGTCCACTGACGCCAACGGCCACCAGACCCGCCGCACGACCGACGCGTACGGCCGGCTCGCGACGGTCGAGGAGTTGATCGGGGGCCAACCCGCCACCACGACCTATGCCTACGACGCGCTCGATAACTTGGTGCGGGTCCAGCAATGGGGGCTGGCTCCCGCAGGCGGGGGACTGGGCCCCGAAGGGGGCCTGTCCCCCGCCCTTGCGGAAACCGTCATCACCTACGACTCCCTCGGCCGCAAGCTCAGCATGGACGACCCGGACATGGGCCACTGGGCTTATGCCTATGACGCGGTGGATAACCTCACCAGCCAGACTGACGCGCGCGGGGTGGTGACGGCGTTCACGTACGACGTGCTCAACCGGCTGACGCAGAAGTCCTACACGATTTCCGAGGGCTTCGGCATCGCCAACCCCGGCACGGTCACGTACACCTACGACGATGCGAGTAAGCCGTTCCGCAAAGGCAAGTTGAGCGGCATCACCGACGGCTCCGGCTCCTCGGCCTTCGAGTACGACAACCTCGGCCGGCTCGTCAAGGAGACCAAGACCGTGGACGGCGCCCCGTACGCGATCCAGCGCCAGTACGACCTCCTCGGCCGCCTGACGTCACTCACCTACCCCGACAGCGAGGTCGTCGAGTATGCCTATAACGCCCAGGGTGGGCTTGAGAGCGTCACGGGGATTGGCACCGGCGGCGGGGGACTGGGCCCCGAAGGGGGCCTGTCCCCTGCCGGGGCATATGTTGCCAACATCGACTACAACCCTGCCGGCCAGATCACCAAGATCGTCTACGGCAACGGCGTCGTCACCGACTACTCCTACCACCCCCAGACCCTTCGGCTCGACCGGCTGGTCAGTGACGGCCCTGGCGGCCGGCTCCAGGATTTCACCTACGCGTTCGACCCGGTCGGCAACGTCACCGGCATCACCGACGCGGTCCACACCGGCTCTCAGACCTTTGAGTACGACGACCTGAACCGCCTCACTCGCGCGACCGGCGTCTACGGTGACCTCCGCTACGCCTACGATCCCCTCGGCAATATGCTCGAGAAGGAAGGCGTCACGATGACGTACGGGGCGGGCGCCGCCGGCCCCCATGCGGTCACGGCCACCTCCGCCGGGCTCGTGCTGAGCTATGACGCGAATGGCAACATGGTCTCGAAGCGCCCTACCGCGCAGCCGCTGCTGGAGCAGGTCCTGGCCTACGACGCGGAGAATCGGCTGGTGCAGGTCGAGACCGCGCAGGAGGCCGAGGTCGCCGTGACCTTCCAGCCGGGCTGGAACTTCTTCGCCCTGCCGGTCCTGCCGGCGGATGGCGCGGTGGCCGTGCTGCTGCCCAATTTCGCAGCGGACTTCGAGCAGATCGCGAAGTTCGACCCGGCCACGAACGGGTTCACGCACTACGTCGGGAATCCCAAGTTCGATGACTTCGCGAGCCTGGAGTACGGCGCCAGCTACCAGGTCTACTGCAAGGCGGCCGCGCCGGTCAATGTCACCTTCCGCGGCAAGGCGCCGACCAAGCGGCTCGCCAAGAATCTCGCAGTCGGCTGGCACTTGCTGGGCTCCACCACCCACGCCGACAAGCCCATCGCCCAACTCCTCACCGGCCTCACCTACGCGGAGGTCCGGGAGCATGTGCCGGCCGATAACTCCCTGCCGGTGGCGACCCAGGCCAAGCCGGGCAAAGCCTACTGGGTCCGGGTCAGCGCCACCTCCACCTGGACCCCGCCCCTGCCCCAGGACGTGACCACCCGCTTCACCTATGACGGGGATGGCGGGCGGGTCAAGCAGGTCACGGCCGCGGGCACCACGACCTTCCTAGGGGAGGTGTACGAGAAGGCCCCTGGTGGCACGACCACGAAGTACGTCTTCGCCGGCGACCTGCGGGTCGTCGCCAAGGACTCGACCGGTGCCCTGCGCTTCTACCACGGCGACCACTTGGGCAGCTCGAACGTCATCACCAACGGCACCGGCCAGCTCGTGGAGCTCACCGAGCACAGCCCCTTTGGTGCCATCAGCCGCCATGAGGGGACCGCCAACGTCCCCCAGAAGTTCACCGGCCAGCGGCAGGACCCCGGCACCGGCCTGATCCTGTTCCCGGCCCGCGCCTACGACCCCGCGCTGGGCCGCTTCCTCCAGCCGGATCCCTTCGTGCAGGATCCCGGCGATCCCCAGACGCTCAACCGGTATGCCTACGTCCGCAACAACCCGGTCAATTTGGTGGATCCATCAGGATTGAAATGGTCGTGGAGTAAGTTCTTCGGAATCGTCGCGATCGCGGCCGCAGTCATCGTAACTGCAGGTGCCGCAGCATCTATC
>SBAZ01000027.1 GCA_005239935.1 Planctomycetales bacterium | reverse complement strand
CCCTAGGGTTGGTGGCCGTGCAGCTCAATCCTTGGTGGCTCTGGGTGGCCGGGCCGGTCATTGGTTTCTGCCTTGGATCCACCTGGGCCACGGCGCGGGTGTTGTTGCTCGGGCTGGCCCCCGAGGGGCAGGTCGCCGAGATGCTCGGGCTGGCCGGCCTCTTCGGCCGTGCCGCCGGCATCGTCGGGCCTCTCCTCTGGGGTCTCATGGTATGGGACCCAGCCCGGTACCGGCATGCCGTGGTGGTTCTCATGGGACTGCTGGCCGTTGGGATCGCGCTGCTGCGCACCGTGCCAGATCCCCGCCCAGCGGGGCGGTGAGATGAGCGCCCAGCACGACCTGGCCGAGCGGTTCCTGCAGATCGCGGATCTCCTGGAAATCCGTGGAGAGAACCCGTTCCGCATCCGCGCGTACCGGCGGGCGGCAGAGTCGCTTGAGCGATTCGGCGGCGACCTGGCCGCGCTGGCCTCGGCCGGGCGGCTGCGGGAACTGGCCGGCGTGGGCAGCGACCTGGCTCAGCGCATCGAAGAGTACCTGACCACCGGCCGGCTCGCGATGCTGGAGGACCTCGCGCAGCGCGCGCCGCGGGGTGTTTTTGATCTACTCGCCGTCCCTGGCGTCGGGCCGAAGACGGTGCGGCTGCTGACGGAGCGGCTGAAGATCGGGTCGGTGCGTGAGCTGGAACGCGCGATCACAGCCGGCCGCCTGCGGCGCCTGCCGGGCTTCCAGGCGAAGAAGGAGCAGAACCTCCTCAAGGGGATCGCCGTGGTCACCAAGGGGCGCGAGCGCATGACGCTCGACGTGGCGCTTGCCCTCGCGGACGAGCTCGTGGCGTTTCTGAAACGGGTTCCCGGCGCGACTCGGGTGTCGCCGGCCGGCAGCCTGCGCCGCATGAGAGAGACCATCGGTGACCTGGACCTGCTCGTCGCCTCGGCGCGCCCGCAGCGAGTCATGAAGGCGTTCACGACGTCCCGCTGGGCCGGCCGCATCCTGGCTGCCGGAACCACCAAGGCCTCCATCGTCACCGCTGACGGGCTGCAGGTGGACCTGCGGGTGGTGGAGCCGGCCGCGTACGGCGCGGCCCTGCAGTACTTCACCGGCTCCAAGGAGCATAACGTCCGGCTGCGCGAACTCGCCGCGCGACGCGGCCTCAAACTGAACGAGTACGGCGTGTTTCGGGGAACCCGGCGTCTGGCGAGCAGGGAAGAGGCGGAGGTGTACCGCGCCGTGGGCCTGCCCTGGATCCCGCCCGAAATCCGGGAAGATGCCGGCGAGTTGGACGCCGCCCAGGCCGGCCGGCTACCGCACCTGGTGGAGGCTGCGGACATCCGCGGGGACTTCCACATCCATACCACGTATTCCGATGGGCACGATGGGTTGGAGCAGGTGGTGGACGCCGGCCGGGCGCGGGGCTACCGGCATATCGCGATCTGTGATCACTCCCAATCCCTGCGGGTCGCGCACGGGATGTCCGTGGCCAGGATCCGGGAGCAGATGGCGCGCATCCGTGCGCTCAACGGCCGCTTCCGGGGTTTTCGCGTCCTCCTGGGCTCTGAGGTGGACATCCTCGAGGACGGCCGGCTGGACTATCCAAACGCGGTGCTGGCGGACCTGGACTTCGTCGTCGCCTCGGTACACTCAGGCTTGCGGCAGGACCGCGCGACGCTGACGAGGCGGATTGTGCGCGCCATGCAGAACCCGTACGTGACCGTGGTCGGCCACCCCACCGGCCGGCGCATCGGTCTGCGCGAGCCGTACGCCCTCGACCTCGAAGCGGTCATTCGCGCGGCACACGACACCTCGACGGCGTTGGAACTCAATGCCTCGCCGGACCGGCTCGATCTCTCGGACGCGGCGGCGCGGCGCGCGCGGGACGCCGGCGTCATGCTCGCCATCGGCACCGATACCCACCGCATCGCGCACTACGCCCACATGCGGCTCGGGCTGGGGTTGGCCCGCCGCGCCTGGGTCGGGCCCAGCCAGCTGCTGAACTGTCAGACGACCGGGGATCTGCTGGCCTGGATTCGCCGGAAGCGCCAGGCAGCTGGCGCCGCGCGCCGCTCATGACTGGGGCCGTGCCAGCCGGACACCGCTCCGGGTTCGTCGGACTGGTTGGGCGGCCCAATGTCGGCAAATCCACGATGCTGAACGCCTTGCTCGGCGAGAAGATCGCCATCGTGTCGCAGCGCCCTCAGACGACCCGCCGGCGCATCCTCGGGGTGCTGACCCGGCCGGAGGCGCAAGTGATCTTTCTCGATACGCCGGGCCTGCACGAACCTGAGCACGCGCTGGGACGCTACATGCTGGAGGTGGTGAAGAGCGCCATGGACGAGGCCGATGTCCTCGTGGTGCTGGTGGACGCCCGGTCCGGCCTCACGGACGAGGATGAACGGGTCTTCGGCCGGGTGCGGCAGGTGCTCAGCGCACCGAGCAGGGAGGGGGCGGGACCGCGGTGCGCCCTCCTCGCTGTCAACAAGGTGGATGCGGTGAGCAAGCCGCGGATCCTGCCGATCCTCGAGCGCGCCGCAGCCACGCGTCTGTTCGCCGAGTATGTCCCGGTGTCCGCGAAGACCGGCGAGCAACTGGACGTGCTCCTCACGGAGATCATCGCGCGGCTGCCGGCGGGCCCGCGCTGGTACGAACCGGAGCAGCGCACCGACCAGACCACCCAGGAGCGCGTCAGCGAGCTGATCCGCGAGCAAATCCTGGAGGCGACGTACCAGGAGGTCCCGCAGTCGGTAGGAGTCCTCATGGAACAGATCGAAGAGCGCCCCAAGGTGATCGCGGTGCGGGCGACGCTCCTGGTCGAGCGTCCCGGACAGAAGGCGATTCTGATCGGACGGGAAGGTTCAACCCTCAAGGCGATCGGCCAGCGGGCGCGCCAGCAGTTGGAGCGCCTCCTGGGACGCAAAGTGTTCCTCGAGCTCTGGGTCAAGGTCGCGCCGCACTGGCGCAAGGACGAGCGAATCCTCAAGGAACTGGGATATGGCGGAGCGTAAGCGAGGCGTACGGGTGCTCCAGCGGCGCGTGATCTACCGTGGACGACTGGTGCGTCTCGTGCGCGAGGTGCTGGCGGTGGGTCCCGACCGGCTCGTGCGCGAATCGCTCCTGCATCCGGGGGCGGTCGTGATCGTCCCGCTCCTGCCCGGGCCACGGGTCGTGCTGGTCCGACAGTACCGGCGGGCGGTCGGCCGCCGCCTCCTGGAGTTGCCGGCGGGGACCTTGGAGCCCGGCGAACGGCGCCTGCGCTGCGCCCAGCGGGAGTTAGAGGAAGAGACCGGCTGGCGCGCGCGGCGCTGGCGGCGCTTGCGCCGCTTCTACGCGGCTCCGGGGATCACGTCGGAGGAGATGACGGTGTACCTCGCGCAGGGCCTGCGGCGCACGCGCAGCCGCCCGGATCCAGATGAGCATGTCCGGCCGGTCGTCCTGTCCCTGCATGAGGCGCTGCGGCGCGTGCATGGGGGGACCATCCGCGACGGCAAGACCATCATCGGCATCCTCAGCGCCGCGCGAGGCCTTCGGGCTTGAAGGGGGTAGGGGAGATGTGTAGACTGAGTCCAGCATGCCGACGCTGATTGAACGCCTCGAGACGGATTACAAGATTGCGTACAAGGCCGGCGAGCGCCTCCGTGTCGAGACGTTGCGCCTCGTCAAGGCCGGCATCGAGCGGGTCGCGATCGAGAAGCGCAAGCAGACGCTGGACGACGCCGAGGTCGTCCAGGTGCTCACCCAGCAGGCCAAGCAGCGACGGGAGACACTCGAGGCGCTGAAGAGCGCGAACCGTCCCGAGGCCGTCCAGCAGGCCACGCAGGAGTTGGAGATCTTGGCCGCCTACCTGCCGAAGCAGTTATCCGACGACGAGCTGCGCAGGTTGGTCGATGACGCGATTGCCGAGGTCGGGCAACAGCAAGGCCCCATCATGAAGCAGGTCATGGCGAAGGCAGCGGGGGCGGCGGACGGCAAGCGGGTCAGCCAGCTCGTCGCCGAGCGGCTCAAGCCGAAGGCCGCCTGATGGCCGGTCCTCAGCAGCCTCGCAAGGGGCGCCCCAAGGCCCTCATTAATCCGGACAGCTGCACCGGGTGCGAAGTCTGCATCGCCGTGTGTCCCGTCGACTGCATCGACAGGGTGCCGGGTCCTGAGTATCCGGGGCTCCAGCCGACGTGCATCATCGACCAGCCCAAGTGCATCGGCTGCTACCTGTGCGAGAAGATCTGTCCGTGGGAGGCCATCACCATGGTGCCACCCCAGGAAGCCCCCGCGCTGGCCCCGACCGCATGAGTGAACCCGCGCCCTCAACCGGCGGGGCGGCGCCCAAGGCCGCCGCCTCGGGGCAGGGAGCTCCACCTTCTCCGCCGGCCCAGATCACCATTGAGGACTTCGCCAAGATTGCGCTGCGCGTGGGTGTCATCCGCGACGCGAAGGAGCATCCGAACGCCGACCGCCTGCTGATCCTGACTGTGGACGTGGGCGAGGCCGCCCCGCGGCAGATCGTCGCCGGCATCAGGGGCTCGTACCAGGCCGCCGACCTGGTCGGTAAGCACGTGGCGGTCGTGGCGAACCTGAAGCCGGCCGCCCTGCGCGGGGTGGAAAGCCAGGGCATGGTCCTTGCCGCGTCGGACAGCGGCGGGATCATCGTCCTGACGCTCGATCGCCCGGCAGCACCCGGCAGCATCATCAAATAACCCGGCGAGCCGGCCGCCTCTGCGCGGAACCGGCCGCCCACGACTGTGCGACGGGTGACCGTGGTTGTCCTCGAAGTCGCCTTCCTGACCGTCTTCTGGAGCTGGATGTTTTGCGCAGTCCTCTTCCTGCGCAACACCTGGCTGCCGCGGCTGCCGTACGCTGTCACCCCGGAAGCCCTGGGCCTGCCGGCCCGGGTCGTCGAGTTCCGGGCCACCGATGGCTTGCGGCTCTCCGGCTGGCTCATGGCTGCCGAGCCGGAGCGGCCCTGGGTGATCATGTGCCACGGGCTCGGGGCCAACCGTGCCGACCTCCTGGACATCGCGGCCGGGCTCTTCCGGGCCGGCTACAACCTGTTCCTGTTCGATTTTCGCGGCCACGGCGCGAGCGGCGGCCGCACCACATCATTCGGCTGGACCGAGCAGCGAGACCTGGAGGGGGCGCTGGCGTTTCTGGGCAGCCAGCCGGAGATCCCGCCGCGCCCCTACGGCGTCTATGGCATTTCCATGGGCGGCGCCGTCGCGCTCATGGTAGCCGCGCGAGATGAGCGGCTGGGCGCGGTTGTGGTGGACAGCGCCTATCCGAACCTGGCTGAGACAATGGACCACCATGTTCGGCTGATGTATCCGTGGCTGCCACGCCAGCCGTTCGGGTGGTTTGTGCATGCGACGTACCGTCTGCGGTATGGCGTCTGGCCTGAGGAGGTGTCGCCGGAGCGAGCGATCGGGGGCCTCAGCCCGCGGCCGGTGTTGGTGTTCCACGGCGCCGAAGACCCGCGGATGCCGGTGACCGGGGCGCAGCGTCTGGCCGAGGCCTCCGGGGAGCCAAAGGAGCTCGTCGTGCTGAGCGGAGCCGGGCACCTCGGGGCGTTCGGTATGGACCCGAGGGGATATATCGAGCGGATGGCGCAGGTGTTCCGGCTGGCGTTGGTGGGGTCGAAGGCTGGCTAGGGACGAGCTTGGCGGGAGGTGGTGTATTTAACAGAATAGTTCTTATAAGACATGAGACTGAGCACGAATTCAGTCAGCGACGCTGATCACCCCCCTCGTGGTTTTTCTCTGCGATCGACTCCCCATGCACTAAGCCAGCCGCCGCGATCCGGCTGCGGCATCGTGCCGACCGTGGTTCCCCAAGAGTGCGCAACCGTCCCCTCGATGTGCACATTTGCACTGAATACACAGCGCGCAGGAGTCAACCGTCCAGGACCAGCGTTACGGGTCCCTCGTTCTCCAGGTTGACGACCATATGCGCCTGGAAGACCCCCTCGGCCACCTTGCCATGGCGGGCGCGGACGTGCTGCACGAGGAGACCGAACAACTCGCGAGCCTTGGCAGCCGGTGCGGCGGTGTCAAAACTGGGCCGCGTGCCCTTCGCGAGGGTGGCCGTGAGCGTGACCTGAGGAATCAGCAAGACTTCGCCGGCGACCTCGCGCACCGAGCGGTTCAAGCGCCCCTGGTCATCATCAAACACCCGAAGCCCCAGCAGGCGCTCCGCCATGTGCTCGAGGGCCGGGCCAGGGAGGTCGCCGGCCGCAAAACCCACGAGGACCGCCAGCCCAGGTCCGATGGCCGCCACGTCCCTGCCATCCACCCTGACCGCGGCCTTACGGACGCGCTGGATCACCAGCCGCATCGGTGCGCGCGGAGACCGGAATGGATGCCTCGTCGAGCACCGCGCTCATGTGGCCCCAGGGCGTGCTGGCCTGAACCAGGAGTGGGAGGCGGTGGGCGTCCGCCGTGAAGTAGGCCCAGAGCCGGCCGCGCTTGATGAGTACGCCCTTGAACGCAGCCTTGGGTTCTACGACCAGGCAGCGGAACGTGCCGCGCTTCAGGAGTTCGAGGGGCTGCGGGCCCTGGACGACCACGCGGGTGTCATAGATTTTCTCATCGGTGTAGAGCTGCACGTGCAGGTCGCGCCCCGGGGTGAGCGGCTGGGCCCGGAACCAGTAGAGCGCGCTCACGAGGTCCTGGAACGCCTCAGGCAGTTCAACGTCCTTGGTAGATTGAGTCAGGAGGGAGCGATAGTGCGCCACCTGCCCCGCGCGGTCAAACGTGACGACCTCATGGGCCCGGTACCGCCCTTCCCGTTGGTCCTTCTCGAAGCGCAGGGGCTGGAGCGTCTCCACATCGAGATACGTCTGCAGCGTGTCATGGATGGGGTAGAAGGCGGAGAGGACCTCGTTCGTGTGGCCCTGGAGTTCGATCTGGTAGGCGCGCCGGCCCTCGACCTCGACGATGCCCTTTACCTCCACGGACCCGTGGCCGACCGGGATGGCGAACCAGCGGCCATGGAATCCGAGGCGCTCGCCCACCACTGGCTGCTGCGGCCCTGGCGGGATGGGTTCCTCGGCCCAGGAGGTCGCCGGGATGCCGGCCATGGCGAGGCCGCACGCCAACAGCGCGGCCCTCGAGCGACGCTCGAGGGCCGCCGACACACCGTTCACGGTTGGCCCAGAATCTATTCCCAGGCGTAATCGGGCATCGCCATGCCCTCGTACGGGGATGCGAAGCCGGACGGATACGCGAGCGGGAAGGTCACCGTTTCGTAGGCGCCGACCCCAAGCCGAAGCACCGTCAGGCCTACCCCGCGCACGGCTCCCATCCCGAGCCCGGTGACCGGGTTCTCTTCCCGGCGGCCCTGGTCCATCTGTTTCGGGATCTCGATCCAACACGTCAGGACGTTGACGAGTCCGCGTCCTGCCTTATGGATCGGATCCTGCGCCTGCGCGGCCGGAGCCGCTCCACCCCAGGTCACCGCGAGGACGAGGAGCCACGGCCCATGTCGACGCATCAGGACCTCCTTGAACTGGTCGTTCGCAGCACGGTTCGCGTTATTCTACATCCAGGTCAAAACAGACAGCGCGCAACGTCACCCGCGCCCGCGTCCGAGCCATTGGCGAGCGAGGTCTTCGGTGATGCGCCGGCGAACCGCGGCGGAGAGCGCAGGGTTCGCTGAGGGCGCGGCCGGCTTCGCCTGTGCGGCCTCGAGCCGCCCCAACAACCACGCGCAGCTCTGCCGGGTGACCCCATGGGCGCGTGCCAGGGACACCAGTTCCGAGTCGTCGGTCACAAGCAGGAGCCGTTGGGACGCACGGGCCGCTCGGAGCCGGGCGCCGATGGCTGCGTCGGCCGAGGGCGAAGCGAACTGAACGCGGAGGACAGGACTGGACACCGGAGTCTCGTTGCACGGCCCATCGAAGATGACGTGTACGGCGCCCACCGGGACCGGCCACCGCGCGTCCGCCAGGGCGTCCAGCAGGTGTCGTCGGGCCTGGGCCGGCGCGTGCCGCCTCCAAGCGGCGTGGCGCCCGAGGACGTTGTAACCGTCGACCAGCACGGTGTAGCCTCCCGCCGGCGGCTCATGTATACTACGAGCCATCACGGAGGTGTCGCCCCATGCCGTTGGGACCGAGTGACCGGGCGTTTCTCAGGCGCATCGAGCACATGAAACTCTACCTGCTCGTCCTGGCCGGCCTCGTCTTTCTGTACCTGCTGATCGCGCCCCGCGCGCATTTGCAGCTGACCACCTCGCTGATCGGCCTCTCGCTGTGCGCGGTCTTCTGGCTGACGCAGCGGCTGCTCGCGTTCATCGGGCTACTCGATATGGAGCTCACTCGCTTGACCGACGCGGTGAAGCGCAGCTTGCCCGCGGATCAGCGCCGCGAGCTCTTCGGCGAGTAACCCGCTACTCCTGCCAGTCCCCGCGGGCCCAGACGAACTCGGGCTTGATGAGGGGCTCAAATCCGTCGGGAATTTCCGCGTAGAACGTTACCACCTCATAGACACCGGTCAGGCCGCGTAGCAGCGTGCGCCAGACCCCCTGCATCACACCGACGGTCAGCCCGGCCAGCGTGCCTTCCTTGTGCGTGACGAGCTCCGGCGTCCGGATGAGCTCCGCCGGGCAGGTGGCGATATTGGCGATCCCCCGCCCCAGCTTGCGCATCATCCCGTGCCCGTAGGGTGACGACTCCTCGGTGCCCTTCGCGTGGGCCGGCGGCATGGTGCCCAGGATCCCGGTGACGGCTAGCGCGCCCACGAGCACTCCCCGCGTCCATCTTCCCATCTCCGCTCCTCCTTGCCGTAGCCTCAGCATCCTGCGCGCGCCGGCGGCGGACCAGCCGGTCTGGCCCACCAGGCGATCGCCACGGCCATCGCTCCAAGCAATCCCCAAATCGCCAGGCCGTTGATGAGACGGCTCGTACCCACGAGCCAGGCCAGCGATGGATCAATCGTGATCACCAGTTTATTCACCCGGGCCGCATAGGCCAGGACGGCATGGAGGCCCACGGCCAGCAGGAGCCCGCGCGTGCGCAGCACGCTGAAGGCCAACACGAAGCCCAGCAGGGACAGCCCGCCGATCTCGAGCCAGGTCGCGGCGCTCGCAGGATCTCCGCGCAGATGCACCAGCGCGTACAGGCCGCTGCTGAAGAGCACGGCGAGCGTCTTCGACACAGGCAGCAGCTGCTGGAGGAGGAAGCCGCGGAAGACGAGCTCCTCCAGCACGCCGACGAGGGCGGCGGCCGGGACAAAGCCCAGCACGGTCCGCCAGAGGCGCACGCGGTCCGGCGTGATGTCGAGCCGGTACGCGCCGGACAGGAAGCCGGCCAGCGCCATGAGCGCGACGCCGGCGAGGGCCAGGGCGACCCCGAAGACCAGGTGGCGCTTCCCTCCCCCCTGCAGGGTCAGGCCGTAGCTGCGGAAGGTGGCGCCCTCGAGACGGTAGACGAAGAGCCAAAGTGCGAGCGCCGCGGCCACGGAGGCGCATCGCCGCAGGACGCGCCACCACGTGAGCTCCCGGGCCCAGGGCAGGACGAGCGCGCTCAAGCCCACGGCGAGCACGCCCGTGGTGGCCAGGTAGCGGGCCACGCGGAGGAGTCTGGCGCGGGAGGAGGGGGGACGGTCCGGGGGGCGCAGCGCGCCGTCAGCGGTTGCTGGCACCACGGATGAACGCCTCAATGAGATGGCGGGCCTGCTCGTCCGTCATCGGCTTGGGCGGGTGCTTCATCGTCCACGCGGAGACGGAGAGGATCGGCCCGGCCAGCCGCCGGTCGCGGGCCAGCCGCACGCAGCGGATGGCGTCGATGGTCACGCCGGCGCTGTTGGGCGAGTCCTCGACGGAGAGGCGCGCCTCCAACTCGATCGGGCAATCGCCGAACCCGCGGCCCTCGATGCGCAGGAAGCAGACCTTGCGGTCGCGCTGCCAGGGCACGTAGTCGCTCGGGCCGATGTGGATGTTGCCGTCACGCAACGGCTTGCCCAGGACCGTCTGCACGGCTTCGGTCTTGGAGATCTTCTTCGTCGCGAGCCGCTCGCGGGCCAGCATGTTCAGGAAGTCTGTGTTGCCGCCGATGTTCAACTGGTAGGTGCGGTCGACGACCGCCCCGCGCTCGGCGAAGAGCGTCGCGATGGCCCGGTGGAGGATGGTGGCGCCAACCTGCCCCTTCACGTCATCGCCCACCACCGGGATGCCCTTCCGGGTGAATCGCGCCGCCCAGCGGGGGTCTGAGGCGATGAAGACCGGCATGCAGTTGATGAGGCTCGCCCCGGCGGCCAAGCAGGCCTCCGCGTAGGCTTCGGTGGCCCGTGGGGAGCCCACCGGGAGGTAGCACAGCACGACCTCCGCGCCGCTCTTGCGCAAGGCCGACGTCAGGTTGACCGGACGTGCCCTGGCTACGACGAAGCGCCGCTCCGGCGGGTAGTCGTGCATGTGCTTGGCGACTCCGTCCAAGACGGGTCCCATCTGCACCGTGACGCCCGATCGCGGCAGACGGTCGAACTGCGTGGTGCAGTTGGGCTTTGCGGTGCAGGCCTGCTCGAGGGAGCGCCCGACCTTGCGGGCATCCACGTCGAAGGCCGCGACGACTCGGATATCTCCTGGGGCGTAGGGGCCGATGCGCCGATGCAGCAGCCCGGCCCCTGTGCCGTTCACGCGGTGGGGCGCATGGGCTCCGTAATAGTGCAGGCCCTGCAGCAAGGAAGAGGCGCAGTTACCGACGCCAATGATGCCGATGCGGATTGCGGGCATGGGTAGACCCGAATTATAGACCAGCGACTGTTGGAAGTCAAGCCGGCGGAGGCAGTTACGCCGACCAACTCACGGCATCGAGGTCGGCGGCCGAGGTCAGTAGATGGAACGCGCCCTCATCCGGGTGGCGCTCCAGCACGTCGTCGCCCCGGATCAGGGTGAGCGCGAACTCCACCCGCTCGTCAGGGCGCAGGGCCAGGACGCGCAGCGGCACCGCCACCTCTAACAACCTGTCCATCGCGCACCGGATGGGCTCCGCCGGGCCTTCCCCAAGGATCCCGCGGATCCCTCCCTCCTGGCCGGCGCTGAGCCGGGCGACTCGTCCTTCCCCAAAGTCGAGCTGAATGGCCCAGCCCACGGGCAGCCTCTCAAGGTCCAGGTCGAGCCGCACATAGAACGCGTCGTGATCAAAGCCGTATGCCAGCCCCGTCAGTGTCTGCTGGCTTCGGTGAATCGCGCCGGAGCGGCGCAGATTGATCCGGCCGGCGTACAGCCACTCATAGTACGAGGTTTCCCGTCCGTCCAGCGTTGGGCGCACCAGGCCGGTTGGCTCTTCGAGTGAGAGGGTGGTCCGACGGCGGATCGCGCGCCGCAAGGACGGGGGTGGCTCCAGCCCGGCCAGGCGGTACGCCTGGCTGACGTGCGCGCGGAAGAGCCGGTCGAACTCCGCGGGTTGGGCGGTGACATGGGTATCCCCGAACCACCACATCCAGTCGCTGCCCTCGGCCATGCCCAGGCTGTGCTGCACGGCCTGCTGGCGGTCGGGTGGAATATTCGCGCCTCGCAGCGCCTCACGGAGCTCGGCCAGACGCGTCCAAGCCGTGTTTTTCTCCGGATGGCCGATCCACGTGGCGAAGTTCGCATCAATCCACGAGCCGGCGGCGACCGGCGGGAGCGAGGGCGCATCCTGTGGGGCCTGCTCTCGGAGATATTCGGATACGGTGACGCAGCGAAAGCGGGGATCCCCGGCCAGCGCGTGGTAGAGCGCCGTCAGAAACGGGTGCCCATCGTCGCGGTAGCCCTCCCAGGCGTTCTCGCCGTCGAGGATCACGCTGACGAGCCCCTGGCGCGGCGCGTGCGCCATGCGCTGGTGGATCTCGCCGAGCCGCCGAGTCAGGTCTGTGGCAGCCGCGTCGGCCTCCCACTTGCTGTATGTGAAGCCGATCAGGTCGGAGAGTTCCCGATCGCGGAAGACCATCCAGAGACTGCGCCCATCCCGCTCCAGCCGGTGCGGACGGTACAAATCCTCAGGGTTCCGGATTCGTCCGAGAGTTCTCCAGAGAATCGCTTCGTCGGTCGCCGTCCACTCGATGCCGGCCTCGAGGAGGAGCGCGAGTGTTTCCTCGCTGACGCTGCCTTCCGAGGGCCACATCCCGCGGGGCCGGTCGCCGAAGACCTGTGCGTGCCGCGCCAGCCCGGTCTCGATCTGCCAGCGGGCGTCCTCCGGGTGGCGGAACGCGAGCTTCGGCAGCGGCAGGTCCGGGAGAGCCGCCCGGGCGCTGCGCGTGTCGCACAGGAGCGGCAGGATGGGATGGTAGTAGGGCGAGGCAGTGAGCTCGATCTGCCCTCGCGAGGCTGCCTCGCGGTAGGCCGGGAGAATACGACCCAGGAGGTCCAGATGGGCCTGCAAGACGGCGGCCTTGTCCTCCTCGGTGAACCCGCCGCCCTTCCCCTCCAGCGCGCTCACGCGCGGGTCCTGCCGGCGGAGCCAGGGGTCTACCCAGGCCAGGTTGAACCACACCTGCAGGTCGCGCACATCCTGGGCCCGAAAGCGGCGCAGCACGTCCGGCCACTGCGCCTCCGTGACGTGCGCGCCGCGCTTGGCCAGGAGGTCGTGGTACCGCGGATGCGGGCGGATGAGCCGCTCCGGGTTGGCCAGAAAGAACCATTCGATGACGAAGCGCTTCTCCCGGTCGGTGAGGGCATCCGCCGGCCTGCGGGACAGCTCCAGGAAGTCGTCGGAGCGGTTCTGGGGCGGCAGGTACGCCTCGAGCTGGTCCACCAGCGAGGGGACCACGTTGAAGGTCTGATGCACCGCCGGGGTGTCCGCGAGCCGCAGGACCATGTCGAGGTAGTCCTTGGTGCCGTGCAGACGCACCCAGGGCATGTGGCAGGCCCCGGTCCCCGGCTCGCGGTAGACGGGCTGGTGCATGTGCCAGATGAAGGCGATGCAGAGCGGCTGCGTCATGGACCGGTCAGAGCGTGCTGGGCTGCGGGCTCGGGGTTCAGCTGCGCGCGTCGGGCCCTGCGGTCAAACAAACGCCCCCTGCCTCTTGCGAAGCAGGGGGCGTGGAAAACCAAACTCGGTCTTAGAACCGCACGTCGACCGAGGTGATGATCTCCTGCGCCTGTTCGTCGTACGGGGTGCGGAAGACGCTACCCGGGCTGAACAGGGCGTAGATGAACCCGAACGTGACATCGTCGGTGTAGTTGTAGTTCGCGACGACATCCCATTCGCCGCCGAAGTTGCTCTCGCGCTTGGCCCCAACGGTGGGCACGATGCCGACATCCGCAAGAAACCAGGTGTAACGGTTGTCCACCGAGAGATCCTCGATGGGCCACACCGTGGCGTGGAGCGCCAACTGGTGCTGGTTCGTGGCGGAGTTGGTGATCACGTTGAACGCGGTCGTGCCAGGCTCGGTAGCCCCGGACTGAGCTGGGACATAGAAGCCGGCACCCTGGAACTCGCGCAACGCGGTCGTGTAGGCCCCGCGGTAGACCGGGTCCCACCCGCCGATGGCGGTCGCGTTGCCCTGGTCACCCGAGAAGGCGATCCATTCGGCGCCGACCTTTGGAGCCCATGGGGCGTCGGCGAACGTGAAGTCCGCCCCAAGGTTGGCTGCCCAGGCCTGGTAGTCATCGCCGGCCGTACCTTCGGAGTCGGTGGCCACCGCAGTCGTGAGCCGATTGCCCCACTGGTACGCGACTTCACTCCAGACTGAGAGGCCCTCGGATGGCGCGGCACTGCCCCGGATACCGATCGTGTTCGCCTGGGGGTTGTTGTCGATCGTGCCATCGCCCGAGTTCAGGTCATTGTTCTGCTTCTTCCAGAAGTAGGCCTCGGCCTCTCCGCTCATGGAGTCGAACTTGGTGCCGACGTTCACGCCGAGCAAGTTCGTGTCGTCCGCAGAGCTGTCCTCGTTCGTCACGCTGACGTCGCTCTCGTTGAGGCGGGCCGCCACGAGATCGATCACGAGCGGCATGCCCATGGGAGCTGCGCCGTTGAGGTCAATGGTCCCGCGGATCGCGTCGAATGCGGTGTGGTCCGTGAACTCATCCGCCGCGAGCGCGTCGTTCGGGTCGCCGTCACCTTCCAGGAGGCGACTTCCCACGATGAAGCCCCGCCCGAACCACAATTGCTGGCGGCCGATCGTCACATCGAGCGGGGAGTAGAACGCTTCCCGCAGCTTGACGTTCGCCAGGCCGATTTCGACCTGGTTCGCGTCGGTGTTGCTGCTGCCATCCGACGGAATGCCACCCGGCAGGGCACCCCACACGCGCTGGTTGATTAACCGCGTCTGCGCGCTCACGTTCTCGGTCAGGTCTGCGCCGACATTGATCGCGGTCAACTGCTGCACGAAGTTGTCGGTCGCCGACCCGTAGTCGCTGGTGCCGTCCAAGGCTCCGGTGAACGCGGTGATGACGTCATTGCTCAGGCGCATGCTCTGACGGAAAAACGAGCGGACGTTTGTCTGCCCGCCGACCGTAACATTCTGGGTCTCGGCCCAGGCCGGCATCGTGACGGCCACGAGCCCGAGAAGGACTGCGCCTCTCAGCGTAGCCTTCAACATCCACCTACCTCCTTGTTGATCCATCCCCCACCATGTGACCGATCTGAACTGCTGTGTACCTGAACTGCACTCGGTTGGTTGTGAAGGAACTCAGCGCCACTTGGTCACGCACTTCTGTCGTTGCGCTCCTCCCCTTTCCCGGGAGTCCAAGTACACCTCCTTTCAGATTTGCGGCTATGTTAAGGAGTTACGGAAAGTTTGTCAACACTTTTTTCTCAGCAATGCTACGCACGGGCATGCTCCTTTAAGCGACTTTGTCGGATTATACCGGCGTGCCGCTGGGGCCAAGGCGACACGCCGGCATGCTCGCCTCCCGCCCCGTGCCCCTGCCCCAGGGT
>SBAZ01000120.1 GCA_005239935.1 Planctomycetales bacterium | reverse complement strand
TTCCCGTTTCGCGAAACTCCGGACCAGTTGACCGCAACGGCCGATGTGAAGCGCGACATGGAGGCGGCCAGGCCGAAGGTGTCTGCGCGGTCCACGACCAGCGTGTTGGCGTTCGGGATGTCGATGCCGGATTCGATGATCGTGGTCGTCACCAGCACGTCCAGATCCCCGTCCATGAAGCGCATCATGACCTGCTCGAGTTCATGCTCGCCCATCTGCCCGTGGGCGATGCCCACCTGGGCCTCCGGCACCAGCGCGGCCACGCGATGGGCCATGCGGTGGATGCTGTGCACCCGATTATGCACCACGAACACCTGTCCGTCACGTGCGAGCTCCTGGTGGATCCACCGGCGCAGCGAGGCATCCTCATCCTCCACCACGCGCGTCTCGACTGGGTGGCGGTTCTCCGGCGGCGTCGCCACCAGCGACATGTCGCGCGCACCCACGAGGGCCAAGTAGAGCGTGCGCGGAATCGGCGTTGCCGAGAGCGCGAGGACGTCCAGCTGGCTGCGCCAGCGCTTGAACTGCTCCTTCGCCTCGACCCCGAAGCGCTGCTCCTCGTCAATGATCAGCAGCCCCAAATCCTTGAAGCGCACATCAGGCGACAGCAGCCGGTGGGTGCCGATCACGATGTCGCATCCGCCGAGGCGCAGTGCCTCCACGATGCCCCGCTGGCGCGCCTCCGTCTGGAAGCGCGAGAGCATCTCGACCTGCACCGGGAACTCCCTCAGGCGGGCCGTGAACGTCCGGTAGTGCTGATAGGCCAGCACCGTCGTCGGCACGAGCACGGCGACCTGCCGATGCCCCAGGACCGCCTTGAAGGCCGCCCGCAGGGCGACCTCCGTCTTGCCGAACCCCACGTCGCCCAGCAGCAGGCGGTCCATCGGCCTGGCCGCCTCCATGTCGCGCTTCACATCGGCCGTTGCGGTCAACTGGTCCGGAGTTTCGCGAAACGGGAATGCCGCCTCGAAGCGGTCCTGCCACGCATGGTCCTTGGCGAACGCGTACCCAGGCAGCGCCACCCGCCGCGCCTGAATGTCCAGCAGGCCCTGGGCATAGGCCCAGGCCCCAGCGTAGGCCCGCGCCTTCGCCCTCGGCCAGGCCGCGCCGCCCAGCGTGTGCAGCGCTGGGGCCCGGCCGCCGAACGAGACATACCGCTGCACGAGGTGCAGCTGATCCAAGGGCACGTAGAGGCGGTCGCCGCCGGCGTACTCCAGCACCAGCGCGTCCTGCGGGCCGTCAGGCGCGGCGATCGTGGTCCGGCCCCGGTGGCGCCCGATGCCGTGGTCGAGGTGCACCACATACGCACCCTCCTCGACATCCACGAAGCCCTCGAAGGGGGCCTCCACCGTCGGCCGCGTGTGCAGGCTACGCGGCAGGATGACCACCATCGCATGGCGGTCCAGGGTCTCCAGCGTCTCCGGGTTGAAGCTGCGCATGGAGACGAGCCGGTTGCCGGCCAGCTCGAGCCGCAGGGGCGATTCGAAGGTCGCCGGAAACACGTCCAGGACGCCGCCGCGGGACGCATACTCGCCCGGGTCAACGACCGCGTCCGCCCGCCGGTAGCCGAACGCGTCCAGTCGCTCCAGCAACCTGGACGGGGTCACCTCCTGTCCCACCGCCAGACGCACGTACTCCAGCATCGAATCACTCGGAGCCCTCGGCGCGCGCCATCACGTCCGGTGCGGACACCCCCAGCACGCCGAGGCCGCTGGCGAGGACCGTGCGCGTCGCACGCACAAGCGCGAGCCGCGCGGCCGACCGAGCCGGCTCAACCCCCAGCACCCGGTGCTGTGTGTAGAAGACATGGAACTGCTCCGCCAGCTTGCGCAGGTACCCGGTGAGGCCGTGCGGCTCCCTCGCGGCCGCGCAGAGCTGGAGGACGAGGGGATAGTGGAAGAGCTGACGGATCAGGTCCTGCTCCTCCGGCTCCGTCAAGAGGTCCAGTCGCATCCGCCACTGCCGCCACCAGGGGAGGGCCGCCTTGCGCAAGATGCTCGCAATCCGGGCGTGCGCGTACTGGACGTAGTACACGGGGTTTTCCTGTGACTGGGACTTGGCCAGATCGAGGTCGAAGTCGAGGTGGCTCTCCATCGTCCGCATGAGGTAAAAAAACCGCGTCGCGTCCACCCCGACCTCGTCCAGCACCTCCCGGAATGTCACGAACTCGCCCTGGCGCTTCGACATCGGCACCGGCCGGCCGTGCCGCGAGAGGGTGACCAACTGGACGATGCGCACGGTCAAGCGGTCCGCAGTCAAGCCGAGCGCAGCCACCGCCGCCTTGAGCCGTCCGATGTAGCCGTGGTGGTCAGGGCCCCACAGGTTCATCACCTCGTCGTAGCCCTGGGAAAACTTCCACTGGTGGTAGGCGATGTCCGGGGCGAAGTAGGTGAACTCCCCATCCCGCTTGCGGATGACACGGTCTTTGTCGTCTCCGTACTTCGTCGAGGCGAACCAGAGCGCCTCCTCGGCCTCGAAGAGGGCGCCGCGCTCGCGCAGCACGGCCAGCGCCTGGTCAATCCGTCCGGACGTGCGCAGCCACTTCTGGCTCGTCCATGTATCAAAGGTCAGCCCGAAGACGCGGAGGTCCTGCTTAATCCGGTCCAGCTGCTCGCGCATCCCTTCTTCACAAAACCACTCGAGAGGTTTGTCGAGCAGGTCATCGCCATGCTCGCGCCGCAAGCGGTCTGCGCTGTCCACCACGTAGGCCCCCTGGTAGCCGTCCTCCGGGAACGGCTCGGGACGACCTAATCGCTCCGCATACCGGGCCCGGACAGAGCGTCCCAGCATCTCGACCTGCCGACCCTCATCATTGAGGTAGAACTCGGTCGTCACCCGGTAGCCCTGCGTGCGCAGGAGTCTCGCGAGGACATCGCCCACGGCGGCCTGCCGCCCATGCGCCACGCTGAGGGGCCCGGTGGGATTCGCGCTGACGAACTCGATATTGATCGACGGGGGGTTGGCGAGGCGCCGGGTGCCGAAGCCCGTGCCCTGGCGCAGGATGTCGCGGACGATCTCGGCGAGTGCGGCCTGGGAGAGGAGGACGTTCACGAACCCGCCCCTGGCCTCGGCCCGCGCCATCCAGCGGCGCACACCGTGGCGCTGTGCGGCATCCGGGAGTCCCGCTGCCAGCTCCTCGGCGACGTGCTGGGGCGCGGTCTTCCGGTGCGCGGCGAGTTTGAAGGCGACCGCGTTGGAGAGGTCGCCGAAGGCAAGGTCCTTCGGGATGTCCCACCGGAACGCTGCCTCGGGCAGCCCAGGGGCGCCCGCCGGCATCAGGGACTTCAGCGCCGCGCTGAGTTGCTCGTCAAGTCGGAGCAGCATGTCGAGAGTCCTGAGCCCCCTGCGGACGTCCGTCTCCCTGCTAACGCCGGGGTGTCCGGCTGGACGCTGGAACGTCTGACGGCGGCTGGGCAGCCGCCGTGGGTGGGCCGGCCGGCACGCGGGGCGCTTCGGCCCAGAGCGCTTCGAGGCGGTAGAGCCGGCGCGCCGGCTCGTTCAGCAGGTGCACGACCACGTCCCCACAGTCGAGGAGGACCCATGCCGGGCCGCCTGGGCTGCCGGACCCGGCGGCCGGTGTCCCCTCCTGGTGCCACACGGGCCAGCCATGTCTTCGGAACACCTCAGCGACGGCCTCAGTGAGGGCCCGCAACTGGGGCCCGCTGTGGCCGGTACCGATCACAAAGTAGTCGGTGACGCTTGAGAGACCGCGCAGGTCGAGGACGGTGACCCCCTCGGCATGCTTCTCGAGGGCCGCCCGGGCCGCCGCCTGCGCCTTCTCCAGACTATCGATGGGGAGGTCTACCGGGGGTAGACGGGACAACCAAGCGGCCGGACAAGGGCGGGCGCCCGCGGCCGAACCGCCGCGAAAACCTTACGATGCGAGGATGCGGTAGAGACCCGTGCCGCAGGTGGGGCAGCGCCCCTTCATGGCCTTGCGGCCGTTCTTCATCTTCACTTCCTTGGCGTCCTTCATCTCTCTCTTGGCCTTGCACTTCACGCAGTACGCCTCCATCACCCCTCCTGTGTTGTGGCATCCCTCGACTCGCTCCGCTCGCTCGGGATGACCCTGAGCGAGTCCCGCGCTTCACGGGACGAGTCGAAGGGTCACACGCTGCGCCAGCCTAGCACGCCCCCGCGCAGACTGTCAACTGCGTTGCCGCGCCTAGGACGGCTCCTTGACCGGGATGACCTCGTGGATCTCGCCGACGATCTCCTCGAGGAGATCCTCGATGGTCACCAGCCCGAGCGTTTTCCCCGCGCGATCCTGGACGATCGCGATCTGCGTCTTCTCGAGCTGAAACTGCGTCAGCAGTTCCGCGAGCCGCTTGGATTCCTGGACGATCGCGACCGGGCGAATGAGATCCGCGAGCACCAAGAGTCCCCCGTGCCGCAGCGTGGCCAGCAGATCCCGGGCATAGATGACGCCCGCAATGTCGTCCAGCGTGCCCCGGTAGACCGGAATGCGCGAGTGGCCCCGCTCGATCAGCACATCCAGCGCTTCCTCCGGCTTGCTGTTCAGGTCGACGCCCACGATCTGCGCGCGCGGGACCATGGCCTCCTGCACCACCGAGTCGCTGAACTCGAAGATCCGCTGGAGCATGCGCAGCTCGTGCTCCGCCAGCACCCCGGCCTCCCGGCCCATCTGGATCATGATCTTGATCTCTTCCTCCGTCACCAGCGGGGCGCGGCGCTTCGCCGGAATCCCCAGGAGCCGCAGCAGCCCCCGGCCGAGCGCGTGGAACAGTCCTGCCAGCGGCTGCAGGAGCACCATGAGGACCCGCAGCGGCCAGACCACATTCATCGCCACGGTCTCGGCGTGCGAGGCCGCATACATCTTCGGGGTCACTTCGCCGATGACGAGCACCACCGCCGTGATCACGATCGTGGCCGCCACCAGTCCGCGCTCCGGCCCCAGCCACGTGACGAATAACCAGGAGCCGACCGCGGAGAGCCCGACGTTGACCAGGTTGTTCGCCACGAGGAGTGTGGCGATGACCCGGTCGATGTGCGCCAGCATGGCCAGCAGGAGCTTGGCGCGCCGCCCGCCCTGCTCCGCCAGATGGCGCAGGCGCACCTTGTTCACCGCCAGCATGGCCGCTTCGCTCGCCGAGCAGGCCGCCGACACACCCAAGAGCACCAGCAGCACGAGCACCAGGGACAAATCTAGAGCCATCGGTACCTGCGGAAAAGCACCAGCAGGACCGGGATCGCCAGCAGCAGCGTGAGGCTCGCGACCTGGTAGATCCACCGCGGGCCCAGCTCCGGGTGCTCGCCAAAATTCATGCCGAAAATCCCTGTCACGATGACCAGCGGCAACGCGAGTGTCGCACCAGCGGTCATCGTTTTCATGATCTCATTCAAGCGATTCGAGACGATCGTCGCATGCGCCTCGAGCAACATCGTCATCACCTCGCGCCCCGAATCCACCAGCTCGCTCATCCGCGTCAGGTGGTCGTAGATATCCCGGAAATAGATCGCGTGGGCCTGCTTGATCACCCGAAACTCCTCGCGATAGAGCCGGCTGAGAATCTCCCGGTGCGGGGCGAGCGTACGGCGGAGTGTCACGAGTTCATTATAGACATGGAAGAGGTCGCGCAGCGGATCGCCGGAGGGCCCGGCAAGGATCTTGGCCTGGAGCTCGTCCACTTTGGTCTCCACCTCATCGAGGATGGGGAAGTAGCTGTCAATCAGGGACTCGGTGATCGTGTACAGGAGGAAGTCGGCCCCGCGGCCGATGACCGGCGACTTCTTCTCGACCCGGATACAGTTCTCCTCGATGCTCTTGAGCCGTCCGGTGCGCACCGTCACCAGGAAGTTCTTCCCCAGACACAGATCCAGCTCGGCGGTGCGCAGGTGCCCCTCGGGCTCTCGGCGCACGCCCTGGAGGATGACGAACAGGTAGTGGTCGAATTCCTCCAGTTTCGGCCGGGCGTTCGGCATGATGCAGTCTTCAACCGTCAGCGGGTGCAGCTCGAAGACCTCGAGGAGGAGCTCGATGTCCGCATCCTCAGGGTCCTCGATGTCCACCCACAGGACGCTGCGCTCATCGGCCAGCGCCTTGCGGATGCGCGCGACCGACAACCCGCACTCGACGGTCCCGTCTCCGGTC
Organism: Planctomycetales bacterium; assembly: GCA_005239935.1. Taxonomy (GTDB): domain Bacteria; phylum Omnitrophota; class Gorgyraeia; order Aquiviventales; family Aquiviventaceae; genus SBAZ01. Next base: position 2,493 of record SBAZ01000120.1, on the reverse strand, counting down.
GCCAGGTAGGCCCGCATCATGCCCCAGTCTCCTTCCCACTCGTGCGGCCGTACAGCCCCAGGCGCGTGATGACCTGCTCGACCCCAGGCGGCACCAGGTAGCGGATCGACTTCCCCAGCTTGCATCGCGCGCGGATGTCGCTCGAGGCGATCTCGACCTGCGGCATGGGCAGCCACGTGACTCCGCGCACCCGCCGCGTCGTGATCCCCGGCCGGTGCGCCGCCACCACCGTGCAGAGCTCCTGAATGGTGTCCCAGGCCGCCCACCGCACACCCAGCATGTCCTCGCCCACCACGAGGAACAGCTTCGCCATCGGGAGCTGCTCATGGAGGATCTTGACCGTGTCCACCGAGTAGGACACCCCGCCGCGCTGCAACTCGATCTCCGACGCGGCAAAGCCCGGGTTGCCCCGGATCGCCGCGTGGATGAGTGCCATCCGCGCGGCGCCAGGCGCCAGGTCCCGGCTGCGCTTATGCGGCGGCTGGGCCGTGGGCACGAACAGGACGCGGTCCAGCTTCAGCGCCTCGCGCGCGGTCTCCGCCAGCAGGAGGTGCCCCAGGTGGATCGGATTGAACGTGCCCCCCAAGATGCCCAGGCGCATGCGGACGTTAGCGGCGCAGATGCCCGGTGCCGCGGACGACGTACTTGTAGGTCGTCAGCTCTTCGAGGCCCATGGGCCCTCGCGCGTGCAGTCGGTCGGTGCTGATGCCGATCTCGGCCCCGAGGCCGAACTGGTAGCCGTCCGACAGCCGCGTTGAGGCATTTAGGAACACCGCGGCGGAGTCCACTTCGCGCAGAAACCGCTCGGCCGCCTGCTCATCCTGCGTCACGATGGCGTCCGAATGCCCGGAGCCGTACCGCGCGATGTGCCCGATGGCCTCGTCGAGCGACCCCACGACGCGGACCGACAGGATCAGCGCCAGGTATTCCGTCGACCAGTCCTCCTCGGTGGCGGCCGCCACGCCCGGCACGAGCTCCCGTGTCCGGGGGCAGCCGCGTACCTCCACCCCGGCATCCTGCAGCTCCTTCAGCATCGGCGCGAGTACCGTTGGGGCGAGCGCCTCGTGCACCAGGAGCGTCTCCATTGCGTTGCACGTGGCGGGCCGCTGCACCTTGGCGTTCACCACGATACGCTGCGCCATGGAGGGGTCGGCCGCCTGGTCCACGTACACATGGCAGAGCCCCTTCGCGTGCTTGATGACCGGAATCCGGGACGTCTCACAGATCTTGCGGATGAGCGCCTCACCGCCTCGCGGGATGATCACGTCAATCAGGTGGTCGAGCGTCAGCAGGACATCGACTGCCGAGCGGTCCGCCACCGGGAGAGACGTGACCGCGGCCTCCGGCAGCCCGGCCGAGGCCACCGCCGTCCGGAGGGCGGCGGCGATCGCCGTATTGGACTGGAACGACTCCGAGCCGCCACGTAGCACGACCGCATTGCCGCTCTTCAGGCACAGCGCCGCGCAGTCGCTGGTGACGTTCGGCCGAGACTCATAGATGATGCCGATGACCCCCAACGGGACGCGCACCTTCTCGATGACCAATCCGTCCGCTCGGGTCGTCGTGCGCAGCACCTGGCCCACGGGATCCGGCAGGGCGGCCACAGCGTCCACCGAGACCACCATCTCCTCGAGCCGCTGGCCGGTGAGGCTCAATCGATCAATCAGCGCATCGCCCAATCCCGCGCTCCGCGCCCCAGCGACGTCGCGCGCGTTGGCCTCGAGGATGGCCGCCCGCCGCTCGCGCAGCGCCGCGGCCATGGCGCGGAGGGCGCGCTGTTTGTGCTCGGCCGACGCGACGCGCAGGGCCGCGGCCGCCGCGCGCGCGCCGCCCACGGCCTGGACCACGGCCTCGCGGACCTGCGTCGGAGCCGTGAGGGTGGTGTCCGAAGGCATCAGTCGATCTCCTGGGACAGCACCAGATGGTCTCGGTGCACGATGGCCCCCACCTTGACCCCTCCCAGCGCGCGGCTCGCCGCATCGGTGCGCAGTCCGCGGATGCGTGCCAGCTCCTGAGAGGAGAAATTGGCTACGCCGCGCGCCACCTCGGTCCCCGACCCGTCAAGAATCACGATAAAGGCCCCGGCGGCGAAGCGCCCCTCGACCCGCTCCAGCCCGCTCGCGAGCAAGCTCTTGCCGTCGTGCGTCAACGCGCGCGCCGCGCCCGCGTCCACGACCAGCCGGCCGTTCGGCTCGCGCAGCGAAAAGGCGATCCGCCACTGCTTGGGGGTCAGTCGCCGCGCCGGCGGCACGAACAAGGTGCCCACGGCCTTCCCGGCCAACAGATCCTCCAGGACGCGCTCCCGCGCCCCATTCGCCACCACGGTGGGAATACCATCATGTCCTGCGATTTGGGCCGCGGCCAGCTTCGAGCCCATACCGCCCTTCGTGGTGTCCCGGTGTCGCCGACGAACCGCGCCTCGATGGGAGGCTTCGATGCCCTCGACCCGCTCGACCAACGTGCCGTCCTTCATCAGGCCCTCGACGTCCGTCA
>SBAZ01000078.1 GCA_005239935.1 Planctomycetales bacterium | reverse complement strand
AGGAGTTCAAAGTGCTCGCAGACGATGCGTCCGGCCAGCGCGTCCTGGGCGCCCTGGTGGCGCAGCTGAATGAGCAGGCACTCGCGCAAGCTGCGCGCGCCGACGCCGGGCGGGTCGAACCGCTGGAGGACGGCGAGCACCGCCTCGAGCTGTGCGACCGGCGCGCCGAGCCGTGACTCCAAGTCCTCCAGGGCGTCTTCCAGATACCCATGCTCGTCGAGGCACTCGATGAGCGCCTCGCCGAGCGCCCGCACTCGGTCATCGAGGCGCTGGCAGCCCAATTGAAGCCGGAGGGCGTCGCGGAGCGACTGGGAGGTGACCAGGCGCCGCTCCTCGCGCTCCTCCTCCGCGTCCGGATCCTCTTCGCCGCGCGTGACGCCGCCGGCCAACTCCCAGGAGTTCCCCCAGTCCTCGGCAGCGGGACCGGGGGTGTCGGCCGCATCCGGCGTGCCTTCCTCTTGCGCGGCCCCCGCATCCGCAGCGTCCGTGTCCTCTCCCGCTTCCTGATCCAGCTCCAGGAGTGGATTCTCCTGCGCCTGTTGCTCCAGGAAGGCCTGGAGCTCCATCACGGGCATGCGCAGAATCTCCAGCGCCAGCGTGACGTTGGGCGCTAGGAGCAAGCGCTGCTGCTGAGTTTGGCGGGGTTGCATGGCCATAGGAATCGCGGTAACTATAGCACATTCCGTGCCAACGCGACAACGCGCCCCCCGACGGTGCTGGCCGACGGCTTGATTTTGCCCGGGCGATCGGCTACGGTAAAACCGCCCCGCGCCGCGGGGCCGGAGACCCATGCGCAGCAGAGACGGGGCGGTGCGAATACTGGTCGGAGGGATGCTGGCCGCCGGCATCTCCAGCGGGCCTGCCTGGGGGGGTGAGACCGTGGTCAGCGACGGCATGGACGTGGCCATCGAGTACACGCTCACGGTGGACGGCACGGTCGTGGACTCGACACAGGAGCGCGGACCCTTCCACTATGTGCATGGCCTCGGCCAGGTGATTCCGGGCCTGGAGCGTGCGCTGGCCGGCGCGCGCCCCGGCGACCACAAACAGGTCGTGGTCATGCCCGAGGAGGGCTATGGCCCGGTGGATCCGGCCGGGCTGGTGGAGGTCGCTCGCAGCCAGCTGCCAGCCGACGCGGTCGTGGAGCCAGGGACGATCCTGCGTGGCGTGTCCGCCCAGGGCAAGAGCTTTCGGGCCCGGGTCGTGTCGGTGCAGGGGGAGACCGTCACCCTCGACCTCAACCATCCGTTCGCGGGCAAGACCCTGCAGTTCGACGTCACGGTGCTGAGCGTGCAGCCGCCGGTACCGCCTGCAGCGGTCGAGCCAGCCGCCACGAGCCCATGAACGATCGATGTTGACCCGGCACAAGGATCGCGTAGATGTGTGGCTGCGGCCGGCGGCCCGCCGCCTCGCCGACTGGGGGGTGTCGCCCACCGCCATCACGCTGGCCATCCCCGTGCTCGTGTCCGCGGCGTGCTGGTGGTTTGTGCGCAGCCGAGACACCGTGTCCTTCGCGCTCCTCGTCACCCTCGTGGGGCTGCTGGATGCGCTGGACGGCGCCGTGGCCCGCGTGAGCGGGCGTGTGAGCCGGTGGGGGGCCTACCTGGATGCTCTGTGCGACCGCTATGTCGAGACCCTCGTGGTGCTGGCGGCCGCCGTGGTGACCGGGTACTGGCTCCTCTCGCTGCTCGTGCTCTCCGGGAGCCTGCTGACCAGTTACGCCAAGGCCCGGGCGGCCATGGAAGTGCCGGTAGTCAACCAAGAGTGGCCTGACCTGCTGGAGCGGACCGAGCGCGACCTGCTCTTCGTGCTGGGGCTCGCCTTGGGCACGCTGGTGTCCTGGCGGCCGCTGGGGCACGACCTCTTCTGGTGGATGCTGGCAGGGCTGGCCGGGCTGACGCACGGGACGGTCGCGCAGCGCATGCTGCGCGCGCACGGCTTCATCGCGGCGCGCGCCCCACGGCGCGGTTAGCGCGCTGGAGATCCGGCGGCGGACGCCGTCAGTGGCTCGAGCGGCGCCGGGGTGAAGGCGTCGGCTGTGGTCGCGAGCAGGTCGGACACCGTCGCGGGCAGCCGCACGACGGCCGGCCGCCCCTCGAGGCGTCCATAGCGTTCCTCGCTCTCGGGCACCACGGCGCCGACCAGGAGGCGCTGCGGGGTGTCCGCCCCCTCGATCCACACGCTGAACGTGCCGGCCGGGGCGTCCAGCCCATAGCGTCCCAACTCCTGGGGCGCGTCCTCCACGAAGGCCGTGCTGCGCAAGTCGGCCAGGCGATTCAGGAACGCCTCCAGCGCAGGCGCATCGAGCGCGCGCGCGGTGCCGGATTCGGTCCACCGATCGTCCGTCCGCTCCAGGGTCCAGGCGCGTTCGGGCGTGCTGAGCGCGACCTTGGCCACCTGGGCTGTGAAGAAGGTGAAGCAGGCCGTGTCGCGCAGCGCGTTCGGCTCGCGCAGGAGCGCGGCCACCTCGGCGGCGGGCACGGCGTACAGCGCAGGCTCGTCGCTGCGCATCGCGTGGCGCACCGCGGCGTCGTCCGGCAGCGTCGTGCCGATGCGCAGCTCGATGGCGCTGGCGGCTTGCGGCGTGACCACGAGGAGGATCTCTGGGGTCTCTAATCCGGCCGCCGCGCGCTGTGCGGCATCCGGCACCTCCTGCACGACTCGCGAGATGGGCAGCGCCTGGACCGCCCGGAGGAGGGCCGTGACCTCGGCCGCGCCCGCCGTGTCGGCCACCGGCTCGGTCATGCGCCACGTCTCGTCGACGCGCTCGAGCGCCCAAGAGGCCCCCAGGCTCGTGAGCCGCACCGCTTCCACCCGCCAGGGATCGAGCGGCAGCAGGAACGGATCCCGGAAGGCCTCCGCCGGCTTGTCCGCCACGTCATAGATCCATCCGGCCACGACGAGGACATCCGGCCGCCCGTCCACGCGCGCGTAGCGGTGGTTGCCGGTTGGGGTCTTCGATCCCAGCCAGATCGTGCGGGGGCCCTGCGGCGTCAGCACCTCCAGACGTCCCACCGCAGGATCCAAGCCATAGGCGGCGAGTTCCAGGGGTGCCGAGGTCTTGGCGTTCAGCGTGCGCACCGCCGTCACGTTGGTCGCCGCCGACACAATCTGGTCCACCACCGCGCCGTCCGCCCGCACGTCCTGTGGCATGAGCCGCCAGCCCGCCTCCTGCTTCCGGAGGGTCACCTGGGCCTGCGGCATCGCGACCGTGACCTCAGCCACCGTCTCGCGCGGGATATCGAGGATCTGCTTCGCCAAGAGCGCGCGATGCTCGGGGTCCGGCTGACGCAGTTCATACAGCGACACGTAGGCGCCGAGGCCGATGGTGGCGGCGAGGAGGACGAGCGTGGACTGCCACTTCATGGGGCGGCGACCGGGGTCAGGTCCGCCGCCGCCACCACACGGCGGTGCCGGCGGCCCCAAGCAGGAGCGGCATGCCCAGGAAGGTGGCGAGCTGGATGCGGCCGAGTTGGGCGGCGGTCAGGCTCACCTTCAGGTTCTCAATCGGCTTGGGGGCAATGCCGATGAGGTGCTCCTGGGCGGTGAGCCAGTGCAGGGCGCCCAGCAGGAAATCCCGGTTGCCGACGTTGTGGAGCTGGGCATTGACCGCGAAGTCCGAGTCGCCGACCGCCACCAGGCGCGCAGGCCGGCCCTCGGCCGGTTGAGATTCGTCCGCCGGCTGGCGCCGCTGGGCCGCCGCGGCGATGGTGACCGGTCCGGCCAGGTCAGCCGCGGTGTCGAAACTGAAGGTCTCCACGCCGGTCGTCGTCTCGCCCCAGCCCTGCGGGGACGTGAGGGCGAGCGCCTGCACTTCAAGGTCGGCCGGGGCCTCGGCGCCTGGCTGCACCGAACGCGCCAGGGGAAAGAGGGTCATCAGGGTCTTCATCTTCCGGACGACGGCGTGATCCGTGTACGTGGTGACGAACAGGTTCGCCGCAGACACGAACGGGAGCTGGCGCGCCGGATCGACCACGATGTCCTGACCGACCCTGAGCCCCCAGCGCTCGAGGAGCGCGTCGAGGCCGGTGTCCGTGAGCGGATCGAGGAGTGCGAGCGTCGCACCGCCGCCGGCCAGGTACTGCTCCAGGAGCGTGACTTCTGGCTCGGTGAACCGGTGGGTGGGCCCGGCGATCACGACCGCACGGACGTCGCTCGGAATGGCGGTCTTGTCCAGCAGCGTGACGGTCTCCAGCCGGAGGTTCTGCTGCTCGAGGTACCGCTTCACATCGGTGTAGCCGGTCGGGTCCGGGGCGTCCAGTGCTTTCTCGCCGTGGCCGGTCGTGAACCACATGAGCGGCGTCTCGTCCTGGGTGAGATTCAGGAGGGCACCGGTGAAGGCCGCTTCGGCCTTGAAGAGCTTCACATGCGGCTCGCCCTCAAGTGTTTGCGCGCCGTAATCGAACTCCGCGAGGTCGGTGTCTGAGAGATGCTTGTGCCGGTCCCCCGAGCGGACGATGACGAGGTTTTCGGTCTCGACCTGGAACTCACTCACCAGTTGCTGGGCCCGGGCGACGTCCTGCAGCGGATCCACATGCTCGACCCGGATCTCACCGCTGGCCCGCTGGTACTCCGTGAGCAGGTCCGTGATGAGCGTGTAGAGCCGGTGGTCCGGCTGGTAGAACACGATGAACTCGACCGGTTGATGCAGCTGGCCGAGGATCTGTCGGGTCTGGTCCGACAACGCGGTGACTTGCTCGCGGCTGAGGTCCCAGCGCCCGAACCGGCGACTCGAGACGTAGTTGACCAGGATGAACAGGACGGCCAGCAGGAGGAGGACGAGCGAGAGGTTGGCGGCAGCCAGCGTCCGGCGCATCAGGCTCTCCAGCGGGGGCTGGCGATGACCCGGCCAGTGAGGAAGAGGCAGATGGCGGTGGCGCTCAGATAGAAGACGAGCGGGCGCGTGTCCACGAATCCCTTGGCAAACCCCGTCAGGTGCTCAATGAGCGAGAGGTACTGAATGACCTTGCTGCCCTCCGGATCGCGGATGAACACGTCGAGGATGCCGAGGGAAAAGAGCAGCAGCAACGCCACAAACGAGAGCACGGCCGCGATCACCTGGTTGCGGGTCAGGCTGGAGGCCAGGATCCCGATGGCGATCAGGACGCACCCCAGCAGGGCCGTGCCGAGGTAACCGGTGAGGATTGGACCCCAGTCCAGGGGGGCGAGGCTGTGGACCAGCACAAAGTAGGGCACCGTCAGCAGCCACAGCGCCACGTAGGCGAGCCATGCCCCCAGGAATTTGGACAGGACGACCTGTGCGTCCGTCACCGGGGCGGTGAGCAGGAGCTCGATGGACCCGGTGCGCTTCTCTTCGCTGAACGTGCGCATGGTGAGCAGCGGAGCCGTGATGAGCGCCGCGAACCAGTAGAAGAACGTGTTCCCGAAGAAGAACTGCGCCAGGGTGAACGCGGGGTCCACGCGTGGGTCGTTCAGGACGGCGATGAGCAACCAGAAGACAAACCCCTGCAGGAAGAGGAAGACCGCACCCACCACGTAGGCGATGGGCGAGCACCACAGCGCCTGCAGTTCGCGGCGGGTCAGCGCCCAGAGCGTGCTCATGTCTCTTCCTTCGTGGTGAGACGGATGAACACGTCCTCGAGCGACAGCTGTCGCGGGGCGAGCTCCCGCAGGGTCCACCGGCGTTCGACCGCGAGGCGAAAGATGGCCTCGCGCACGTCCGCCCCAGGCTGGGTTTCGACATCGAAGGTACTCGTGCCGTCGCGGGTGCCCTGCCGCGTCACGGCGGCGAGTCCGGGCAGCGCGCGCAGGGCTTCCTCGACCGCCCCCGGCTCGCCACGCAGTTCCACCCGCACCACCTCGGTGCCCTGCATCCGCTGGCGCAGGGCCTGCGGGGTATCGACCGCCACGATGCGCCCCTTATCGATGATCGCGACCCGGTGGCAGGTCATCTCGACCTCCGGGAGGATGTGCGTCGAGAGCAGGATCGTCGACGAGCGGCCCAGCGCGGTGATGAGTCCGCGCGTCTGGCGGATCTGGTGCGGGTCCAGTCCGACGGTGGGCTCATCGAGGATGAGAATCTTGGGATGGGCCAGCAGGCAATCCGCGAGGGCCACACGCTGCCGGTAGCCCTTGGAGAGCCGCCCGATGAGCTTGCGGGGCACATCGGTGAGGGCGCACTGCTCGAGCGCCTCGTCGATCCGCGCCCGGCGGCCGCGCGCGGGCACGGCCTTGATCGTGGCGCGGTAGGCGAGATATTCCTGCACCCGCATCTCCGGGTAGAGGGCCACGTGCTCGGGCAGATACCCGATACGCCGACGGACCTCCAGCGGATGCTCCGTCACGTCCAGGCCGTCCAGCCGGGCGGTCCCCGCGGTCGGCGCCAGGATCCCGGTTAGGATGCGCAGGGCGGTCGTCTTGCCCGCGCCGTTCGGACCCAGGAAGCCCATGATCTCTCCGGGCTGCACGTCGAACGCAATGTCGGCCAGCGCGGTGACGGTGTCATAGCGCTTGGTGAGGTGCTCAACCGAAATGGCCGTGGTCATGGCCGGAATCGCCTACTCCCAGCAGGGTGTCGTACGGCGTTCCATCTATTCTCTGAATGGGCCGTCGGCTTGTCAAGGGGGGTTGGATGGAGTAGCATACGGTTGTCTGCTGATGCGACGACGCTGGCTCCTCCTGTGTGGGCTGTGCTGGGCCGCCGGCGGGTGCGCCGTGTTCGCCCCGCAGCAAATCGGCCAGATTGTCGGCACGATCGCGGGCGCCGTGGCCGCGCCAGGGCTCGGCGCGCCGCTGGGCAGTCTCCTGGGGACCCTGGCCGGCCTGGCGGTGCAGAAGCAGGTCGATACGGTGACCGAGCGCAAGGAACGCGTGGACCTCGCCAGGGATCTCCAGCCCAAGACGGCCGCTGCCGCGGCGTCCTCAGCCGCAGGGCCGGCCGGCGTGCCGACGCGCGTCTGGGTGGACGAGACGCTCCGCGACGGGCGCGTGATCGCCGGGCACTTTGACGTGCACGCGCTCTAACTCACGTCCGTGACAGATCCGACAGCGCTCCTCCAACGGTTTCTTCACCGCTACCGTCGCGCCCTCGTTCGACGGGCCGCGGTGTGCCTGGCGCTGCTGGCCGCGTGCGCCCTCACCGCCTCCTGGCGCATCCGCGGGGCGTGGCCGGCGCCGTGGGCAGGCGCGGCGCTGGTGAGTGCCGTACTGGCCTGCAGCGCAGGCATCGTGTGGTCGACCCGGCGGCGATGGCTCTCGCCGGCGGGTGCGGCCGCGCGGCTCGATCGTCTCCTGGGGCTTCACGAGCGGCTGGTGACGGCGGAAGAGATCGGCCGCGCCCAGCCTGGGGCGGCCATGTACCCGCTCCTCCTCGAGGAGACCGCGCAGTTGGCCGGGGAGCGCCGGCTGCCGGTGCCGCGGCCGCTCAACAGCGCCTCGATCGCGCTGGCCGCACTCTTGCTGCTCTTGCTCTTGTGGCCTCCTCGACTCATCCCCCTGCAGATGGCCCGGCTCCCGCATCTGATGCTGCGGACGCCGCCGGAGGCCCAGCGTCCGGAGCCACCGCCGCACTCTCCGCAGCCGTCGCCGCAGCCGCCCCCGTCGCCCTCGCCCCGCGACCAGCAGAAGCAGACCGACGGTGGAGCGGGCGCGCAGCAGCCGCAGGATGGGGCGGGTGGCAGTCAGCAGCGCGCAGCGGGCCGTGAGGATGGTCAGGACTCCGGCGAGGGCGCAGGATCGCAGGGCGCCTCGGGGCAGGACGCCGGCTCGCCCCGCGACGGGCGCGGCGAGCTCGGCGACCCCGCCGATGCCCCGCTTCGAGCGGTAGGCGCGTCGGATCAGCCCTCTCCATCCGAGGGCTGTCCGGGT
>SBAZ01000012.1 GCA_005239935.1 Planctomycetales bacterium | reverse complement strand
GTGCCGCAGCGCCGGATGCCGCGTCACGAGACCGGTCATGATGGGCCGTGTCTCGATGCGCCGCGATTCGAGATACTGCGCGAACTCATCGCGGCGAAACGGCGCCTCAGGGCGGACCAGGACCGGAAAGCCCAGGTACACGTGCCGGCAGCCCTCCTGCTCCTGCGGCAGCTCGAAGAGGTCCGGGTAGCGGCCAAACGCGTCCCGCCATTGACGGGCGTTGCCCTGCCGCGCCGCGATGGCTTCGTCAATGCGCGCCACCTGCACAAGGCCGAATCCGCCGCCGATCTCGGTCGGCCGCACGTTGTAGCCCAACGTGGCGAAGAGATACCGGGGATCGAGTCGCCGGTAGGCCGCATCCACGGCGTAGACACGCTCAAGGTACGCGAGGGGGTCGGCGACGTTGCGCGGCACGCCTTGGGACCGCATGGTCTTGAGCTCATCGGCCATCGCCGAGTCCGACGTCATGACCATGCCGCCCTCGATGGTCGTCAAGTGATGCGAAAAGAAGAAGCTGAACGTGGCCAGCTCGCCGAAACAGCCGACGCGCCGTCCCTGCCAGGCCGCCCCGTGCGCCTCACAGCTGTCCTCGATCACCCAGAGACCATGGCGGTCCGCGAAGCGCCGGATCGCGTCCATATCGCAGGGGTTGCCGAGCAGGTGCACCGGCAGCACTGCCTTGGTCCGAGGCGAGCGGGCGGCCTCCAGCTGGCGCACGTCAAGCGTCAGATCCTCCGGCCGCACGTCCACGAATACCGGGCGGGCCCCGACCTGGTAGATCGGCGAGACCGTGGTCGTCCACGTCACGGCCGGCGTGATGACCTCATCCCCCGGCATCAGCCGCCGCTCGGCCGGCACCCCAGGGCCGGCCAGCAGCGCCAGCGCCAGCAGGTTGGCCGAGGAGCCGGAATTGACCATGACCCCGTGCCGCGCGCCCACATAGGACGCCCACGCCTGCTCGAACCGCGCAACCTTGCCGGAGGCGCGCTGGTTGAGCGTCAGCTGCTGCGACAGCAGCGACTCCAGCGCCTGCAGCACTTCTTCGCTGCCATAGCTCGGCGTGACGAGGCTGACCCAGGTTTCCCCTGGAATGAAGGGCCTCTGCGCGTCGGCCTCGAAATACTGCCGCACCAACGCGGCGATCTGCTGCTGGAGTTCCTCGCGCGCAGCCGCCAGCGTCGTGCTCATGCCACGCTCCAGGCCACCGGCCGGGCAGCCACGGCGCGTGCCACCGTTCGCTCCAACCCGGTGCGCAGCGGCGTCGCCGGCACCCAGCCCAGCCGATCCCGCAGGCGCGCCACGCTCGCCTGGCTGCGGGTGATTGCCGACGCCGCGGCGCTGGAGACCAGCACCGGCTCGAGCGGCCGGCCGAGCACGTCGCCGATGAGGCTCACCATCCCGGCGGCCGAGGTTTCGACCCCAGTCCCCGCGTTGAACACATCTTGCTCGGACGAGATCCCGACCCGCAGGATGGCCTCGCAGAGGTCGTCGATATAGATGAAGTCCCGCGTGGAGGAGAGATCGTGCAGGCGCACCGTGTTGGACTGCCGGGCCTGCTCCAGGATCCTTGGCACGAGCCTGTCCCCGGTCTGTCCCGGGCCGTAGACGTTGAACGACCGGATGATCGCCCAGGAGACGCCCAAGGCCGTTGCGCGCGCGAGCGTGATGCGCTCACCTGCCAGCTTCGAGGCGGCGTATGCGCTCAGCGGATCGGTCGGATGGTCCTCATCCACCGGCAGGTACCGCGGCTGCCCATACACGCCTAGCGTGCTCATGTACACGATCCGCGCGCCCGCACGCGAGGCCAGGTCCACGGCATGCCCGGCGCCGCCGCCGTTGACCGCCAGCGCGTCCATTGGTCGGGCCGCGCAGGTGGTGATGTCGGTCCAGGCGGCCAGATGGACGAGCAGGGCAAACCGAGCCGCGACCGGAGACGGTGAGGCCACATCTGGCCAGGGCACCGTCTGCGCCCCAGGCACGAGCGATTCGCGCCGGCGCGCCGCCACCAGGACTTCCTCGCCGCGCTCGATGAGCCACCCGGCGAGCCGGCGCCCGACGAAGCCCGTCCCCCCCGTGATCAGCCAGCGCCGGGGCATCAGACGATCAGCGCCCCGCTGCCGACCATGTTCTGCACACGCTCATACTCCGCCATCTGTCCAATGTCGAACCACAGCTCCCTCAGGTCGTACTGTGCCACCACGTGCCCCTGTGCCAGCACCGCCTGGATGAACGTGTTCATCGAATACGCCCGGCCAGCCGGCACATAGGCGAGCAGTGCGGTCCGCAGCGCATAGATGCCGGCGTTGATGCGCGCCGCGACCGTGGGCTTCTCCTCCAGCGCGGTGACCCGGCCCTGCTCCACTGTGACCACGCCGTAGGAGAGCGGGGTATGGAACTCCTTGGTCGCCAGGACTAGGTCTGCGTCGCTGCGCTCGAACTGCTCGCAAATGGCGCGGTAATCCGCCGTGGTGAGGATGTCGCCATTCGTCACCAGGAGGCCTGGGCCCAGCTGTTCCGCCACCAGCTTCAGCGGCCCTGCCGTGCCCAGCGGCACGTCTTCGCGAGAGTAGATCAGCCTCACGCCGTAGCGCTGCCCGTCCCCCAGGTACGCCTGGAACATTTCGAAGCGGTAATTGACTGCCAGGAAGATGTCCTGGATCCCGGCCTGGGCCATCCTGCTAATGATGATTTCGAGGACCGACCGCTCGCCAATGGGCAGCAGCGGCTTGGGAATGATCTGCGTTAGCGGCCGCAGCCGCTCGCCCAATCCCCCGGCCAGGATGACTGCCTGCGTGACGCGCGGCTTCATGGCTCACACCGCATAGGACCCGACCCGAGACCGCTCTTGGTGCGCGCGGAACCACTCGACCGTTTCGCCGAGCCCCTGCCGTAGGTCCCAGCGCGCCTGCCACCCGGTCCAGGCCTTGGCCCGAGCGGCATCGGCGCAGAGACGATCCACCTCGCTCTGCTCGGGACGCAGCCGCTGTGGGTCCTCCACGATGGGGACTCGGCGCCCGACCAGCTCCAGGACCGCCGCAACCACCTGGCCGACCGAGGTCTCGCGCCCGGTGCCAAGGTTGACCACCTGGCCGACCGCCTGGCCGCATTCGGCCACCCGCAGGAACCCCTCGACGGTATCCGCCACGTAGGTGAAGTCCCGGGTCGTCGCCGTGTCGCCGAGGCGGATCTCCGGCGCCGCCAGCGCCTGGGTGATGACTGTGGGGATGATCGCGCGGGAGGATTGCCGCGGCCCGAAGGTGTTGAAGGGCCGCACGACTGCGACCGGCAGCCCATGCGAGCGGTGAAATGCCAGCGCCATGTGATCCGCGCCGATCTTGCTCGCCGCGTAGGGAGACTGCGCCTGGAGCGGATGCCCCTCATCCATCGGCACCGTCTGGGCCGTACCATATACCTCGCTGGTGGATGTCTGGACCACGAGCCCCACTCCGCTGCGCTGGGCCTCCCGCAGCACGTTGAGCGTGCCTTCCACGTTCGTGCGCACGTACGACTCCGGGGCATGGTAGGAATACGGGATCCCGATGAGCGCCGCCAGGTGGAACACCACCTCGACACCCTCAACCGCCCGCTGTAGTGTGTCGCGGTCCCGGACATCCCCGGCCACGACGTCGAGCTCTTCGCGCGCCGGCGACTCCTCAAGCCATCCCCAAGTGCCAGCGGCGGTGTACCGCACAAGCGCCCGGGTACGCGCCCCGGCCTGCGCCAACCGCTCCGCCAAGTGGCTGCCGATGAAGCCGCCGGCGCCCGTCACCAGGACCCGGCGGCCACGCCACGCGCTCATGCCGCCTCCCTGTGCAGGGCGATCACGCACCGCCCTGCCTCACCGGAGCGCAACGCCGTAATCGCCTCGTTGATGCGATCCAAGCTGAACTCATGCGTGATCAGCCCGTCCAGCTGCAGCCGCCCGTGACGGATGAGCCGCAGGTACCGCGGGATTTCGATGTGCGGCTCGGTACTGCCGCCGTGCGAGCCCTTCAGCACCTTCTTGAAATGGAGCGGCAGCGTGTAGATCGTCACCTTGTCTTCCTTCCGCGGGACGCCGACCAGGATCGTCCGGCCGTCCGCATGGGTCAGCTCGTACGCCTGCTCGATCACGCGCGCGTTGCCAGTGGTGTCCACGACCACGTCGGCCCCGGCAGGGCCCACGATCCGCAAGATCTGCGCGGTCAGGTCCGGGGTCGTCCGCGCGTTAAACCCGTGGGTCGCCCCAAACGTCGTGGCCATCGCCAGCTTCGCGTCGTAGAGGTCCACCCCGATCACCGGGTAGGCCGAAACCATCGCCGCGGCCTGGACGATGTTCAACCCCACCCCCCCGATCCCGAAGACCACAACAGACTGGCCGATCTTGACGTGCGCGTCGTTATTCACGACGCCGATCGCCGTCGTCACGGCGCAGCCAAGCACCGGCGCTACGCGCAGGTCGAAATCCTCGGGCAACGGGGTCAACCGGTTCTCCGAGACGACCGCGTGCTCGTTGAACGTCGTCACCCAGCCGGCGTTGACCAGCCGGCCGTTCCAGCCGTAGGCCGGCGTCTCGGACTGGATCCCGCTGCTCTGCCGCCAGTGCATCACGACCCGGTCGCCCGGCTTGATCCGCTTGACCCCCGGCCCCACCTCCAGGACGGTGGCCGAGCCCTCGTGCCCAAGCAAGTGCGGCAGGAACGGGTCCGGCCCCTTGGCGGCCTCGATCTCGTTGAGCTGGGCGCCGCAGATGCCGCTGTAGTGCACCTGGACCAACACCTGGCCAAATGCCAGTGTCTCGGGCAGCTCGATCTCGGCCACCACCAGCGGCTGGTGGTGCTCCACCAGGATCGCAGCCTTCGTGCGGGTGACCTTCATGCGCGCAGGTCGCTCATTCGAAATAGATGAACTCGTAATCGCCGGTGTAGCCGAACTCGCGGTAGAGCCACGTCCACTCGTCCGGCTCGAAGAACGACTCTGCGGTGAGCGCCCAGCACTGCAGGTTGAACAACTCCTGCTCGTTGCGGTAACTCTCGACCATGACGTACTTCTGCCGGCCCACGCGCTCGATCTCGTGCAGCGCGGCTTTCAGGTCGAAGACTCGCAGATTGTGCAGGCACCCCAGTGAGATCACTAGGTCGAAGAACCGGTCCGGCCAGGGATACGGGTCCTGGGCTCGCTGGCGCGTGATCTGCGCTTGTACCGAGCCCGGCGCGTCCGCGATGCCGTGCCGCGAGATGTCGAGGCCCCGCACGTCGGCCGAGGGCAGCAGCGTCTTAAGCTCGTGCAGTAGGTGCCCCTTCCCGCACCCCACATCGAGGATCTTGGCGTCCGTGCCCAGCGCGTAGGTGCCGATGAGCTGCTCGGCCACCACCTTCCACCGGCCGTCATACCGGTACCCGCCGTAGCCGTACCGACGGTCGCCGTCCCAGTAGTCGGCCTCGTATTGCTTCGCGACCCGCATGCAGTGCACCTTCTCATCGACCATGCGCGCCACGTAGTCGCGCGCCGTCCGGCGGTGCAGCGGTGTGACCAACTGCATCAGCCGCCCGCTGGCCGTCCCCGAGGGGGCCGCTGTCGTCATCGTGCCACCGATCCGTTCACCATCTTCAGCAGCTCCTGCACAGTTCGGGCCGCATCGCCCGCCGTGATCTGATACCGCGCCATCAACGAGTCCTGCGATCCGTACTGATCTGGAAACACGTCGGGAACGCCGATCCGCCGCAGCCGCTTGCCGGCCGCGCCCGCCTCCGCCAGCGCCTCGGCCACCGCACCGCCGAGCCCACCAATCGTGCTGTGCTCCTCAAGGGAGACGATCGCGGACACCGGCTCGGCGCTGGCGAGCAGCGCCTCGGTGTCGAAGGGTTTCACCGTCGGCATGTGGAGGACACCGGCGTCCACGCCTTCCCGGTTGAGCAGCTGCGCCGCGTCCAGTGCCAGCCGCAGCGTGATCCCCGTTGTCACGAACAGCGCGTCCACCCCGCGGCGCATAATGACCGCCGGCCCCAGCTCGCGCGGGCCGTCATCGCCGGTCACGAGTGGATCCCCGCCCTTGGCCACCCGGATGTACACTGGGCCGGCGGCCTCGACCGTCGCCGGCATGAGCCGCCGCATCTCGTTCGCATCGGCCGGCGCCAGGATGCGCATGTTCGGCAAGGCCCGGAAGATGGCCAGGTCCTCGATCGCCTCGTGGGTGGGACCCAGCGGTGCGTACACGAGCCCGCCGCCATTGCCGATCAGGCGCACTCGGGCGCCGGTCAGGCACAGGTCCACCGCTACCTGCTCGAAGCATCGCCGGGTCAGGAAGGTCGCGATCGTGTTGACGTACACGATCCGGCCCTCCATCGCCATGCCGGCGGCCATGCCGATGATGTTCGCCTCGCTGACCCCCTCCATGAAGAACCGGTCCGGCATCTCGGCCTTGAACTGGTCCAGGGTGCCGGCGCCGAGGTCAGACCCGATGAACACGATGCGCGGATCCTGCTTCGCCAGCGCATGCACGGCTTCCAGGCACGCCTGGCGCATCACGCCGCCTCCAGCGCCTGGCGCAGGCCGCGCCACTCATCGTCGGTGAGCTTGCTCTTGTGGTGCCAGTGCGGGTTGTGCTCCATGAACGGCACCCCCCGGCCCTTGACGGTGTGGCAGATGACCGCGGTCGGCCGCCCGGGGATGAGCGGTGTGCCGGTGAGCGCGGCGCGGAGCGCGCCGGTGTCATGGCCGTCCACCTCGGTCACCGCAAAGCCGAACGCCTGCCATTTCGCCGCGAACGGCTCGAGGTCCAGGACCTCGGCGGTGCCGCCGTACGATTGCTGCTTGTTGTAATCCACCACCGCCACCAGGGTGTCGAGGCGGTGCTTGTGTGCGCACAGCAGCGCCTCCCAGAGCGAGCCCTCATTGGTTTCGCCGTCACTGACCACGACAAAGACGCGCGTCGCGCGCCGCTCGCGCCTCGCGTTCAGCGCGAACCCGATGCCGATCGACAAGCCGTGTCCCAGGCTGCCGGTGGACGCTTCGACTCCGGGGATGCGACCGTATTCCGGGTGGCCGCCCAGCAGCCCGTCACGGGCGCAGAACCGATCCAGCTCCGCTGCCGGGAAGAACCCCTTCTCGGCCAGCAGGACGTACAGCGCCAGGCAGCCGTGACCCTTGCTCAGGATCAGGCGGTCACGGTCCGGCCACCCGGGTCGCCCGGCGTCGTACCGCAAGACGTCGTCGTAGAGCACGCGGAGGATCTCCGTGACCGAGAAAGCAGAGGCCAGGTGCCCACGGTTGCCGGCGCGCATCGCCTCTACCATCCGCAGGCGCAGCGCGCGCGAGCGCGCATCCAGCGCTGCGCCGGAAAGGGTCGACGCGTCAGCGCGTCGTGAGGTAAGGGTACCGGTCATGGGTTACGTGCACCTCCGCCACCAGCTGCCGCGCCCGTTCCAACTGCTCAGCCCGGGAAGGGCCGGTCGGCCCGGCCGCGCCAGCGAAGCGCCGGCGCTGCAGCTGACCCGGCAGGTACTCGTTGAGCACGATCAGGCACCATTTCAGCCCGAACCACGGATGCAGGCGCGCCGCCCGCTCCGCCAACGCCTGCGGCTCAGGCAGGCGCGAGAGCAGTCCAGCCACGAAGCGCCGCTTGTGCGCGAAGGACAGGTGCATCTGCGGGTGCCAGAGCACATCCGCAATCATCTTTGCCGGGTCGTCCCAGCCGAAATACTCGAAGTCCAAGAAGGTCACCGTGCCGTCGGCTCGGCGCAACGCGTTGTGGAACCCGAAATCGGACGGGCTCAGCGTCTGCGCCGCGCGGCCCAGGCGTCTTCCCGCAGCGCCGCGAGCCGTGCCGGCCTCGAGTTGCCGCCATGCCGGCCCGAACTCCTGTGCGAGGAAGTGCTGCAGCGCCGGGTCGCGGACCGCACGCAGCCGGGCGAACCGCTCTGTCAGCTGGCGGCCCAGCGCGCCCGGCACCAGCACCGCGTCCGAGGCCGGCCCCAACCGACGGCTGCCCGGAGTCCTGCAGAGCCGGTGCAATCCGGCGAGGAAGGTCACCGCAGCGTCAATGTCCGTGTCGCCGACCTCCTCGGACCCGATGCGAGCGCCCTCGATGAACTCGTACAGCCCGCAGCCGCGCGCCGGCACCGCGGCCAGCGGCCGGGGCACGCACCGCACCCCGGCGTCCCAGAGGAACGTCAGGGCGCCAAATTCGGTGCCGAGCCGGTCGCGGCGATCGCCCGGATGCCGGAAATACAGCTTGGCCGCAACGGTCAGCCCGCCCTCGCACTGGACCTGGTACAGCCGGTTGTTCCGGCCGCCCGGGATGCGCGTGGCGGATTCAACCCGCCGGTTCAACTGGCGGCCGATGTCCCGGCACGCGGCCGGGTTGAGCGTCTCAGACGACGTGAGCAGTGAGGCTGTCAGCGAGCTCCTCCCAGGTCGCGATGCTGCGGATCCCCGCTCGCATCCCCGGCCGCCCGTGCGGATCGTACAGGATCCGCTCGACCCCGGCCGGGAACGCAGGGTCGCGGAATGTCTCCTCCAGGTCGTCCACGAAGTGCGTGCAGCCGAGGGCCTGGATCCGGGAGAGCTTGGCAGCCCGGGTGTATTCGAAAAACACGTGCGCTTCATCTAGGCCCAAACCCTCCGGGGCGAAGACGCCGCGCTCGCGCATCCACCTCAGCGCCGCAGCGCGCAGGTCCACCGCCGGTTCGCCTGCGCTGGCCACGGTCTTATGGCTGACGATGTACACCGGCACCCCGCGGCCGCGGCAGGCGCGGAAGAACTCCTCGACCCCCGGCGTGAAGCCTGCCTCGCCGATCCGGACGCCGTAGACTAGTGCCTGCAGCCGGCGCCAGGCCGCCTCGCCGCCCTCTCGGGCGCGCACGGTGTCCCGGATCGCACGCTTGGTCGGGCTGAGGGACGGGGCGATGAGCTGATCGGCCACCGCCGCGCGGTGCATCACCGCATCGTAGCTGATGACGGTGTTGTCGAAATCCACGCCGACGACAAGCGCCATCTCCCCCGGTCACGCCCCGTAGAAGTCCCGCACGAGCCCGATGATGTCGTCCAGCTCCTGCGCGCTCAGATGCTGGTGGACCGGCAACGTCAGGGCGCTGCGGCAGTACGCCTCGTAGACCGGAAAATCTCCGGCCCGGTACCCGAGCACCCGCGCCGCCGGCTGCAGGTGCAGCGGAACCGGATAGTGTACCTTGGCGTCCACCCCGCGCTCCCGCAGGTGCGCCAGCAGCGCGTCGCGGTCCTGGGCCAGGACGATGTAGAGGTGGAAGACCTGGCGGACGTTCGGGCGCCGGGGCGGCAGTGTGATCCGCCCGACGAGCGGCGCCAGCCCGGCATCGAGCCGGGCGGCGTTCTCAATTCGGCGCGCCGTGATCGCCTCCACCTCACCGAGCAGCCGGCTGGCCACCAGCGCCTGCAGCGAATCCAGCCGGCTGTTGTACCCGAAGACGGCCACTTCGTCACGGCCCTGTAGGCCGTGGTTGCGAAGCAGGCGCAGCCTGGCATCCAACGCCCGCGAGCGAGTCACGATGACCCCGCCGTCGCCCCAGACATTCAGGTTCTTGAGCGGATGCAGGCTGAATCCGGCCGCCTCGCCCCAGCCGCCCACGTGCCGCCCGTCGACCGAGGCGAGGACCGCCTGGGCCGCGTCCTCCACGAGGGCGGCGCCACGGCGCTGCGCGATGTCGCTGATCGCCGCCAGGTCCGCGGGGCAGCCGGCCCAGTGCACCGGCAGCACGGCGCGGGTGCGTGGCGTGATCGCGGCTTCCATTTGGTCCGGGTCAATGGTATAGCTGGCGTTGATGTCCGCGAACACCGGGCGTGCCCCAGCCTGCACAATGGCACCCACCGTCGCCACGAAGGTGTTGGGCGAGGTGACCACCTCATCGCCAGGGCCGATCTCCAGCGCACGCAGCGTCAAGAACAGCGCGTCGGTGCCGGAATTGACGCCGATGGCGTGCGGCACCCCGCAGAGCGCGGCGAAGCGTTCCTCAAACGTCCGGACCGCCTCGCCGAGCGTGAAATCCCCGCGGCTGACGAGCGCGCGGATGTCGGCGAGGTAGGGCTCCACCTCCGCGAACTGGCGGTCCAGGTAGGAGAGCTTGATCCGGCGCCGCGCCGTCGTCCCGTCTACCGTGTTGCCTGGCATGAGGCCTCCCTGCTCACTTCAAACCGACGGCGAGCATGGTCTTGACGTTGTAATACCGCTGATCCTCCAGTGGACGCGGCAGCTTGCCCGCGCCGAACGCCTGCACCAGGTCCCGGGCCGCGTCCTCGATGGTCCGCCGCGGACGAAACCCCAGCTCCTCCTCGATCTTCTTGGAGCTGATGCGGTAGGAGCGCACGTCGTCGGACGGCGTCGTGGCGATCTCCAGCCGCTCGCGGCCCGGTACGGTCTCCTGGACGACCCGGCGCACGCGCTCGGCGAGGTCGGCCACGGTGCAGTTCTCATTGCCCGCGTTGAACGTCTTGCCGGCGATCCGCTCCGCCGGCATGCCGACCAGATCCACGTACAAATCCGCGATGTCTTCGATGTGGATGTTCGGTCGCAGCTGCGCGCCACCGAACACGGTGATCCGCCCGTTGACCACCGCGTGGGTCGTGAGGATATTGACGGTCAGGTCCAGCCGCTGCCGGGGCGCGTAGCCGCAGACCGTGGCTGGTCGGATCACGACAGTCGTGAACTCCGGCGACTGCTCGTGCAGCAGGATCGGCTCGCAGAGCCCCTTGTACTTGTTGTAGTCG
>SBAZ01000024.1 GCA_005239935.1 Planctomycetales bacterium | reverse complement strand
CCGGCCCTCGCTCGAGCGGGCATCGGGACGTCCGACGCCGTAGTTCTCCAGCTGAATCGTCTGGCTGGAGGCCTCCAGTTCTCCACGGAGCGCTTCGATCCGGACGGCCCACGAGGCTTCCGCCCGCGAGAGACGCTTCCGGCTCATGACCGCGAGTGCGCGCCCCAGCGCCCGCGTCGTGGCATCTCCTTCGAAGAGCAACCGGGCAATGCCCAGGGAGCATAAGACGCTTCGGCGCGCCGTCCCGAGCACCCGCCGGCACTCGCGCGGCCACGCGGCGGCCCGCCCCACCCACACGCTCACCGCCGCCCGGAGACGGCACTCGTCGGCAAGCCGCGACCAGAAGGGCTCGGCGCGGCACCAGGACCGGACCCAACGCGCGGCCCAGCGCACCATCTCCCGATAGACGAAGAGCGGCGCGAGCGTCAGGAGGTGGTGCCGACGCCACGGGATGCTGTACGCGCGGTAGTAGCCGGCTCGGTGGTGCCAGGTCCGGAAGTAGGCCGGCGTGAGCCGGTCCGCACCGGTCCGATGCGCCACCGTGGCCGCCGGCTCATAGACGATGGTGGCGCCGGCCGCCACACACCGCGCATAAAGCTCAGTGTCCTGGCCGCGGATCCGACGCGGATCGAAGCGGCCCACGCGGTCCAGGAGCTCGCGGCGCACGGCGATGTTGCTCCCCACCCACCAATACTCACGTGGGGCCGGGTGCAGCGTCAGCCGGTGCGGCCCAACATCGAACAGCCCCAGCGCCCCCAGCCGGGCGAGCACCTTGTCGGTCAGCCAGGCCGGCCGCCCGTCGGTCCAGAGCGGCACGACACGCCCCGCGATCGCCTGCGCCCCCGTCTCCTGGATGCAGCGCCACAGGCCTGCCAGCCATCCGGGCTCTGCCACGACGTCGTCGTCCGTGAACACGAGCCAGGCACCCTGCGCGTGCTGGATGCCGGTGTTGAGCGCGACCGACTTGCCCTCGCGCGGCTCCGCGATCCGTCGCAGCGGGAGCAGAAAGGCCTGCTGGAGCGTCTCCACCACCTCAGGCGTGCGGTCCGTGGAGCCGTTGTCCACCACCAGCACTTCGGCCGCGCACGCTCCATTGACTTGCTGGCTTGCCAAGGAGACGAGGGTCTCGCGCAACGTCTCCGCGCGGTTGCGGGTCGGCAGAATCACGCTGAGGTCCATCCCGTCACCCACCCACCTGCGCTGCCGACCTTGGGGCCGGTTGCACTGGCGTCTCGAACGAGGCGGTCACCGGCTGGATCTGCTCCGCCTGTTCGAACCAGAGACAGAGCGTCACAAGCGCGCTCACCTGCCGGTAGATGTCGACCTTTCCGCCGAGATGCCGCGCCACCAGCTGCCGGACCCGGTTGAGGTCGAACCACGGCTCCAGATGGCGGCCGGCGCGGGTCAACGTCTCATCCACGAACTGCCGCACGGACGGCAGCCGCATCCACTCGTTGTAGTGGGCGTACGCGCGCCGGTCGTGCCAGCGGTATCGGCCGCCGGACCAGCGCGGCAACTTGTACTTCACCAGGCTCTTCCACTGCTTGTGGAGGGCCGTCCGGACCGGGCCCGGATAGAGCGGCAGCCCGGTCGCATCCAGGGCAACCCGGGCGAGACGGGGCGCGTGGCGCTTCACGAGGAGCTTATAGGCCTGCTTCTTCAGGCGATGGGCGAGCGGCACCGTGTACCAGTACGCCAGGACGTTCTGATCCGCCAGGGGGGCGTGAACCGGCCACCGTGATCCGTACAGATTGAAGCAGTACGCGATGGCCCGCGGCTGGGTGTGCATCAGGCTGACGACTCGCGTCGCATCGAACGGATTGTCCGCCATGGCGGTCTGCAGCGCGCGCCGCAGCGCCTGCACCGCGACCCCGCGCAGGCGCCGTGCCATTTCTGGACGCAGAATCTCCGCTGCCTGGTCGTCTGTGAACACATGGTTCTCAAAGGTGAGATAGCGCGCGAAGATCGTCTCGCGGTCGGCGCCTGCGCCCAGGTCACCGAGTTGTTGCGGGAACCCCGCCACGACACCGCCGATGAAGCCGGTCAACAAACCGTCGAAGTCCGCGGGCATGTGCTGCACCAACCCGGTCTGCCAGCCATGGTGCGCGTTGACCATCCCATCGGTGAGCCAGACGAATTGCCTGGCGCGCCGCGCAAAAAAATCTGCCTCAATCGGCATCAACTGCCAGGGGACGCCGCACGCCTTCGCGAGCCGTCGCCCGAACACCACGTCATAGGTGTGCCGGTGGCCGGTCGTGAAGGCCTGGAGCGACCCGGTCAGCCCCTCGGCCGCGGCCAGCCCCAGCAGAACCCGCGAGTCCATACCGCCGCTGAGGGTCGTCGCGATGCGCCCGCCGCCCGCCAGGCTCCGTCGCAGCGCCCGGCGGATGCGCCGGGCTAACTCGTCCGCGCACTCCTCCGGGGTGGCTCGATTGCCGGCCGTCGCGTACCGAGGCGCCCAGAACCGCTCCGTGGTCAGCCGGCGGGAGGCCGCGTCGAAGGTCAGCAGCGTGCCGCCCTCCAGCCGGCGGATCGCCCGGTAGAACGTCCGGTCGCCGTTGCAATGGTCGAAGGCCAGGAAGTCCGCTAACCCCTCTTCATCGACGTCGCGCGGCACCTGAGGATGCGCGAGCAGGACCTTGAGTTCCGACGCGAACACGATCCCGACATCGGTCAACGCGTAGTACACCGCGCCGAGGCCAAGGCCGTCCGCGATCAGCCGAAGCGTCTGCGTGCGCTGATCGGCCAGGCCCACCACAAACGGTCCGTTGAGCTCGGCGAAGGGCCGTGGACCGGCCTGGTCGTACAGCGCTCCCAGCGCTCGCGCTCGGGCCTCTCCCGCCAGGGGGCCCGACGTTGCCGGAGCGATCTCCGCCAGGTTGTTGAAGGCCCCACTCGCGAGCAGGGTGCGTGACCCGTCGCTCGCCACAGCCCAGCGCGCAGCCTCCGTGGGCAGCAGGGACGCGGTCATCTCCAAGGCACCCAGGCTGAGGCGCTGTGCTCGGGCGCGGGGCGCGTGGCCCAACAGCTGACCGGCCCGTTCCAGCCACGCGCGGACCAGGTCCGGCCGCCCTCCTCGTGTGAGGCACCCGGCGAATCCGGCCATCAGGGGCACCCCGCCGCAGTCGGCCACACCGTCGTGTCGGGCGCGGGCAGCCAGTCGCGGCCGGTGAGCACCGTCGCCCACCAGCGCGGCCACAGCTGCAGCCGGCGCACCCAGATGCTCCCGGCATGCCGCAGGGAGAGTTCGTGGCGGAACCGTTCGGCCCAGGGCCGGCGCGTCACCGCCGCGGCCAGCCAGCGGCCCAGGGATCGCAGCGTCCGCCCGTACCACCACAGCGGCAACAGCGTGAGCACGTCCGTCTTGCGCCAGGGCACGAGGTACGCATCGTAGGCGCCCTGCCGCGCCCGCCACCGGCGGAAGTAGGCCGGCGTGACCCGGTCCGCGCCGATGAGATGATGCGCGAGGGCTGCCGGCTCATAGCAGATGACGAGCCCGCGCTCGACGCAGCGCTCGTAGAACTCCCGGTCCTGCCCACGGATCATGCGGCCGTCGAAGCCGCCCACGTGCTGCACGGCCGCGCGCCGGATCGCCATGTTCCCCCCGACCCACCGGCAGTAGCGTCCGGCGCGGCTGCTCACGCGACGCTCCCCATGGTCCAGACAGCCCAGGCCGAGCCGGTTGAGGTCCATCTGCGCGCCGTTCGCAAGCCAGGCCGGAGGGCCGTCGGTCCAGCGCGGCAGCACCCGACCGGCCACGCCGTCCGGCCGCTCGTCCTGAAAGCAGCGCCAGAATGCGCGGAGCCACCCGGGGGTGATGAGCAGATCGTCATCGGTGATGACAAAGATGGCCCCGGCCGCTTCCCGCATGCCGGCGTTCAAGGCATACGGCCGGCCCCGCCGCGGCTCTGCGACGCGCCGCAGCGGCACCGGGAACGTCCTCGCCAGCCGCGCCAGCACGGCGGCGGTGGCATCCGTGGAGCCGTTGTCCACCACGACAACCTCATAGGTGAATGATCCGCCGGTCTCCTGTGCGGCCAGCGTCTCGAGCGTGCGCGCGAGCGACGCTGCCCGGTTCAGGGTCGGGATGACCACGGTCAGGTCAGGCGTCATGAGGACGGCTCCGTCACATCCGCCGCGACCTGCTCCATGGTGCGGTCCCACCCGAACACATAGACCGTCGTGCTGCCCTCGATCGGATGGTAGGCCCGGCAATGCTCAAGAATGTAGGCGCGCAGCGCCGGCTCCGTGTGCGCGTCATCCATGAACCGGCCGCGGTTGGACACAATCCACCCCCGCGGGTACTTCGCCTGGACGCGCTGTAGGGTCTCGAGCGAAGAGACCATCGGCAGTCCGGCATACCAGTCGAGTGAGAGCCCCTCGGCATCCTTGGGGGCCTTCTCCCGGCGGTCGAACTCGCCGCCGTTGAATGCATGCGTGGCCGCGGTGCCCAGGTAGTGGTGCGCGCTCAAGGGCACGGCCGCCAGCACCGCGTCACCCGCCCGCACCTGCGTCTTGAGAAACGTGTACCCCTGCCGCCAGCGAGGGCGCCGGGGGTCGTTGCGCAGGCTGAGCGTCTGGGCTACCGACGGCCCAGCACCCGCGGCCAGCGCGGCCGCCAGCAAGCACCCGGCGAGGCCCCATCCTGCCCGCGCACCGGCGGTGGCGCGCGGCGTCGCAGGTTCCACGAGTGCCTTCAGCCAGGCCCATGCCCAGCGCAGCGCGACTTCAACCAGCGGGGCCAGCAGCAGCGCCAGGAGCGGAAACAGGTGCGAGACGTAGCGCCGCACCTTCCAGTCAAACACGACGCTATGGAGGGCGAACGGCACCGCGAACTGGCACACCAGGAACCAGCCCATAGCCCGGTACCTGAAGAGCGTGATCGCCGCGCCGGCCGCCGCTGTCCAGGCCAGCCAGGGGTACCACGCCGCCCACTCCTTCAGATAAAACGCGTAGTCCTGCTGCCGCGCGGCGGCCCAGTCCGGCACCCGGTTCGCTTCCGCCCAGAGCGCCGGCACGTCCACGATCCCGGTCACCGCGACGGCCGCCGCCCCCGCCGCCGCGACCAGCAGGAAGACGGTGTAGCGGCTGCGCGGCCGAATCAGCGCCCGCCCGAGCCAATACACCGCCACCGCGGGAATGAAGCTCAGCGCCAACGTCTGGGTCTTCAGGGCCACGGCAAACAGAAGCAGTCCGACCGCGGTCCACAGCGTGCGCCTCCGAAGCCGCACCCCCGCGGGCTCCCATCCGGCGGCATAGGCGATGAGGGTTCCCAGGTAGAGCGCCTGGAACATCGCGTACATCCGGCAGAAGCGCGCCGTCTCGACCATGACCGGCGAGGCCGCGACGATGCCTGCCGCCACCAGCCCGGCCGCCGGGCCAAGCCACCGGCGCCCGGCGACATAGGTCAGCAACACCGCCAGCAGGCCCCAGAGCACGCTGGGGACCCGGGCACTCGCCTCAGACACTCCGAGCAGCTTGAACGACGCCGCCACCTGGTCCGTGTGCCACCGCACGCGGGTGTACAGGTTGCCGGAGGGCAGCCGCGGCTCCCCCGTGGTGTTCACCGCCTGCGCGGCAAACACGTGCCAGTACTCGTCGGTGTCGAAGCTCGGACGGCCGAGGTCGGCGGCCCGCAGCCACAACGCCACGAGCAGGCAGCCTCCGAGCAGCAGCCAGCGGCGGGTGATCGGCAGGCTCATCGGCCGCGCTCCATCCCCTGGAGGACGCCAGCCAAAAAGAGGACCACCGTGCACGCCAGCAGGAGCTCGCTCAGCTCCTGCAGCCGTGAGCCGACCAGCCGCGGGAAGACGGCGGCCTGCGCCAGAATGAACGCGCGCACCCACCCCATGGAGGCCACGAGCCACGGCACCAGCCACAACGGGACAGCCCACAGTGCTGCCTGCGGCCATGCCTGGGCGCGTCGCCGCGGCCATCGCCGCACGATCGCGCAGCCGGCGACCGCAACCAGCAGGACGTCAGCCGCCCGGGTCAGAGCGCGTGCCACCCCGGGCAGGTTATGCGCGGTGATCTCGTGCTGGACATTGCGCCACGCCAGCCACTCCGGCGTGGGCAGGCCCAGCAACCGCTGGCCCCAGCTGAGTTCCTCCGCCGCGACCACGGCCAGCAGAACCGCCAGGCCCGCATACCCCAGCACCCAGCCGCGCTCGCTCGCCCACCGCAAGCGGGCCGCCACGCGCGCCGCCAGGGCCGCAGCGATCACGACGGCGACGACCTGGATCCACTCGATCGGCCCGTCCTCCCGTGTCAGTGAGAGCCAGGTCGCCTCGTGACGCGCGGCAAGCCACAGGGCGGCCGCCCAGACGGCAGCCGGCACACTGGCCAGCCCCAACGACAGCCGGGTGCGCGGCGTCATTGGGTGCCCGCCGAGACCAACGGCCTGCACACCGAGCGTGCCGGAGTGCTCGAGCCCCGCGTCCACGTCCAGGTCGTGTTCAGGCCGTAGTTCCACAGGGTCACGACGACGATCGCCATCAGATTCGCCAGGAGGTAGTGCCACTGCCACTGGATCGCCAATCCCCAGAGGATGCCGAGTTGCCAGACCGCGCCGATGCCGCACACGAGGTGGAACTGCACGAGCCGCACCAGCCGGTCGCGGACGCCGGGACGCGCGTGACTACGGTCGCGGAACGTCCAGAGTTCGTTCCAGAGGAAGTTGTTCAGGATCGAGAGTTCGATGGCCACGGTGCCGGCACGCAGCGTGCCGAGCGCGCCGCTGCCCTTCAGCCACCAGAGGACGCCCATGTTGACGACGACCCCGCTGCCCCCGACGAGGCAGTACCGCATGAAGCGACCAAACCCCGCAGGCTCCCAGAGGAAACTCGCCAGCTGACGTAGGTAATCCACCATCACGCGTGAGGTCAGCTTGCTCTGCCCGGCCTGCCGCCGACCGAACGTGTACGCCACCTCCCGTACCGTGCGGTAGCGGCCGCGGCCCAGCACCTCGAGCAGGATCTTGTACCCGCGCGGCTGCAGCGCGAGCCCCTCCACGACGCGCCGGCGCAGCGCGAAGAAGCCGGACATGGGGTCCGTGACGTCGTGCGCGGCCTGGGGCAGCACGGCCTGGGCCAGGCTGGACGCGCCGCGCGACAGCCAGCGCCGCCAGAAGACCCACTTACCCACCGCCCCCTCCGGCCGGTACCGGCTGGCCACCACGATATCCACGTCGGGCGGCTCGCAGGCCTCAAGGAGGCGCGGCAGCACCTCCGGTGGGTGCTGTAGGTCCGCGTCCATCACCACCAGCACCTCGCCGGCCGCCGCCCGCCAACCCTCGACGACTGCGGGGCTGAGACCCTTGACCCCGCTCGTCCGCCGCACCACGCGCAGCCACGGATATCGCGGCCGAAGCGCTTCGGCCGCCTGCCAGGTGCCGTCCGGGCTGTCGTCGTCCACGACGATGACCTCGACGCGCCCGCGCCACGACGACAGCGCGCGTCCGATCTGCGCGAGCAGGACCGGCACGTTCTCGCGCTCGTTGAACGTCGGGATGATGAGTGACACGTGAGGTGACATCGTCATCCGCCCCTTGTCGCCACCACGAACCAGGTCAATCCACACGGAAACCACAGGCGGTTCTCAATGCCGGTGTACCACCAGCGCAACAGGCGATTGGTGACTCGGTTGACCGGTCCTCGGCGCCCAAAGCGAAAATCCTCGGATACCCTGCGGCGCATGAGCCCTTCAATCAGCACATACACAGGCAGCGCCACAAAGTTCCACGCCCGGATGAGCTCAACCTGAAACCCATGCCGCTCCACCAGTGCCCGGAGCTGGGCCTTCGTGTACCGTCGCAGGTGCCCCAGGGCCGCGTCGCGCTTGCCGTGGAGGGCGGGAAACGCCGGCGCATCGACAATCAGCCGACCGCCGGCTGACGTGATCTGCGCCAGCTGGGCCATCAGCGCCTCGTCATCGCTGGTATGCACGAGTGTGTCCAGACACAGCACCGTCGAAAATCGTGCGCCATCCACCGCCTCAGTCAGATGGTCGAAATCCCATGTCCTCGCGATGTCCCGCCCGATCCCCTGGGCGCGGGCGTGCGCGTTCGTCTGCTCCACGGCCGGGCCGTAGGGATCCAGCGCCGTGACCTCGAACCCCTGTTGCGCCAGCGCCACCGCAAGGTGCCCCGTCAGACAGCGCAACTCCAAGACGTGCCGCCCGGCGATAAAGCGCTGCACCAACCGCTCCAGACTCTTGCGGCGGTAGTCATCCCGAAACAGCGGCAGGTAGTAGGCCTCGTGCTCCTGCAGCGTCTTCCAGGTCATCCCACCACCTGCCAGCCGCAACGGCCGATAGGAGTGTCTACCTCCGCCGTTGCGGGCGCGGCGGGTGGACGACTGGTCTGTGCGCGGCGTGACCTGCCGCGCGTCCCGCCCGCAGGCGGGACCCTGGTAGGTGGTGGGATCATCCCGCTTCCTCCTCGATGACGTAGTCCTTGAGGTCGCGTGCGTGCGTGAAGATCATCACTTCGGCGAGCAGCCCGATCGAGGCGATCTGCAGCCCCACCACGATGAGGAGCACACCCAACAGCAGCATGGGCCGGTGGCCGATCCCCTGGCCCAACACCATTTTCTGGTAGGTCAGGATGAGCGTGATCACCAGCCCCGACAGGAAACTGGCCAGCCCCAAGAGGCCAAAGAAGTGCAGCGGCCGCTTCACGAAGCGCGTGAGGAACGCGAGGGTCACCAGGTCCATGAGCCGCCGCGCGTAGGCCGTGAGGCTCCCCGGGCCGACCTCGCGCTTGCCGGCCTGCTGGGGCACCTGGATCTCGCGCCACCGATAGCCCCGGCGCGCCGCGAAGATGGGCAGAAACCGGTGCAGGTCGCCGTAGAGCGGCAGGTCCTCCAGGACCTCCCGCCGCATCGCCCGCGTGCGGCTGTTGAGGTCGTGCACCGGCACGTTGGTCAGCCACCGGGCCGCGGCGTTGAAGCCTTCGGTCGCCAGCCACCCAAGTCCGCCTTCCGTCCTCGGGTGGCGCCACGTGCAGACGAGGTCCGCGCCGTTGCGCACCTCCGCCAGCAGCCGGGGCACCACGTCGACCGGCACGTGCAGGTACGGATCGACGGTCACCAGGAGCCGGCCGCGGGCGGCCTGCGACCCGATGGCGAGTGCTGTCGCCTCCCCCATGGGGCGCTGGAGGCGGATGATGCGCACCTCGGGAAAGCTTCGGCTCAAGTCGCTGAGGCCTCGTCGGGTCGCGGCCGGCGAGGCGTCATCCACGATGACGACCTCATGCCCCGAGGCCACGCCGCGCAGCACCTCGCGCAGCCGCGTGCAGATGCTCCGCAGGTCTTCGTGCCGAGGCCCCAGCGGCATCACGATGGATACCTCAGGTGTTGCGGATGCGCTCATCCCACCACCTGCCAGTCGCAGCGGCATACGCGAATCTCCATCCGCGCCGCTGCAGGCGCGGCGGGTGGACGACTGGTCTGTGCGCGGCGTGACCCGCCGCGCGTCCCGCCCGCAGGCGGGACCCTGGTAGGTGGTGGGATCATGCAGCCTCCTCTGGAGCGACCAGCTCATGCGACCGGCGATGCCCCGTGGCCAGTGCCAGCTCAGCCAGCAGGCCGATGAGGACCAGGTGCCCGGCCAGCCACAGGCTCAGCATCCCCACGCCGGGCAGGACCTGCGGCACCGCGCTCACCGGCGCCAGGTACCAATGCCAGACACGCTCAAAACACACGAGTCCCACCGCCAGGGCCGCGACCGAGAGCACGGCGAATAGACGCAGCGGCCTGACCGCAAAGCGGATCAGCACCGCAATCGTGAACATGTCGAGCGCTACCCGCCAGATGCGACCCAAGTTGTATTTCGTCTTGCCGAATTGGCGCGGACGGTGGTTCACCTTCACTTCAGCGACCAGGGCGCCCGTCGTGGTGACGAGCGCCGTGATGTAGCGGTGGAACTCCGCATAGAGCGGCGTGCGCTTGATGACCAGCGCCCGATAGGCTTTGAGCGAGCACCCGTAGTCATGGAGGCGCACGCCCGTGAGCCACCCGATGAGCCGGTTCGCGATGAGCGAGGGGACGCGACGCGTGATCAACTTGTCCTGCCGCTGGTGCCGCCAGCCGCACACCACGTCATAGCCCTCCGCGAGCTTCGCGAGGAGTGTCGGGATATCCGCCGGGTCGTTCTGGAGGTCGCCGTCCATCGTCACGATGATGTCGCCGCGCGCATGGTCAATCCCGCAGGCGAGTGCTGGCGTCTGGCCGAAGTTGCGCTTGAGGCGGATCGGCCGCACGCGCGCGTCGGCCTGCCGGGCCGCGCGCAGCGCCTCCCACGTGCCGTCCCGGCTGCCATCGTCCACGAAGATGAACTCCCAGGATCCCTCGGCACCGGCGACGCTGGCCGCCAACTGCCGGTGGAGCTCCGGCACGTTGTCGGCCTCATCCTTGAGCGGGATGACCACCGAATTCATCCCTGCTGCTCCACGTCGCCCGCGCCCCCTCCAGACGCCTGGACCGCCTCCGAGCCGTACAGACGCCGGAAGAGATGCACGGTCTGATTCACGAAAAACATCGGGCGCTGCACCCGCAGCCATGCGGGCAGCCACTGGTTGACGAAGGGAAACCGAGCAACTGCCTCATACCCTGATCCCTCGGCCTGGAGGACCTGCAGCCAGTGCGCCGGCCCCTGCTCCATCTCCAGAAACAGGACGTAGTCCGGACGCTGTGCCGGCTCCGCGGCCTGATAGGCGGGCGGCGTCGCGGGAATGGCGTACCGGTCAAACCACGCCTGGTACGGCGGCCTGGTCGGCAGGCCAGTGCGCAGCGTCCAGCGCGCCACCGAGGCGATGGCCTGCCGAACGCGCTGGTACTGGGCATCGCGCTCCAGGCGCTCGCGGGCGTCGTCGCTGACAAGGCGCGGCTTGCGCGGTGTCCGCACGGTGTAGCGCATTGGATCAAGCGCGGGCGGCAAGCCGATGCACTCGATCGTGCTGCCGGCCGGCACGTGCGCGGTCATCCAGTCCGCCGCGGCGTACCGGGCGTCTCGCTCAAACTGCTCTACCACCCCAAGCGTGTAGGCGCCCGAGGTGGCGATCGCGACCCCGATGAGCCCGGCCCGCGCCCATCGGGCTGGCGTCGCCACGACGGCGATCGCTGCGGCCAGCGCCATCCCGGGAAAGAGGAGGACCGGGTACCAGGGCTGCGCATACTTGCCGCCCATCAGGAGGGCGTACGGCAGGATGGTGGAGAGCAGCCACACGACGGCGGCGACCCGGCGGCGCCGGAGCAGCCACCACCCCATGACCGCCAGACCCGCCAGGGCCAACAGCGTCAACGGCCATCCCAACCCGGCCTCCAGGTACCGGAAGAAATGCCACCGGGGCCGAGTGGGATCGAACCGGATCGCGTTGAACCAGAGATCCCGAATGATCCCGTCCAGGCTCTCAAACGGCGCCAACAACAGCGTGGGGTTGACGAGCACAAAGACGAGCCCCAGCAACACCAGCGCGCCCTGGAGCACGCCCGGCCGCCGCTCTCCCCGCCACAGATAGGCGCCCACCAGCGGCACGATGACCAGGGCGCGGTCGAACTTGGTGCCGACGGCCAGTCCGGCGGCTATGCCCGCGCCCAGCAGCCACGCGCGGCCTCCGCGCTTCCAATACCCGAGTGCTGCGGCGCACGCCAGCCAGTACCAGAAATTGGCCGCCGTGTCCACGGTCG
The DNA here is from genome assembly GCA_005239935.1 of Planctomycetales bacterium. GTDB lineage: Bacteria > Omnitrophota > Gorgyraeia > Aquiviventales > Aquiviventaceae > SBAZ01. The sequence goes on along the minus strand of SBAZ01000024.1, from coordinate 5,579 downwards.
CGAAGTGTGCCACGGTGACGAATCCCATTGAGAGCGCGAGGAACGACGCCGCCAGCAGACCGCGTCGGCGGTCGAAGAGCCATTGGCCGATGAGGAACGTGAGGCCGACGAGCAACGCCCCCATCAGGCCCGAGAGCGACCGGGCGACCTGGATGGTGGCCGCTGGAGCGGCCTCCTGCGCGAGCAGTCCGAGCTTCGTGGCGATGCGGACCGGCGCCACCGCTGCCAACGCCACGACGTAGTAGTGGAAGTGCCCGTAGTAGAAGCGGCCGGGGTTCAGGGTGCGCTCCTCCACCATCCGCACGGCGGTGCGGGTGAGCTCATCCGGGTGCCAGGCTGCCGGCGCGCCCCAGCGGTTTCCCCAGAGATTCACCATGGCGCTCGCTCCGAGAAGCAGCGCCACCGTGCCCCATGACGTGAGGCGAGCCGCGCGCGCCGTCATCGGTCCCCCCCCGACTGCGGCGCCACGGCGACCCGCCGCGCACTTCGGAGTGCGGCTCCAGTCCGCTCGAGCAGCCAGTCCCACCGCACCCAGAAGAGATAACAGATGAGGTAGGGCTGAAACTTGATATTCATCAGGAGCAGAATGCCCACCTGCATCACCCACAGCGAGGGAATGATGGTCCATCGGGCCCACCGGTAGAACAGTGCCAGGGGAGCGCCCGTCTCGATCGCGATCGTCCCGGCAGCGAGCAGGTGGCACAGCCAGGGGAGCTGGACGATCCCCTCCGCCCAGGAATTGCTGAAGGGGAGAAAAATCATCGCCATGTTCTCGGAGAAGATCCACGCCAACCCTGCATGGCGCAGCTTCGAGATCCCTGCACCGAAGAAGATGAGCGCCATCAAGACCTGCGCCAGCCGCACCGGCCAGGAGTACTCCCCCTGAGGCGCGACACGCGGCGCGCGCGTGCGCCACCGCGCGAAGAGGCGGTCCACCGACCACGCGTCGCCGCAACGCGACAGCGCCAGGATCGCACTGATGAGCACCACCACGGTATCGAAGTGGTGCGTCTTGCCGAAGTTGTTCGGCAGCCCCAGCACATAGAACCCGAGAATGGCGCTGAGGGCCGTGCTGGCGCGCGTGGCAAGCCCCAAACAGCTACACCACATCGCGCCCTTCCATACAGCCTGAATCCACCCCAATTGCGCCGGTGAACCCACGCCCAGGCGCAGGTGCTCAAAATACGACACCGGCATCCAAAAGACCTCATCCACGCCGGCCCACGGCCGCAAGTCGAGCGCGCGATACCAGAGGGCGAAGCTGCCAAAGAACAGAATCCGGCACGTGGCCAGGTTCATCGGCGACACTGGCTCAAACCAGAACCGCTCCCACGCGTCCCGCAGCCGGGTCATCTCACCGCCCCTCCGTCGGCACCGTTAGCTCCGCGAGCAGTACCCGCCGGTCTACTCGGTCGACATCGACCGAGGCGGAATTCCGGGGGTTCACGTGGTGCCACTCGAGCCGATAGACCCGGATGGCGCTGAGCGCCGGCCCGTGATGGCGCACACGCCGCACCTCGTACCGGCGCGCGCAGTCCGCCAGGGCTCTGGCCACGGCCGCCCCGCCGTCAGGCCGCTCAAGCAGCTGCTCGAGCGCCACCCGCTGCCGCGACCAGTCGAAGGGTCGGATGTACTTATGCGGTCGCAGCGAGAACTCCGCGCCATCCTCCCGCCGAACCCCGACCAGCACCACCTCGGCATACGGCTGGGTCGGCACGAGCTCGGCGAACATCGGATACGGAGAGAATGGCCAATATTCCCGGTCTGTCGCGATGCACGCGAGCGACACGCCCGCCACCACCGCGATCGCCGCGTGCGCGACCCCACGCCGGGCAGCCGACATCGGTGTGACGCTCATCCCGCGTCCGCCGGCAGCAGCGGCAGCCCCAGGATTCGCGCCGCGTTGTCATGGTAGATGTTTCGCAAGACGCCGTCCGGCAGTTCGATGCCGTAGATCTTCCATCGCCCGAAATTGAACAGGCCCCAGAATGGGTAGTCGAAGTACTCATCCGCCGTCTCCAGGAACCGGAAGTGCCCACGGTACACCGCCTCGTCAGGATTCCCATCGGTCCCGAACAACAGCCGATCCTGGTATCGCAGAAAGAACGCGCGCGCCGCGCGGGGTTGCCGCCCGAGCTCCTGGACCTTTGCGGAGATGTCCATGAAGACGTTCGGATGCCGGTCCAGGATCCCGCCGGCAATCGCCAGGTTCTCGCCGACGTTGCCGACATGCGCCAGGATAAAGGTCAACTCAGGATGCCGGCTTGCCAGCCGTTCAAACTGTTGCAAGAGCAGGTGGAGCGGCGGCGTGGGCTTGTCGAAGTAGGCCCATTCCGGGGCCGAGCGGAGCCACTCGTACTGTTCGTTGTACCGGTCGACCGCCCCGTAATTCGCGATTGAGTCTCCGACGTGGAACAGGATCGGCATCTTGAGCTCCCCCAGCGCCTGCCACAACGGCTCAAGGCGCAGGTCATCGATCGGGAGGAGGCGGTCTTCCAGGTCTCGGACCTTAAAGCCGAGGTTCTTCCAGATCTTGAGTCCGCGGGCCCCCAGCGCCCTCGCCTCACGCACCTGCTCCACTTGCTGGCGGAACACGTCCGGCCGCAATCGCTTCCCGAAGGGAAACGTCGCGAACACCATGAACCGATCCGGATAGGCCTCGCTGTACCGCGCAAGGGCCTCCTGCAAATCACCCGCCAGGCGGCCGTCGAGATTGACAAGGTACCGGAGGTTGCACGCGTCCATGATGCGGAGCAGCTCTGCCGGGGTCCGCTGGAGGTACCAGTTGCGGAAGTGCGCATGGATATTGATGACAGGAAATTTGGCCCGCGGCACCGCGTGCTGCGGCACCACGAGATACGTGCCCGGCGTGAAGTCACTCAACAGCATCTCTTCTCCGAGCGCCGCCGCCAGCAATCGGCTCGGCTGGAAGAGCAAATGCGTCGGATAGCGTTCGCTGAGCACCCGCAGGCCCACCGCCCCGGACCACAGGACGGCGCCCAGCGCCAGCGTCAGGACCATGACGACCCGGCGTAGCCGCAGGGCAAATCCGAGCAGCAGCGCGATCGCGACGCAGAGGATGAAGATCCGGACATCCGGGACCGCCCTCCAGATGGGCGATGAGAGCTTGCCATCAGGGCTCAAGCGGACGAGCACCTGTGAAGCCGTCGCCAGCCAGCCTGCCAGCGCGAGGAGACCCAGGATCAATGTCGCCCGCGAGCGACGCGGCGCGCTCCTCATCTGCCCTCCACCGGCATCATCGTCGTGTCCCGCCATCCTTCGGGAGTCGACCACGCCGGCAGCGCCCGCAACCACACTTCGAACGTCAGGACCGTCCATAAGCGGCTGGCGGCATCCTGCCGGCCGGCACGCTGCCCGTCGAGCAACCGGCGCACGTACTCCTGATTGACGTACGCCCGTAGCCGAGCGTCCGGCGCCAAGAGCAGATCGCGGAGATAGTCCCCCAAGTCCTTGGCAAACCAGGCGTGCAGCGGCGCGCTGAATCCTCGCTTGGGTCGCCGCAGGATCGGCGCCGGCAGCAGATCGGCAAACGCCTGCCGCAACAGCACCTTGGTCTGTGCCCCGCGCACCTTCATCGCATCCGGCAGGGCGAAGACGTACTCCAGCAGCGCGCGGTCGAGGAACGGTGAGCGGGCCTCGAGGGCGTGCGCCATCGAACAACGATCCGCCTTGATCATCATGTCATCCACAAGATAGGTTTGGAGGTTCAGGTAGAGCAGCTTCGCCAGCACCGAGGTGTCGTGGCAGCGCGCCAGATGTGGCTCGAGCCACGCCAGCGGATGCGAACCATTCTCCGCTCCCGAGAATCCCGGCAGCAGCTGCGGCAGGTCATCGTAGAAGATCGACGCCCACCGGCTGAACCGCTCGACCAGCGGGAGGGGGGCGCTGTCGATGAACGTTTTCAATTGCCTCGAGGCGCTGCCGTAGGCGCCCCCGGAGGGCAGGCCGGCCGCTGCCCGCTTGGCGGCCCGCCGCAGTACCAAGGGGATCCGCTCCGCCGCCAGGGAGGCGGGAAACCGACGGTAGCCGCCGAAGAGCTCATCGCCCCCGTCGCCGTTGAGCGCCACGGTGACGTGCTCGCGGGTCATCTGCGAGAGCAGGTACGTCGGGACCGCCGACTCATCGGCGAACGGGCCGTCATGGTGCCACACCAATCGCTCAACCAGGTCCATGGACGAGGGGCCCACGACGCATTCCGTGTGGACGGCTCCAAACTGCTTGGCCACCAGGCGGGCATACGGCGTCTCGTCATACCGCGCATCACCCGAGAACCCGATCGAAAACGTGCGCACCGGCTGTGATGTGAGACGGCTCATCAATCCCACCACGATGGAGGAGTCGATGCCGCCGCTGAGAAACGCGCCGAGCGGCACATCGGCGACCAACCGGATTCGGACCGCTTCGGTCAGCAGCTCGCGCAGCCGCGCAGCGGCCTCACGTTCCGACAGGGGCGGCAGCGCCGGTCGAGCCGCAAGGAGGTCCCAGTACCGCTCCAGTCGCACCTGCCCGCCTGGCCCGATTTCCATGAGATGCCCCGGCGGCAGCTGGTGGATCCCTCGATACAACGTCCGCGGGTTCGGGACATAGCCGTAGAGGAAAAACGCGGGCAGCGCCGTCCGGTCGACTTCCGCCCTGATCGCCGGATGCTGCAGGAGCGCTTTGATCTCTGAACCGAAGGCGAAGAGCGTCGGCGTATGGGTATAGAAGAGCGGCTTCTTGCCGACCCGGTCGCGGGCGAGCAGGAGGCGCTGGCGCCGGCCGTCCCAGAGCGCAAACGCAAACATGCCGTCAAGACGCTGCACGCACGCCGTGCCCTCCGCTTCGTACAGCCTGAGGATGACTTCGGTGTCTGAGGCGCTCCGAAAGGTAACACCGCGCTGCTCCAGCATCGATCGCAGCGCCTGGAAGTTGTAAATCTCCCCGTTGAAGACCAGCCAGAGCGACCCGTCTTCATTGCCCATGGGCTGAGCGGCCGCATCCGACAAATCGATGACGCGCAGCCGGGTGTGCCCAAGGCCCACGGAGGCGCCGCCAGCGGTCAGGTATCGCAGGCCCTGCGCGTCCGGTCCCCGGTGCAACAGCGCCGCGGTCATCCGCTTCAGGACGACCGGGTCCACCGGCTGCTCTCGTTGAAGCATCCCGACAATGCCGCACATGACTGTCGCTCACTCGTTGGCGACGCGGCCGGCGGAGTGCCGGACGGTCAGCCATGCCATACACCGTGCGGGCAGCGAACCGACCAGCTGCCATTCCAACGGACTGACTACTTTCGCCAGCACCATCGTCCCCAGGGCCGCCAGACCGCCGGCCGCGAAGCGAACCAGCCACGGCGCGGCCTGGAGACCCCGCAGCACCAGGAACACGGCGGCGGCGACGACCATGGGCTTGGCGACCGCCGACATCCAGGGCCAGCGCACGCCCGAGTGCCCCAAGGCCCGCCAGAGCACGAGCCACGTCGCCGCGCTGCTGACCACGGCGGCGATCGCCGCCCCGGTGACCCCGCGCGAAGGAATCAGCCACACCGCCAACCCGACGTTGATCGCCAGCCCCAGGCTGGT
>SBAZ01000013.1 GCA_005239935.1 Planctomycetales bacterium | reverse complement strand
GTTTTCGCATGGGGCGCATGTGTTCGTCAGCAGCGCGGCCTCGCTCCTCTACTTGATCTCGTTCGGGTTCACCGGCTGGATGACCGACGTCCAGCAGATCTTCCCGGTCTTCGCCATCATCGTCCTCGCCGTCTGGGTGCCGTGCTGTATCAGCGACATCGTGGTCCCGGTCGCGACGGCCCACCGCCACCACACGCACACGCTCGCCCACGCGCACCCTGCGCATGGCGACTCTTAAGCCCTTCCAGGCGCTGCGCTACGCGCCCGCGGCGGGCGACCTCAGCGCGCTCCTGGCACCCCCCTACGACGTGATCACCCCGACGGAGCAGGAGGCACTCTACGCCGCCTCGCCGCACAACGTGGTCCGCCTGATCCTTGGGCGGCAGCACCCCACGGACACGGACGCCGACAACCGCTACACCCGCGCGCGCGCCGACTTTCTCGCGTGGCGCCGGGAGGGCGTCCTGGAGCAGGATGCGGCTGCGGCGCTGTACGCCGTCAAGCAGACCTTCGCGGATCCGGCCGGGGCGCGTCGCACCCGGTTGGGCGTCATCGCGCTCCTCGACTTGGAGGCCGGCGTGGCGGATGTGCTGAAGCATGAGCGCACGCTGGCCGGGCCGAAAGCGGACCGCACGAAACTCCTCGAGGCTGTGCGGGCCAATCTGGAGCCGGTTTTTCTTGTGTATCCTGACGAGGCCGGCCGGATGCAGCAGGCGCTGGGCGATGCCTGCGCCGGGCCGCCCACCGCGACCGGCCGAGTGGGCGCCGAGGAGGTCCAGTGCTGGGCGCTGCAGGGCCCGGACTTGGCGGCGGCGTTCGAGCGGCACCTGGCGGCGTCGCCGCTGCTGATCGCCGATGGGCACCACCGGTTCGAGGTCGCCGCCGCGAACCGCGGGCGCTGCCGCGGGCTCATGGCCTATTGCGTCTCGATGGCCGACCCGGCGCTGGTCGTCCATCCGATCCACCGGCTGCTCGACGGCCCCATCGACCTCGATGTGCTGGCGGCGACGTGCGATGTCGAGCCTGTGGCCGACGGGCCTGCGGCGCTTGCGTGGGTGCAGCGTCAGGGCGCGGCACAGGGCTGCTTCGGCTACTGCGCAGGCTCCGCCGCCTACAGGATCCAGGTGCGCTCCGAGGCACGCACCCGGTGGATGGCTGGGTCGGGACAGCCGCAGGGGCTGGCGGCGCTGGACGTGTCGGTGCTGCACGGCCTCGTGCTGCCTGCGGCGGGGGTTGCGCCTGAGCAGGTCCGCTACACCGGCAAGCCGGCAGACGTCTGGACGGCCCTGCAGGAGGGCACGGCGCAGGCTGCCTGGCTGCTGCGTGAGATCCCTCTGCCGACGGTGTACCAGCTGGCACGAGCTGGGCACGTCATGCCGCCAAAGTCCACGTATTTTGATCCCAAGGTCCCCTCAGGGCTGACCTTCTATCCGTTCGAGCCGTCGGCTGCCGGTGCCGTGCCCAGGGCGCATTGACGGTGCTTTCGACGCTGTGCTAGGATAGCAACCCATTGGCACGTCCCCGGCGCGCTGCCGCGCCGCCCACGCGGTCCCACCACCTGCCCGTCGCAGCGATCGAACGAAGGATGGTGGTGCCGCTCGCTGCGTGCGCGGCGGCTCGCGGGATCGTCCCAGTGACCAGATGGCAACGTGCCGCGCGTCCCGCACGGGCGGGACGCGAGCAGGTGGTGGGATGAAACTGTTCAGTAAACGCCAGTCCAGCCTGTCGCGCCGCCGGACGCGGGAGATTCCCGCGGGGCTGTGGACGAAGTGTGAATCGTGCGGGCAGCTCATCTATAACAAGGCGCTGGAGGAGAATCTCCGGGTGTGCGCCAAGTGCGACTTCCATTTCCCGCTCACGGCCCGCGAGCGGCTCGGCATGACGTTCGATCCAGGCACGTTCGAGGAGTGGGACACCGACCTGGCCCCGTCGGACCCCCTGGAGTTCAGCGTGCCGACGCCCTATCCCGAGAAGGTGGTGGAGGAGCAGCAAACCTCCGGGATGACGGACGCCTGCCTGACGGGCGCCGGGCGGCTGGACGGGCGTGACGTCGTCCTCGGCATCACGGATTCACGCTTCATGATGGGCTCCATGGGCTCGGTGGTCGGCGAGCGGCTCACCCGGGCCATCGAGCGCGCGACGGAGTCGCACAGGCCCCTGATCATCATCTCGGGCTCCGGCGGCGGGGCCCGGATGCAGGAGGGCATGTTCAGCCTCATGCAGATGGCCAAGACCGCGAGCGCCCTCATGCGACTGGATGCCAGCGGGGGCGTGTTCCTGTCGGTGCTGACGCACCCCACGATGGCCGGTGTCCTCGCCAGCTTCGCGACCCTGGGTGACCTCATTCTGGCCGAGCCAAAGGCGCTCATCGGGTTCACCGGCCCGCGCGTCATCGAATCCACCATCCGCCAGAAGCTCCCCGAAGGCTTCCAGCGCGCGGAGTTCCTCTTGGAACACGGCCTCATCGACCTCATCGTGCACCGGCGCGATCTGCGCGCGACCCTGAGCCGGCTCGTCGGCCTCCTCGCACGCTGATGGCACAGGTCAGTCTGCGCAACGTCTCCAAGATCTACGGCGGCGGGGTCGTCGCGGTCCAGGATGCCGCGCTCAACGTCGAGAGCCGCGAGTTCCTGGTCATCGTCGGTCCTTCGGGCTGCGGCAAGTCCACGCTCCTGCGCATGATCGCCGGGCTTGAGGACGTCTCGAGCGGCCAGATCTGGATCGGCAACAAGCTGGTCAACCTCGTGCCGCCGAAGGACCGCGACATCGCGATGGTGTTCCAGAACTACGCGCTGTACCCGCACATGACCGTGTTCGAGAACATGGCGTTCGGGCTGCGCCTGCGCGGCTATGGGCGGCGGGAGATCGACCACCGCGTGCACGAGGCCGCGGGCATCCTGGGCATCGAGGCGCTCCTCGACCGCAAGCCGCGCGAGCTCTCCGGCGGTGAACGCCAGCGCGTGGCCGTGGGGCGGGCGATCGTGCGCAAGCCCCTCGTGTTCCTGTTCGATGAGCCGCTCTCCAACCTCGATGCGAAGATGCGGGTGCAAATGCGCACCGAAATCCGCAAGTTGCACCTACGGCTGCAGACCACCATGATCTACGTGACCCATGACCAGACCGAGGCCATGACGATGAGCGACCGGATCGTGGTCATGAACAAGGCGGTCATCCAGCAGGTGGCGGATCCCCTGACCATCTACGACCACCCGGCGAACCGCTTCGTCGCATCCTTCATCGGTTCGCCCCCGATGAACTTCCTGCGCGGGACGATCATCCGCGTCGGCGAGCAGCTGCACTTCAACGAGGGCATGTTCCGGCTCCCCATCGTCGAGGAGATGGTCGCGCGGCTCTCCGCCTACGAGGAGAAGCCGGTGCTCTTCGGCATCCGCCCCGAGGACATCTACGACAAGCTGTTCGTCACGGATGCGCCCACGGACAGCGTCGTGACGGGCAACGTGGAAGTCGTGGAACCGCTCGGCGCGGAGGTCTACCTGCACCTGCGCGCGGGTCAGCACGCCCTCATCGCGCGGGTGGGGCCGCACGACCGTCCCGAAGTGAACCAGGAGATCGACCTCGTGTTCGACATGGGCAAGACGCACTTCTTCGACCTGGATACCGAGGCGGCGATCGTTTAGTCCTATCGGCCGGTCCCTCCCGCCGCCGCGGTCTGGAGCTGCCGTGAACGCTGCACCCTCGCTGCGCGCTACCCTGATCCTGCGCGGCCTCGTGGGCCTGGCGTACGTCCTGCTGGGCACAACGGTGGTCACGAACCTCGTGCGCGGCAGCGCGCAGGACACCGCGCTGCTGCACACGCTGCTCCTCTTTCTGGTCGCCCTGGGCACCTACGCGTGGGTCGTCTTCGGGCGGGCGGTGGCGGCCGCGCTGAGCGTGCTGGTATTCCTGGGCGCGGTCTGGGCCTGGGGCGTGCGACAGGCTCCGGCGATCAGCGCCGATGTGGCCGCGCTCACCCTGCTGGTCGCGGCGGCCGCCTGGCAGCGGCAGCGGCGCGAGCGCCGCATCGTGCGCATGCGGCAGGTCCTCGAGGATCTTGACGAGGAGCAGGCGCTGAAGGACCAGGCCATCGAGGCCGCCCGCCAGACCCGCGAGGCCCTCCAGCGGAAGCACGCGCGCTATGGGCAGCTGCAGTCGATCGCCGAGCAGCTCGTCGGGATGAGCGACGTGGCGGCGATTGCGGACTTCGTGGTGGAGCGCGCCTTCGGGCTGATCGGCAAATCTGACGCGTGTTTGCTGTTCCTCGTCGAGCCGGGGCTGTCGGAACTGGCGCTCGTGGCCTCCAAACGGCGCGCGGGGCTGACGATCCGCGCGAAGCTGGGGGACCAGTTCGATCGGCACGTCCTGCGCACGCAGCGCCCGCTCCTGGTGAGCGACGTGCGGCGCGACTTTCGCTTCACCATGGGCGTCTTGGCCGAGCGGCCCGTGAGCGCCGTCATGGCCTGCCCGCTGGTCCTGGGGCAGCGCGCGGAGGGCGTCCTGCGGCTCGACAGCCCGACCCCCGGCATCTACACGCAGGACGATCTGCGCTTCCTCGGGATCCTGATGGACCTGGCGGCGACGGCCACGGCGAACGCCCGCCTCTTCGCCCAGACCCAGCGACTGGCCGTCACCGACGGGCTGACCGACCTGCTGCTGCGGCGGCCCTTTCAGGAGGCCCTTACCCGTGAGCTGACCCGCGCGATGCGTTCGCGGGAGCCGGTCGGGATGCTCATGCTCGATGTGGACCACTTCAAGCTCTACAACGACACGTTCGGCCACACGGCCGGCGACCTGGTGCTGAAGGCGGTGGGGGAGGTGCTGCGCTCGACGCTGCCTGCCGATGCGGTGGTGGCGCGTTACGGCGGCGAGGAATTCGCGGCGTTCCTGCCGCGGACCAAGCGGCCGGAGGCCGGCGATGTCGCGGAGGCGGTTCGGCGGGCCATCGAGAGACGCTTCCGGGGCGGCGGGCGCACGGGCGAGCGGCCGGTCACGGTCTCGGTCGGGGTCGCGGCCGCGCCGGACGACGGCCAGGTGGAACTGGAGCTCATCCGCGTGGCCGACCAGCGGCTCTACGCGGCGAAAGGGGCGGGGCGGAACCAGGTGTGTGCGGCATGATCGTGGCCCTGTGGACGCTGGCCATGCTCTCGGCGTTGTCCTCTCCCTGGTGGGCGACGGGTGTGTGCACCTCCCTGACGCTCCTCGTCTTCATCTGGACGCAGGCCACCATGCTGACGACCTGGGTCGGCTGGGCTCAGCTCGTGACGCTCGGGGCCACGCCGTGGCTGCTGGACGCGCAGCAGCGGCGCGATCAGGCGCTGCTAGCCTCCAGTCAGGCTGAAGAGGCCCGGCGGCTGGCGCGGCTCTCCGAAGCCGCACGGGCCCTGTTGTCCCTGCAGACCGCGACACAACAATTGGAGCGGCAGATCAGTGAGATGACGGAGGTGTACCACATCACGAAGGACGCCTCCCGCGCGGCCCATGTGGACGAGCTCTTCGCGACGACAGCGGAGCTGACGCTGCGCTTGCTCGATGCGCGGCGGCTGCGCCTCATCGCATGCGTCAAGGAGCCGGCGACGATCTGGCACGCCGGGCGCAGCAGCGACGGCCGGTTCCTGCCGGAGGGGGCTCGTGAGCCCGACGAGTCGGACCGCGCTCTACTTGAACAGGCTCGGGGCGCAGCGTCCGGCGGCCGGGCGCCGGACGCGCCGGTGCAGACCGGGCGCGTCACGTGGGCGCCCATCCGGCGGGACCAGGAGCTGCTGGGCGTGCTCGCGGCCGAGGAGCTGTCCGCGCCGCGAGCCGCGACGCTGGGACTGGTGGCCCACCAACTCGCGCTCCAGCTGTCACGCATCTCCCTCTATGAAGAGGTCGAGGCGCTCGCGGTGACGGATGCGCTGACCGGGCTGTTCGTGCGCTCCTACTTCCTCCAGCGCGCCGAGGAAGAGCTGCGCCGGTCCCGACGCCATGGGCTGGCATGCACGCTCCTCATGATGGACCTGGACCGGTTCAAGCAGAAGAATGACACCTACGGCCACCTCGTCGGCGACGTAGTGCTCAAGGACGTCAGCGCGCTCCTGCAGCGGAATCTGCGCGAAATCGACCTCCTCGCGCGCTTCGGCGGGGAAGAGTTCATCATGCTGCTGACCGAGACCGATGTGGAGCAGGCCCTGCCCATCGCCCAGCGTCTTCGCCAGATCGTCGAGGTCCACCCCATCCGCGCCTACGATGAGCTGCTGACTCAGACGATCAGCATCGGGCTCGCGGGCTTTCCGCAGGATGCGCAGGCCCTGCCGCAGCTGATCGACCGGGCCGACCAGGCGCTCTACGCCGCCAAGCGCGCGGGGCGCAATCGGGTGGCGCGGTGGGCGCCCGACCTCTCGGGTGAGCGGACACCGGGATGAGCGGGCGGTGGACCGTGGGCGTTGATTTCGGAGGCACGAACACCAAGATCGGCCTGGTCGCCCCCTCCGGGCGGCTAGGACCCAGCCGCGTGATCCGCTCCTCGGCGCTGCGTGGCCCGCGCGCGTTCGTGGACGCCGTGTCCAGCGCGGTGGACGACCTGGCGCGCAGCGTCGGCGCGCGTCCCGCCCGCCTGCGGGGCCTCGCCGTCGGAGCCCCTGGGCCGGTGGATGCGGCGCGCGGGATCGTGCATACCTGCGTGAACGTGCCGGGATGGCGGGAGGTGCCGCTGCAACGGCTGTTTGAACGGCGGCTTGGCTGCCGGTGCCGCGTCGACAATGATGCGAACGTAGTGACGCTCGGCGAGTGGCGCCTGGGCGCGGGCCGTGGCGCCCGGCACCTCGTGTGCCTCACGCTGGGCACCGGAGTCGGCGGGGGCATCATCTGCGATGGGCGGCTGCTGCGGGGCGCGGCGGGCAGCGCCGGCGAAATTGGCCACATGGTCGTGCAGGCCGGGGGGCCGCGCTGCGGGTGCGGACGACGCGGGTGCCTCGAGGCACTGGTGGGCACGACCGCGATCCTGGCCCTGGGCCGCCGGGCGCTACGACAAGGCGCGCCGCGGCTGCGGCACATCATGGAGGGGCGCGGCGGAGGCCGTCTCGCGCCCCGATGGATCGGCCAGGCGGCCCGCGCCGGTGACCGCCGCGCCCAGGCAGTGTGGGCCGAGATCGGCCGGCGGCTGGGCCTCGGGCTGGCCAACGTGGTGAACATCCTGAGCCCGGAGCGCATCATCCTGGCCGGGGGCATCGCGAACAACTGGTCCTCGTTCGGTCCGGCCATGCGGCGCACCCTCCGTGCGGAGGCGATGTGCACGCCGGGACGGGCCGTGCGCGTGGTGCGGGCCGCGCTGGGAGATGAGGCTGGAATTCTCGGCGCGGCCGTGTTAGTTTGGGAGACGGGACGGGGCGAGACGTAAGCGGCGAGGGACCTGCATGAAACTCTTCCTGGATTCAGCACACCTGGGCGAAATCCGCGAGGCGATGAGCTGGGGAGCGATCGACGGGGTCACCACCAACCCCAGCCTGGTCGCCAAGGAAGGGAAGGACTTCTTTCCGCTCCTCCAGGAAATCTGCGAGACGGTCAACGGTCCGGTCAGCATGGAGACCACGAGCCGCGACGCCGCGGAGATGGTCGAGGAGGGCCGGGTGTTCGCGAAGCTGCACCAGCACATCGTGGTCAAGTGCCCGCTGACGAAGGAGGGCCTGAAGGCCACCCGGCAGCTCTCCGCGCAGCAGATCCGCGTGAACGTCACCCTGTGTTTCTCGCCCAGCCAGGCGCTCCTCGCGGCCAAGGCCGGCGCCTGGTGCGTGTCACCATTCGTCGGGCGCCTGGATGACATCAGCGCCGACGGCATGGGCCTCATCCGGGACATCAAGACGATCTATGCCAACTACGGGTTCTCGACCCAGATTCTCGTGGCCAGCGTGCGCCACCCGATGCACGTGGTCGAGGCCGCCCGCATCGGCGCCGACATCGCGACGATGCCCTTCACCGTCCTTGAGGCCTTGGTGAAGCATCCGCTGACGGACAGCGGGCTCGACCGGTTCCTGCAGGATTGGGAGCGGCTGCCCGAGTCGGCCAAGGCCTGGAAGACCGCCGGCGCGACCGCAGCGCGGCGGGCCCGCACCGCGGCGGTGCCGGCCTCACGACGGCGGTGAGGACCTCCACGCAACCGCCCAGCGGGTACGCGCGGCACGCTCGTCACACACGATTCTGCGAGAGCCCCTGCTGAAACCCACCCGGCTCCTGCTGGCCCTGGCCCTTGCGGCCGCAGGACCGCCTTCGCCTGGACGGGCGATGCCGCCGGACGCCGTGCCCGCCGCCGACGTGCCCCGACTGTGGCAGGACGTCAAGGGCGCGATCCGCGAGGGCAACTATGCCGCCTGCCTGGCCGCCGCCGACGCAATCCTGCGCGTGGACCCGGCCAACCCCCGCGCCGCGCTCCATCAGACCCTGTGCCAGCAGCGAGTCGAGGCACCGCCCGCCTTCCAACCGCTGCCCCGTGAACGTCAGGCTGACTTAGAGACGCGCCTGCGCGAGGAGGAGCGCGCCCAGCGCCGCCATGCCGCGGAGCAGAAGCGGCGCGAGCGCCAGCTGCGCACGGAGCAGGCCCGGTGGGATGCCGAGCTGGAGGCGCTGGCGCGTCAAGCCGAACAGGATGCCAAGCAGCAGCGCGCCCGCGCACAGGCCGAAGCCGTCCGCGAGGCTGCGACTCGTCAGCCCGCCGTCGTTCCGGCCGGGCCTGCACCGACCGAGCCTGTGCCAGCGGCGCCGCCCACCGTCGCGGCTGAGGCGCCTGCCGGCGTCGCGCGGCCTGGCGGCGAGCCGTCGGTTGAGTTGGGCCCGGTCGTCGTCAGCGGCATGCCGGCCGAGCCGCCGCCCTCCGAAGTCGTCTCCCCGAGCCTGGCTGGTCGCCCGCGGCTTCCGGCGGGGGCCGTGCGGATCAACGGGCGGCAGATGACCAGCCTGCCGGACCGGAAGCTCGCGGTGGCCGAGGGGGACGTGGAGGTCGTGTTCGAGAATACCCTGATCACGTGCGATCGGATGACCCTGTTCACGGACACGCACGACGTGTACGCCGAGGGCCGGGTGCGGCTCGAGGAGGGTGCGCAGGTCTTCCGGGGCGAGATGGTGCACTACAACCTGGACACCAAGAAGGGCCGGTTCCTCCAGGGCACGGTCTCAGCGCCCCCCTGGCACGAACACGGACGCAGCGTCGAGCACATCGCCGAGGGCGTCTATCAAGTCACCCCGGGCTACATTACCTCGTGCGAGTTCGAACCGCCGCACTTCAAGTTCGCGGGCCAGCGGGCGATCGTCTTCTCGGGCGAGAAACTCGCGCGCGTCCGCAGCGCGGCGGTCATCGTGGACCAACTGCCGTTCTTGTACCTGCCGTTCTTGACGGTGGCCGACCGCCAGACGCCGTTTTTCCTCATTCCGGGCAAACGCAAGCCGTGGGGCTCGTACGCCCTCGGCGGCTATCGGTACAAGGTGCCGGGTACGGATGCGCATCAGGGCACCGTGAAGTTGGACTGGCGGGAGCACTTCGGCTGGGGGACCGGGCTCGACCACCAGTTTGACAACCAGCGGATGGGCAAGGGCCTGCTGAAGCTGTACTACAATCCCGATCCGAACGACACCGAGCCGCCCTCGGCCCTGCCCAACGGGGCCGAGGCGGACCGGTACCGCATCCTGTGGCGCCACACCTGGCGTCCGCTCACGGACACGACGGTGATCACCGACCTCCAGGAATACAGCGACGTCAACTTCCGGAAGGAGTTCCTGTTCCGTGAGGAGTTCGTCGATGAGGACGTGGCGGAGAGTTTCGTGTCCTCGGTGACCAACACGGAGCAGTACGCACTCACCGCCGTGGGGCGCAAGCGGCTCAACCGGTTCCAGTCGGTCACCGAAGAGCTGCCCCGGGTGACGATGGACATCCGCAAGACCCCGATTGGCCAGACGCGGTTCTTCTCCGAGACGAAGTTCGACGCGGCCAATCTGAACAGCAAGACCGCCAACTCCGGCGAGGACACCGAGGCCATCCGCGCGGACTGGTTCGAGCAGGTCAGCTACGCGCTGGGCCTGCTGCGGCCGCTGGAAGTGACGCCGCGCGCCGGGGTGCGGCAGACGTACTACTCCAAGGACAAGCAGACCCATGGGCGCGAGGCGGACGACGCCATCCTCAGCGGGCAGTTCTCCGGCGGGGTGGACACCAGCCTGAAGCTCTTCCGCGTGTTCCCGCTGACGACCAACGTCCTGGGGCTCAACATCAACCAGCTCCGGCACGTCCTGACGCCGAGCGTCGGGTACAGTTACGTGCACGAGCCGACGGTGTCGAATGACCTGCTCAACTTCGCCCTCGCCGCCTCGCCCCTGAACCAGTTGAGTTTCGGGCTCGAGAACAAGCTGCAGACGAAGCGGCCCGGTCCGACCGGGCGCCCGCAGACCGTGGAGTTGGCGCGGCTGCTGGCGTCCGTGCCGTACACGTTCGCCGGCAGCGGCAACAAGGGAGGCGGCGAGCTTGGCAGTTGGGAGTTTGACCTCGAGCTCTACCCCTGGTCCTGGCTGCGGGTGGAGTCCGACTGGACCGCGCCTGCGCACGTCGACAAGCGGACGACGGACTCCCGGTTCGCGGACTGGAACGTGGACCTGGTCATGGTGGGCGGCAAGGACCAGCCGCTGGCGCAGTCTGCGCCGCACATCACCTCCCCCGCGCCGGTGGGCTTCCAGCCCGGCCCGCGCGGCGGACTCTCCTTCATCCCCCAAGGTCAGTGGTATGCAGGGCTGGGCCACCGCTACTCGAGGAACGACAAGACGGAGAGCGTCCTGCAGTGGGACTGGAGGCTCACCGAAAAGTGGCAGGTCGGGGCCTTCAACCGCTACACGTGGAAAGAGGTGGTTGGAGGTGCGAAGCGGTTTGAGAACCTCCGCGAGTACCAATACAACCTTCGCCGGGACCTGCACGATTGGGTGGCCGAATTTGTGTATCGCGTCGACCGGGAATACGGGGAAGAGGTCTTCCTGACCCTCACCCTCAAGGCCTATCCAGAACTGCCGATTGAGATGGAGACGTCGTACCACCAGCCGAAACAGGGTTCCCAAAGCAGTCCGTTCTCCCCGGTTCGCTGAGGCGCCTGGGCAAGCAGTCGCTTCCCCGCCGAGCATCTGGTATAATTAGCGCCTTCGTGCCACGCACGCGCTTCGCGTAAGTGTCGTCCTCCAAAGAGGATGGAACCATGAATCTCTGTGTCGTTGGGGCCGGGCATGTCGGCCTGGTCAGCGGGGCGGTCTTCGCCGACCTGGGCAACCGAGTCACCATGCTCGACAACGATGCGAAGCGCATCGCCAACCTCAAACGCGGCCTCATGCCCTACTACGAGCCGGGGCTTGAGGAACTCGTGCACCGGAACGTGAAGGAGCAGCGGCTCACGTTCACCGCATCGGTGAAAGAGGCGGTCGCGAAGTCCCTCATCCTCTTCATCGCCGTGGGCACACCCCAGCGGGACACCGGCGAGGCCGATCTCACGTATGTCGAGGCGGTGGCGCGCGGCATCGCGGAGCACATGACGAGCTACCGCCTCATCGTGGAAAAGTCCACCGTGCCGGTCCAGACCGGGGCCTGGGTGTACCACACCATCAAGACCTACCGCAAGCGCAAGGTGCCCTTCGACGTCGCCTCGAACCCCGAGTTCCTTCGCGAGGGAACGGCCATCCAGGACACGATGAAGCCGGACCGCGTGGTCCTCGGGGTGGAGAGCGCCAAGGCGAAACAGCTGCTCACCGAGCTCTACAAGCCCTTCGGCTGCCCGATCGTCGTCACCGATATCGCCAGCGCCGAACTCATCAAGCACGCGTCGAACTCCTTCCTCTCCATGAAGATTTCGTTCATCAATGCGGTGGCCCAGGTGTGCGAGCGCTCCGGCGCCGACATCCAGCAGGTGGCCCACGGCATGGGGCTGGATCCGCGCATCGGCCGCTCGTTCCTCAATGCAGGCGTCGGCTACGGCGGGTTTTGTTTTGAGGGGACGGAATCGACGTACATGCTCAACAGTCCCCATGTGAGCGTGCAGCGCTTCCAGGACATCTTCGCTCGGCATCCGGTTGCCGGCCGCGTGGAAGAGGTTGACGTGGCGGTGCCAGCAGGTGGACGGATGCTGTCGTTCGACCAGACACGCCGCCGGGCCACGCTGACAGGCATTCGATGTCTGACGCGCCGATGGTATGAGGGGCCCTTTGTCGAACTCGAAACCATGATGGGGCGCCGTGTCCGCGTGACGGCCAATCACCCGATCATGGTGGCGCACGAGAGGTCCACGGCGCTTGAGATCCGCGAGGCACGAGATGTGCGCGAGGGCGACCTCTTGGTGAGCCCGACAAGGCTTCCAACGCTGGAGCCCGCACGGACGATCAATGTCTTAGAAACCCTCGAGCGGCGTGGTACCGCACTCTCGGTGCGGTTGCGTGCGACCGATGGAGCGTTTGAGCGTATTCCTAGCCGCTGGCTGGGGGCGATTCCCCGCACGCTTGCTAAGTCTCCGTATGACGTCGCGCGCCATGGCGTCATGGCGTGGGGCGTGTACCGACATCTGCAGGAGGCTCGCGGACTGCAGGTCGAGCCGTCGCGCATCCGGCTCTTCACGGCACGAGGCAAGGCGACAACGATTCCCGCAGTCTTTCCGGTGGATGCCAGGCTCCTGCGCTGGCTGGGCTACTACCTCGCGGAGGGCTGGATTTCGGCTGAATCAGGGGCGCGAGGGGTTCGCGAGCGCCTTGGGATCTCGTTCGGGCGACACGAGCGCGGCTATGTGAGGGATCTCCATGCCATGCTGCATCGCTACGGCATCCGGTTCGACGTCGTCTGGTTTCCTGGTGCCGTCTCGACTGTCGTGTCGAGCAGACTCTTGGCGTGGCTGGTGCGGGATGTGCTGCAGTGCGGGACGAGCTCCCATGATAAGCGACTGCCGACCATCGCGTTTAACGTCCCCCCTCGACTGCGACGGGCCTTGCTGCAGGGGCTCTTTAGCGGGGATGGTTCCATCACCGCGCTCCAGGGTGGGCGGAACGTGGTGTTTGAGTACGCGACGACCAGCAAGGCGTTGGCCGAAGGCGTGGTGCTGCTGCTGCAGTCGCTGGGGATCGTCCCCTCGCTGCACGAGCGATGGATGAACCAGTCCACTCGGCCCGCGTATATTCTGCGTGTCAGCGGTCTTGAGCAGCTCCGATCGCTGCGAGACGTATTTGGGCCAGCGAAGCGCCGGCGGATTGACCAGGCCTTGGGGCGGTATCAGCGCCGGATCAGGCAGCGCGGATTCCGGCGCCGGCCGGGATACGTGCTCTTGCCGGTCCGGCGTGTGAAGGCCTACGAGGACCGCACGTACGTCTACAGTGTAGAGACGGACAATCAACTCTTAGTAGCCGGAACCGGCTTGGTTGTCCACAACTGCTTTCCGAAGGACGTGGACGCCTTTATCAAGATCGCGGAGACGCTGGGCTACGACTTCGAGCTCCTCAAGGCGGTGCGCAAGATCAACGAGGAAGCCAAGCGGAGTTTCGTGGCCAAGCTCAAGCGCGCGCTCTGGAACTTGAAGGGCAAGACGGTGGGGGTCCTGGGGCTGGCGTTCAAGCCCAACACGGATGACATGCGCTATGCACCCGCCATCGACATCATCGAAGCGCTGCAGGACGAGGGCGCGACCGTCAAGGCCTTCGACCCGCAGGCCATGAAGGAAGCGGCCCATCTGCTGCCGAAGGTGACCATGTGCAAGGACCCGTATGAGGCGGCGCGGGGCGCGGACTGCCTGGCCGTTGTCACGGAGTGGAACGAGTTCAAGGAGCTCGACTTCGGGCGCATCAAGAAACTGCTGCGCCGGCCGCTGCTCCTCGACGGACGCAACATCTACGAGCCGGAGCAGATGCGTAAGCTCGGGTTCACCTACGTCGGAGTTGGACGCGGGACGGAGCGCTCGGGATCATGAAGGGTGTCGTCTTGGCTGGCGGGTTGGGGACGCGGCTCGGTGCACTGACGCGGATCACCAACAAGCATCTCTTGCCGGTCTATGACCGGCCGATGGTGTACTATCCCATCCAAACGCTGGTCGACGCGGGCATTCGCGAGATTCTGCTTGTGACCGGCGGCAACAATGCGGGCGATTTTCTTCGCCTGCTTGGCAATGGAGAGGACTTCGGCCTCAAGCATTTGGACTATACCTACCAGCGGGGGGAGGGAGGCATTGCAGATGCGCTGAGCCTCGCGGAGCACTTCGCGGGCGGGGAACGGATCATCGTCATCCTAGGAGACAACATCCTGGAGCGCAGCATCGGCGCGTATGTGGAACGGTTTGCCGCTCAGCGCGAAGGGGCTCGGGTGCTGTTGAAGGAGGTCGAAGACCCGTGGCGGTTTGGGGTGGCGGAGTTGAAGGAGGAGCGCGTGATTCGCATCCACGAGAAACCCAAAGATCCGCCGTCACCGTACGCCGTTGCGGGCGTCTACATGTATGACACCGAGGTATTCGACATGATCCGGGCGCTGCGGCCGTCGACGCGGGGGGAGATGGAGATCACCGATGTGAACAACCTCTACATCGACCGCGGGCGGATGCACCACGACGTCCTCGAGGGCTGGTGGACGGACGCCGGGCATCCGGAGAGCCTCTTCCGGGCCACGGCGCTGGTTCGGCAGAAGACGAGGGCGGGTCGCGGCGATGCCATTGGCGCCGAGCCGGCCCAGGTGCAGTGATGCGCATCCTGGTGACCGGTGGGTGCGGCTTCATCGGCTCGCATGTTATCCGCCGGTGGCGGGCAACACATCCCGGGGACGAGATCGTCAACCTCGACGTATTGACGTATGCGGCGTCCACCGCGCGTGTGGAGGATGTGGCGAGGCTGACGGGCTACCGGCTGGTGCGCGGAGACGTGACAGACCCACGGCAGGTTGCCATGGCGGTGGCTGGTTGTCAGGTCGTCGTGCACTGCGCGGCAGAAACCCACGTGGACCGCTCCATCACGAACGCAGCCCCGTTCGTGCGCACCAATGTAGAGGGTACCAGGGTCCTGCTGGAGGAGGCGCGGCGGGCGGGGGTCGAGCGCATTCTGCATGTGAGTACTGATGAGGTCTACGGGCCGATGCTGTCCGGTGAGGTGAATGAGACCGCACGGCTGGCGCCGCGCAGTCCGTACGCCGCGAGCAAGGCCGCAGCCGACGGATTCGTCCTCGCGTACCATCACAGCTATGGCGTGCCGGTCGTGGTCGCGCGGCCGACCAATGCGTATGGGCCCGGCCAGTTCCCGGAGAAATTCATTCCCCTGTGCATCACGCGGGCGCTCGAACAGCAGCCCATTCCACTCTACGGCGATGGCTCGCAGCGCCGCAGCTGGCTCTTCGTGGAGGATCTCTGCCGGGCGCTCGAGGTATTGGTGTCGTGCGGCGAACCCGGTGAGATCTACAATATCGGGAGCGGTCACGAGGCGGCCAATCTGCAGACAGCGACCGCGGTGCTGCAACTTGTCGGCTGCGGGTCCGGGTTGCTCCAGCACGTACCGGACCGGCCGGGGCATGACTGGCGCTATGGAGTGGAGGATTCGAAGCTGCGTGCACTTGGCTGGGCGCCGGCGACAGAGTTCCGTGAGGGACTCGCGCGGACCGTCACCTGGTATCGACACCACGCCGACTGGTGGCTGCCGCTTGTGGCGGGGCTGCGCGAGGAGTCGTACCACTGGCTCGATTCCGCGGAGCCCCGCGCGGCGCGAACAGACACGGCGCGGGCAGACTGAGGCCGATGCCGAGCCGACGCTCGAAGAAGGCGGTACGGAAAACCCTCTCGCCGCCGCTGGCCCGTCTGGCGCGGCGCATCGAGCGCCGGACCGCGCGCGTCGGGGTCTTGGGCCTTGGGTACGTCGGTCTGCCGTTGGCGGTCGAGTTCGCCAAGGAAGGCTTCCGGGTGACGGGGTTCGACCCGGACAAGCGGCGCGTGCGCGGCGTGCTGAGCGCGCGCTCGTACATCGAGGATGTCTCGAGCGAGGACCTGGCCGCGGCGCGCAAGGGGCGCCGCTTGAGCGCGAGCACCTCCTTCGCGGGCCTGGCGACCCAGGACGCCATCATCATCTGTGTCCCCACCCCCCTGCGGAAGACGCGCGAGCCGGACATGTCCTACATCCTCTCGGCCACACAGGAGATTGCGCGCCGGGCGCGCCGCGGGCAGCTGATCGTCCTTGAGAGCACCACGTACCCCGGCACGACCGAAGAAGTCGTGCAGCCCGCGCTCGAGGCGCGTAGACTGAAGGTCGGCCGGGACATTGCACTCGCCTTCTCGCCGGAGCGCATCGATCCGGGCAACGCCACCTACACGACGCGGACCATTCCGAAGGTGGTCGGTGGGGCCACGCCGGCGTGCACGCAGTTGGCGGCCGCCCTCTACGGCTCGGTCATCCATAAGACGGTGCCGGTGTCTTCGGCGAAGACCGCGGAGATGGTCAAGATCCTCGAGAACACCTTCCGGGCCGTGAATATCGGCTTGGTCAACGAGATCGCCCTCATCTGTGACCGCCTCGGCATCAACGTCTGGGAGGTCATCGAAGGGGCGCGCACGAAGCCGTTCGGGTTTATGCCGTTTTATCCCGGCCCTGGCATCGGTGGGCATTGCCTGGATGGACGCGAGATTCTTGTGCTGAAACGCGGGGAGACCGTGGAGGTGACCAGTTTCAAAGAGGCGTTTCATCAGCTGGCAATGGAGCAGCCCGAACGTGTCCACCGGCGCCAGGGCATGACGTTCATCCGGCCGCGGGGGCTTCAGACACTGTCGTTTGACCTGAAACGCCGCAAAAGCATCTTTCGGCCCTTGCAGTGGCTTGTCTCCAGGCCCTATGACGGCCCGATGGTGCACTTGCGCGCCGGGGACGGCCGCGAATTGCGCGTCACGAACCGGCACCCCATGGTCATCCAGAATGGGCGATTGGGTGTCAAGTTTGCGCAGGACGTCCTGGCGAGCGATGAATTGGTCGTGATGGACTCGCTACCCCAGGGGGTCCCGCAGCACGCGGTGGATCTGATTGAGCATTTCGCGGGCCACCCGGCATATCGTGAACGGATCCGGATTATGCCGAACGGGTGGTCCTGGAAGCGATTCCGTCCATGGCTGCGGCCGGTGCTGAAGCGGTACCGCCGAGACCCCTGGGAGTATTATCGGCGCAACGCGATTCCACTGGCTGCCTACCTTGAGGCCCGTCGGCAGCCGGGATTTCCCGCGGTCGATCACCGTGAGGTGCGACTGACGTCCGGCAAAGGACCATCTTGGACCGCCTGCCCGGCGGTCATCGATCTGACCGAAGACGTGTGCCGCCTCCTCGGCTACTACCTGAGCGAGGGGTGCATCACGGAGGACGAATCCCTGCGTGTCCGGTTCTCATTCAATCGAGCGGAGCGCGAATACCTGGAGGACGTCAAACGGATTCTGAATGGTCTAGGGTTTCGTTGGAGCACCTTCGACGATCGGCAGTGGCGGACCTCCCATGTGAAGGTGTCGTGCGTGCCTTTCGGCATCCTGCTTCGGGATGCCTTGCGCTGTGGCATCGACTCCTATTCGATGCGGATTCCTGACGTGGTGTTCGGGTTGAGCGTCAGGCACCGTGAGGCGGTCCTGGCTGGACTCCTGCGCGGTGACGGCGGGGTGGAGACGGCGCACGGCTGGCGCGTGGCCATGAAGCGCGGACGATGGTATCGCACGCGCGTCAACCGTGGCGTGGTGAACTACTACACCGTGAATCCTCGGCTCTTTCAGCAAGTGGTTCTGCTATTACAGGGATCGGGCATTGTGCCGAGCTTCAAGCGCCGGCCGAACCTCCTCTACATCACGGGCGAGACACAGGTACGCCGATGCGCCGGATGGCTTGATGGGCACAAGCGTCGGAGGCTCTTGGGGTATCTGAACGGGCATGTCAAGCGCATGCCGAACCGCTCGTTCCGCAGGTACGACGGCTACGTCGGGGTGCCGTTGCGGGAGCGTCGTACGGAGCGGGGACGCCGCATGGTGTATTCCGCCGAAGTGGACACGACCCATACGTTCGTCACGAGTTATGGCATTATTGTGCACAACTGCATTCCATCGGACCCCATGTATCTGGCGTGGAAGGTGCGGGTGCACGGCTATGAGGCGCGCTTCATTGAGCTCGCCACACAGATTAACGGCGGCATGCCCGAAGTCGTCGCGGAGCGCGTGGGCCGCATCCTCAACGAGCGTCGCCGGGCGCTGAAGGGGGCCGTCGTGCTCCTGCTTGGACTGGCCTATAAGAAGGACGTCAGCGATACGCGCGACTCCCCAGCCTTCGACGTCGTGAAGCACCTCGCCGAGCGCGGCGCGGTCGTCCGCTACCATGACCCGCACGTGCCGACCGCCGAGCTGAACGGCCAGGTGCAGCGGTCGGTCCCGCTGACCCCTGCCCAGCTGCGCGGGGCCGACTGCGTGGTCCTGCTGACCAACCACACACACGTGGACTACGACCAGGTCCTGCGCCACGCCCGCGTCATTGTGGACACCCGGAACCATTTTGGAGCCCAGGGACGGCGCGCGCGTCGCGTCGTACCGCTGTAACGGATCCGCGGATCATGGCACGGTACCTGGTGACTGGCGGCGCAGGGTTCGTGGGCTCCCATGTGGTGGATGCGCTCGTGGCGAAGGGCCATCAGGTGCGGGTGGTCGACGATCTCTCCTCCGGCCGACCCGAGAATCTGGCGCAGGTCAAGGACCGCATCGAGTTTCTCCAGGGCGACATCCGCGACCGGGCGCTCATGGCGAAGGCGATGCAGGGCATCGAGCGCATCATCCACGAGGCGGCCTGGCGCAGCGTGCCGAAGTCCATGAAGGACCCCTCCGGCTACATGGAGGTGAACGCCCTGGCGGTGACCGGCATGCTGGAGGAGGCCATCAAGGCCAAGGTGCAGCGCGCCGTGTGCGTGTCCTCCAGTTCGGTGTACGGGGAAACCACGCTCTTCCCGCAGCGGGAGGACCACCCGGTCCATCCGGTGTCCCCCTACGGCTCGTCCAAGCTCGCCGGCGAGGTCGTCTGCGAGATGTTCTACCGGGCCTTCGGCCTCGAGACGGTGTCGCTGCGGTACTTCAACGTCTTCGGCCCCCGCCAGAGCCTGGAAGATGAGTACGCCGTGGTCATTCCGAAATTTATCTACTGCCTGCTGCGGAAAGAATCTCCTCCGGTCTACGGGGACGGGCTGCAGTCGCGGGACTTCACGTACGTCCAGAACGTCGTCGAGGCGACCATCCTGGCCTCGGAAGTTCCCGGTCTCGGCGGGGAAGTGCTCAACATCGCGCTCGGAGAGGAGAACACCGTGCTCGACATCCTGAGGGAGCTGAATGCGATCCTGGGCCTCTCGGTTCCGCCGAAGCACGTGCCGCCGCGTCCCGGCGATGTCCGGCGCACGCTGGTGGACCCGGCCAAAACCTCCAAGTTACTCAAGTGGAAGGGCTCGGTGCGGTTCGCCGAGGGCCTCACACGCACCGTCGCGTGGTTCAAGGAGCATCCCCCAGTGCCGCGGCGCTAGGCGCCGGCCCGTCCGTCCAGCAGCCCCCGCGCGTTGCATGCCGACGATCCCGCTTGTAGACCTGCAGGCGCAGTACCGCTCGCTGAAGCCAGCTGTTGACGCGGCCATCCGCCGCGTGCTGGCCAGCGGGCAGTTCATCCTTGGCCCGGAAGTCGAGGCGCTCGAACGAGAGGTGGCGGCCTTCTGCGGGACGTGCTACGCCGTCGCGGTGGCCTCGGGCACCGATGCGCTGATCCTCGCGTTGCGCGCCGCCGGCATCAGCTCGGGCGACGAGGTCATCACGAGCGGCTTTACCTTCTTTGCGACGGCTGAAGCGATCCTGGCGGTCGGCGCAACCCCGGTCTTCGCGGACATCGACGCGGCCACCTACACCCTCGATCCACAGGACGTCCGCCGCCGGCTGACGCGCCGGACCCGCGCGCTCCTCCCAGTACACCTGTACGGGCATCCCTGCGACATGCGCGCGCTGGGCGCTCTGGCGCGCGCCCGCGGGCTGGTGCTGGTTGAGGACTGCGCGCAGGCACTGGGCGCGGCGCAGGGTGGGCGGCCGGTCGGGAGTTTCGGCGCGGCGGGTTGTCTGAGCTTCTACCCAAGCAAGAACCTCGGAGCCTATGGGGATGCGGGGATGGTCGTCACGAGCGACGCCAGGCTTGCCGAACAGGTCCGGCTCCTCCGGGCGCATGGCAGCCACGCGCGGTACCGGCACCTGGCCGTCGGGACCAACAGCCGGTTGGATGAACTGCAAGCAGCGATTCTCCGGGTGAAGCTGCACCATCTGCGGGGATGGAATGCGGCCCGGCGCCGCCACGCGGCCGCGTACACATCGCTGTTGCAGCGCACAGGGCTGCCGCGCCACGCACTGCCGCAGGAGCGGCCAGGAACCCGACACGCGTATGCGCTCTACACGATCCGCACGCCGCGCCGCGACCGCGTGCAGCGCGCACTCGCCGCGGCCGGCATCGCCTGCCAAGTCGCCTACCCCTCGACGGTCCCGGCGCAGCCCGCGCTCCGGAGGCGGCGGCACGAGCGGCTTCCGGCCGCCGAGGCCGCGGCGCGGCAGGTACTGTCGCTGCCACTGTATCCCGAGATGGCGCGCGGAACGATCACCCGCGTCGTCGCGACGGTGCAGCGCGCGCTGAGCGCGAGGTGAGGGTCGTCACGCCCATGCCGGACCATCCCGCGGCGGACGTCGTGGTGATCGGCGGCGGCATCGTCGGTCTGGCGGTGGCGGCCGAACTCACGGCGCGCCGGCCCGGGTGCCGGGTCGTCGTCCTCGAGAAAGAGTCCTCCCTCGGCGCGCACCAGACCACGCACAACAGCGGCGTCGTCCACTCCGGCATCTACTACCGCCCGGGCTCGCTCAAGGCCGCACTGTGCCTGGAGGGCCGCCGGCGTCTCCTGGAGTTCTGCCAGGAACACGGCATTCCGACCGCGGTCGTGGGGAAGGTCATCGTGGCCACCACACCTGAGGAGGTGCCGCGGCTGCGCGCCCTGTACGAGCGCGGGCAGGCGAACGGGGTGCCGGACCTGGCGCTGATCGGCCCGGACCGCCTGCGGGATGTGGAGCCGCATGCGGCTGGCCTGCACGCCCTCCACGTGCCGGGTGCGGCCGTGGTGGACTTCGGCCGCGTCGCGCGCGCACTCGGGGACGGCGCCATGCACCGCGGCGCCGAGATCCGCACGTCCACGAACGTCCGGCGTGTCGCCCCCCAGGCCGATGGGTGGGTCGTGGAGACTGACCGTGGAGCGCTCGGCACGCGCAGCCTGGTGAGCTGCGCCGGGCTCTTTGCCGACCGCCTGGCGCGCACCGCCGGCGGGGAGGACGACGTGCGCATCGTGCCCTTCCGCGGCGACTACTACGACCTGGTGCCGGAGCGTCGGGCGCTCGTGCGCGGGATGATCTACCCGGTGCCGGATCCCCAACTGCCATTTCTCGGCGTGCACGTGACGCGCACGGTGGACGGAACGGTGCACGTCGGGCCCAACGCGGTCCTCGCACTCAAGCGGGAGGGCTACACGCGCACCGACTGGGATTGGCAGGACCTCAGTGAGCTCGCGCGGTTTGGCGGCTTTTGGCGGATGACGCGGCGCTTCTGGCGCGCAGGACTGAGCGAAGCCTACCGATCCTGGAGCCGGCGCGCGTTGGTGCGGTCGGTCCAGCGGCTGGTCCCCGAGATCCGCGCAAGCGATCTGCGGCCTGGGGGCAGCGGGGTGCGGGCGCAGGCGGTGGGGGCGGACGGACGGTTGCTCGACGACTTCGACCTGGTCGAACAGCCCGGGGCAGTCTTCGTGCGGAATGCCCCCTCACCCGCCGCGACAGCCTGCCTGGCAATCGCCCGGCACGTGGCCGACCGCCTGGCGGCCGTCGGGGCGGTGCATCCTCGCCACGAGCAGGGGGCTGTTGTCTTCACGCGACAATGAGTTGACCCCACAGGGGTCGCGTGTTATGCTACGCGCTAATATAGTAAGTTTTCTCACCGTTTTATTGTAATCTTTTGAGTCCCCGAACTTCCGGAGCCCGGTCTGGCACTGTTCGCGCTCACCCACAAGCAGCAAGCGGTCCTGGACTTCATCCAGCGCTACATCGGCGAGCACCGCCGCGCTCCCCTCATCCGTGAAATCCAAGACGCCTGCCAGATCTTCTCCTACAAGTCCGCGGTCGACCGGCTCAACGCGCTCGAGCACAAGGGGTTCATCCGGCGTGCGTCCAATAAGCACCGCGGCATTCGGCTCGTGCGGCAGGCGGTGCTCAAGCTGCAGGACGTGTCACAAGTCGGCACCACCCCGACGGACGAGTTCAGCTGATGCAGGTCCTCATCACCGGCGGGGCAGGGTTCATCGGGTCGCATCTCTGCGAGCGGTTGCTGCGCGACGACCACGACATCGTGTGCGTGGACAACTTCATCACCGGCACGCAGAGCAACGTGGCCCACTTGCGCGCCGGGCGCCGGTTCCGCTTCCTCCAGCACGACATCAGCAAGCCGCTTGACCTGCCGGCACCCGTGGACTATATCCTCCATTTTGCTTCACCAGCCAGCCCCCCGGACTACCTCAAGTATCCCATTCCGACGCTGAAGGTCGGCTCCCTCGGCACGCTGAATATGCTGGGCATGGCCAAGGCGAAGGGAGCCAGGTTCATGCTGGCCTCGACGTCGGAGGTCTATGGGGACCCGGAAGTCCATCCCCAGCCGGAGACGTACTGGGGCCGGGTCAACCCCGTGGGGCCGCGCGGCGTCTATGACGAGACCAAGCGGTTCGCGGAGGCGCTGACGATGGCCTACCACCGGGAACACGGGATCGATACCCGCATCGTCCGCATTTTCAACACCTACGGGCCGCGGATGCGCCTGAACGATGGCCGCGCCATCCCGAACTTCATCAGCCAGGCCCTGCGCGGCGAGGCCCTGACCGTGTACGGCGACGGCGGGCAGACACGCAGCCTCTGCTATGTCGATGACCTAGTGGAGGGAATCCGCGGGCTTATGGACGTGGCACATCCCGACCCGGTGAACGTGGGGAATCCTGAGGAATGGACCATTTTGGAACTGGCCAAATTGGTGTTGGAGCTCGTCAACGGCGCTGGCAGCCGGATCGAATTCCGCCCCCTGCCGACGGATGACCCGAAGCAGCGCCGGCCGGACCTGGCCACGATTACCCGGTTAACGGGGTGGCGGCCGCGCGTGCCGGTTCGGGAGGGCCTGGCGGCGACCATCGGATGGTTTCGCCAGCACGCGCAGGCACTCGCGAAGTCATGACAACAGCCACGATGTCCGAGGCCAACGCATGGGCTCCCAGGCTGCCGCCAGAGGTGATCGACATCCGTGCAACCCGGGGCTTCAGCCTGGGACTGCGGGACCTGTGGCGGTACCGCGAACTCGCCTATTTC
Organism: Planctomycetales bacterium; assembly: GCA_005239935.1. Lineage (GTDB taxonomy): Bacteria > Omnitrophota > Gorgyraeia > Aquiviventales > Aquiviventaceae > SBAZ01. The sequence continues at coordinate 21,857 of SBAZ01000013.1, read as the reverse complement.
CTCGTCTGGCGGGACTTGAAGGTGCGCTATAAGCAGACAGCCATCGGCATCGCCTGGGCCGTGGCGCAGCCGCTGTCCATGATGCTCGTGTTCACGCTCTTTTTCGGCCAGTTGGCGCAGTTGCCGTCCGAGGGGATCCCGTATCCCGTGTTCGCATACGCTGGCCTGTTACCGTGGCAGATCTTCTCCCGGGCGCTGTCCGAATCAGCCGGCAGCCTGCTGGCGGACCAACGCCTGATCACCCGCGTCTATTTTCCGCGGCTGCTCGTGCCGCTTTCCACGGTGCTCGCCGCACTGGTGGATTTTGCCATCGCCTCGATCCTGCTCGTGGGCCTCATGGTGTACTACGGCCTGGCGCCCACCCTCGGCATTGTCTGGTTGCCGTCGTTCGTCCTCCTGATGCTGATGACGTCGCTCGGCCTGGGCTTCTGGCTGTCGGCGCTGAACCTCGAGTACCGTGATGTCCGGTACGTGCTGCCGTTTCTGACCCAGCTGTGGTTGTTCGTCACGCCAGTCGTCTATCCGAGCAGTATGGTGCCTCTGGCATGGCGGCCGCTCTACGCACTCAACCCGATGGTTGGCGTCGTGGAGGGTTTCCGGTGGGCGCTCTTCGGTGTCGGCACCGCCCCGGGCCCAGTGCTCGCGGTCTCGGCCGGGGCCTCCGGGGTGCTGTTCCTCGGCGGCGCCTGGTATTTCCGGCGGCGCGAGCGGGTATTCGCCGACATTCTCGGCTCCGGAGGGCGGTGACGGTGTGCGGCATTGCCGGCGTGCTGATTCCGGCGGCGGTGGGAGAAGCCGAGGCGCTCTGCCGCCGCCTCATCGCGGCGCAGGCCCACCGTGGGCCGGATGACGAGGGTGTGGCGGTGTTTTCGGCCAGGGACCAGGGCACCGTCGCGCTGGGCAGCCGCCGTCTGGCGATCCTGGATCTGTCGGACGCCGGCCACCAGCCCATGGGCAACGAGGATGGCACCGTCTGGGCGGTGCACAACGGGGAACTCTATAACTTCGAGGCACTCCGGGCGCAGCTCATCGCACGGGGTCACCGGTTCCGATCCCGCACCGACACCGAGGTGATCGTGCACGCCTATGAGGTGTTCGGTCCGGACTGCGTGCGGCAGTTCCAGGGCATGTTCGCGTTCGCGGTCTGGGACGCGACCCGGCAGCAGTTGCTGCTGGCGCGCGACCGCTTCGGCGAAAAGCCGCTGTATCTGCGGCGAGTCGGCGAGGCGGTGGCGTTCGCCTCGGAGGTCCGGGCCTTGCTCGCTGCGGGCGTGGCGGCTCCTGAGCCGGACCCAGCGGCCGTGCAGGCGTATCTGGCGTTGGGCTCGGTGCCGGCGCCACGCACGATCCTCCGTGGCGTGCAGTCCCTTGAGCCGGGCTGCTACGCGGTCATCAAGCCTGGCACCTTCGCCGTCACGCGGTACTGGGAGGTGTCCTACCCACCGGAGCGGCCGGTGCGGCGGGCCGAGGCGCTCGAGGACCTGCGCGCGCGGCTCATCGAAGCGGTCCGCGCGTGCCTGATCAGTGACGTGCCGTTGGGCGCCTTTCTCTCGGGAGGCACGGATTCCAGCGCCGTGGTGGCGCTCATGCGGCAGGCCGGCGTCGTCGACCTGCGCACCTTCTCACTGACGTTCGAGGAGGCGCTGTACGACGAGGGGCCGTTCGCCGAGGCCGTCTCCCGCCACCTGGACACACGCCACATGAGCTGCCGGGTGACCGCAGCCGGTGTCCGCGAGGCGCTCCCCCAGATCATCCAGGCGATGGATCAGCCCAGCGTGGACGGCCTGAACACGTACCTGGTCTCGCGTCTGACGCGCGCCTCCGGCACGATCGTCGCGCTCTCCGGGCTTGGCGGCGATGAGCTCTTTGGCGGCTACACGTCCTTTCGGCGCGTGCCGCGGCTGCGCCGCGCCGGCCGCGCGCTCGGGCCGCTCTGCCGCCGGGCGATGGCGCGCGTGCTCCGCGGCGCGACCGAGAGCCGGCTGCGCAAAGTGCGCGTCTTCCTGCGCCGCGCGCCCTCGACCGAGTCCGGCTACCTGGCGGTCAAGGGGCTCCTGCTCGATGAGGAACTCGAGGCCGTACTCGACCGGCACGTGCGCGAGGCCGCGCCGGACGACATACTCGGTCAGGCCACCTGCCCCGACATGCCGCTGGCCGCGCCCGCGCGCCAGGTCAGCTGGCTCGAGTGCCGGTGCTACCTGCAGAACCAGCTCCTGCGGGACGCGGATGCCATGAGCATGGCGCACGGGCTGGAGGTGCGGGCGCCGCTGCTGGACCACCGGCTGGCGGAATGGGTTGCCGGCCTGCCAGCCAGCCTCGTCTTCGGTGGCCGCCCGAAGTCGCTGCTGATCGACGCGGTGCGACCCTGGGTCCCTGCGCACGTGCTGGATCGGCGCAAGCAGGGGTTTGTCTTCCCGCTGGATGAGTGGATGCGCGGTCCATGGCGCGATGAGCTGGCGGAGCGCTTCGCGACTGGCCCGCTCCATGGGTTGCTCGAGCGCGCTGGGGTGACCGCGCTGTGGGCACGGTATCTGGTCCGGCGCGCCCTGTGGTCGCAGGTCTGGGCGGTGTATGTCCTCCAGGCCTGGTGTGAAGCGCACCTGCAGCCGGCCGCGCAGGCACCCGAGGGCTCCATCGCCCTCGCCGCGGTGGGACGGGGCGGCGGATGACCGGGGCCTCCGCGCACGCCATGCGGCCACGGGTTTCGGCGTTCGCGGTGATCGCCCTGCTGCTGGCATCGGTCTGGGCCTACAAAGTGCTGGTGATACCGCGGCCGTACTGGATCATGTCCACTGATGTGGAGATGGATTTCGCGTTCAACAGCTTCCAGGTGGCGCGCGGGCAGCCCCCGGAGCTGGCGTACCACCCGGGAACTCCGGTGTATGTGCTCGGCGCCGCACTGACGCGGTTGTTGGGCACGCGTCTCGACGCGCTGGCGCGTTTTCTTGCCGTGGCGTACGCGATCGGGCTCGCAGCCACCGTCGCGGCCCTGTGGCGTTTCGCCGCGGCGCTGCCCACCCAACTGCCGTGGCTGCTGCGGGCCGCGATCCTTGGCGTGCCGTTTCTCCATGCGTCATCGCTGATGTACGCCACCTACTGGAGTTCTGAGATGTTCCTGGTGGCAGTCGGGTTGCTGCTTTGGGCGAGCCTGCTCGACGCCTGTCGCCCGGGACAGCCGCCGCAGACCCGGCAGCTCTTCGCCGCCGGGGCCTGGGCCGGCCTGGCGTGCGCCGTCAAGATCGTCTATCTGCCGGTCGCGGCAGCAGTGCTGGCCGGCTGCGCGGCCATGGGGTGGCTGTGGGCCGCGCGGCAGCCGGCGCGGTGCCGTCTCACCTGGCCGATACTGGCGGCCTGGCTGGCCGGTGTCGTGGGGGTTGCGCTCCTGATCGCGGCAACAGATTTCTGGCGCAGTTCGCCGCGGCTGGCGGCGGTGCTCCACATCGGCCAGCCGGTGCTGCTGCTGGCCTGGGCGTTGGGTCTGGCGAGCCACCTGTGTGGGCCGGGGTCCGCGCCGTGGCGGCGGCTGGAAGGTATGTTCCGGTTTGCGCTTGAGGCGGCAGGGGGCGCGGCCGCAGGCTGGCTGCTTTCCACGTTCATCGCCGCCCACCGATACGGGGAAATGCTGCACCATGTGGTGGATGCCACCGTCGGCGCGTTCTGGCAACCGGAGGCGCGGTTGGGCGCCGGCGTCATCGCTGCCGAGCTGGCCCAGCTGATCCGGGATGTGCCAGGCTGGACCGCGGCCGTTCTGCTCATTACCGGGCTGGTCGCGGCCCGGCTGGCCTGGGTGCTCAGAGCGCGCGGGCCGGATCCTGGTGAGGTCGGGCTCGGGGTGATCGCGCTGCTGAGTCTGACGTTCGGGTTGGTGGCTGGGCTGAGGAATCACGCGGTGGACGGTGTCTCCTATGCGGCCAGCGGCGCTGCGGTGCGGTTTCTGACACCGGTCGCGGTCGGGACAGCCGCCGGGCTGGCCTGGCTGACCCGGGCCTGGGTCAGCCCGCCCGGCTGGATCCGCCGCAGCGCGGCCGCGGGCGCGGTGGCAGTGCTGGCGTTGCTGGCCGGGGCGGCGGTCCGGGATGTGAAGGCACATCACCGGCTCGTGGCCGAGGGATGGGCGGAAAAGCAGGTGATCGACCGCCGGCTCGGCGTCCTGGCGCACCGGATGGGACGCTCGCCGGTGGTGGCGTATCAGATCAACGGGGCAGTCCGGCAACCGTCGGCTGCGCTGGCGACCGGAAGTTTCTATACCGGCTACCGGTTCACCAAGGAGATCGCGGCACTCTATCCGGATGAGGGGTACATGCGGCTGGACTGGCAGGCGATCTACGCGCCAGGGACGCGGCCGGTGGATGTCGTCGTGACGGCGGAGTCTGAAGTGGGCCGCGCCGGCGAGGAGTTCTTGACGGGATTCGGCACGGTTGAACGGTGGCCGGTGGCAGGCGGGCGGCGCCTGGTGGCGGTTGTCCGGCACGGCGCGCACTAACCGAAGGAGAGAGGATGTTCTGGAGCGGCAAGCGAGTGTTGGTGACCGGCGGGGCGTCGTTCATCGGGTCGCATCTGGTGGACGCGCTGGCGGCTCGGGGCGCTCGCGTGCGCGTCGTGGACAATCTCTCCAGCGGGAAGCTGGAAAACCTGCGCGAGCACCTGCAGCGCGAGACCGTGGACTTCCGGCAAGCGGACCTGCTGGACCCGGCCGTCGCGCGGCAGGCCGTGGAGCGGATGCAGGTCATCTTCCACCTAGCGGCCGACCATGGCGGCCGGGGCTACGTGGACCTGCACCAGGTCGCCTGCTCCACGAACCTCATCCTGGACGGCCAACTCTTCAAACTGGCCGCGGACGCTGGCGTGGAGAAGGTGGTGTTCGCCTCGTCCGGGTGCGTCTATCCCAATTACATCCAGATGGATCCCTCGAAGGAGCTGTATCTGACCGAGGACATGGTCGGCCCGCCATATGACGCGGACAACCTCTACGGGTGGGCGAAGCTGATGGGCGAACTGACGCTGAAGGCCTACTACAAGGAACGCGGGCTCAGGTCGGCCTCGTGCCGATTCTTCACGGTCTACGGGCCGCGGGGCCATGAAAACCACGCGGTGATCGCGATGATCGCGCGGGCGTTCATCAAGGAGGACCCGTACGTCATCTGGGGCACCGGGGAGCAGATCCGCAACTGGACCCATGTGGACGATATCGTCTCCGGCCTGATCCTCGCCGGCGAGCGGATTGAGGACGGCACCGCGGTCAACCTCGGCACCATGGAGCGCATCAAGGTCATCGAATGTGCGCAGGAAATTCTCCGGTACACCGGCCACACGGCCAGGATCCAGACCGCGCCGCACATGCCCACCGGCCCGCTGAACCGCGTGGCGGACAACCGGCTCGCGAAGCGGCTACTGGACTGGGGGCCTACGGTCACATTCTGGGACGGGCTGCACCGCACCATCGACTGGTACTTCTCGGCGCGGGACCCGGCAACGGTCGAATCCACGCTTCACGAACTCTTGACTGAGCGGTGACACGGCACCCATGAACGGCGCTGTCAGGCCCCTGGTGCTCTATCTGGGGCCGCGTGAGCGGCTGGAGGAGGTCCGTGGTCTGCTGTTGGGCTGCACCGTGCAGCATGCGGAGACGGCGGCCGAGGCGGACCGGTGGCTTGGCCGCTGCGACGCGGTGCTGGACGCGTCGCTGCAGGTGCCGTTCGGAGCGCGGCGGCTGGCGCTGGCGCGCCGACTCCAGCTCTTCGTCGCCGCCGCCACCGGCGCGGATCATGTGGATGCCGGCGCACTGGCCCGTCAGGGCGTGCCGCTGCTGACGATGCAGGACCAGCAGGAGGTACTACGCGAGATCACGGCGACGGCGGAGCATGCCTGGCTGCTGCTGCTGGCCTGCGCCCGTCGGTTGCGCGGGGCCACCGAGGATGTGCTCCACGGAGGATGGCGCCGCCAGGCGTTTGCCGGGATGATGCTGCGCGGGAAAATCCTGGGGGTCATCGGCTGCGGCCGGCTCGGGCAGTGGATGGCGCGGTACGCGGAGACCTTCGGCATGCGCATCCTGGGCTATGACCCGCATGTCAGCCCGTGGCCGGAGGGCATCGAGCGCAGGGCGCTCTGGCCGCTGTTGGAGGCGTCAGATGTTGTCTCGGTCCATGCGCCGCTCAACGAGCAGACGCGGCACCTGCTCGGGCCCGAAGCATTCCGGCGGCTGAAGCCAGGCGCCGTCCTGGTGAACACCTCGCGCGGCGCGGTGGTCGACGAGCAAGCGCTGCTCGCAGCGCTCGAGCGGGGGCAGGTCGCGGCGGCCGGGCTGGATGTGCTTGAGGGCGAGCCGAACATCGCCCGTCATCCCCTGGTGCGCTACGCCCGGACGCACACGAATCTTATCATCACCCCGCATCTGGGCGGGTGCACCCCGGAGGCCTTGCGGCCTGTCCTGGCATGTTCGTGCCGGCGGATTGCAGACCACTTCGCGGCCGCGCTGGCCCGGCCGGGCGCCGGGAGGGCGGCCGCAACGGCGGGGGCGGCGCGATGACACTGGCTGTGCTGCTGCGGCGGGGCTGCCAGCACCTGAAGTATTCGGAGCTCTACCGCCGGCACATTCTGGTCTTTGAAGACGAGGCCTGGACCGACGAGCGCATCGCGCGCTTCCGTTTCTGCCCGTACTGCGGCAAGCGCCGGCCCGAGCCGATCTATATGGGGAGTCGCGCATGAGGTGCTTCCGCAACGCCGCGGCCGTGATCACCGAGCGCTGTCTGCACACGCTGCACGCGCTGCAGCAGGGCCAGGCCCGGCCCATCCCGATGCTGACGAAGGAACTGCGAGAGGATGTCGAGCTGATTTTGGAGAACCACCTCTTCCTCTGGCTCTACGGCGAACCGCGGACCGCCTGGTACCAGCGGCTCTGGGACGTGCTGCGGTGCCCACGCTGCGCCTTTCACGCACAGCAGCGGGACCGGGCGATGCTCTGGATGCGCTTTTGCGAGGAGCAGCTCAAGGTGGCGGAGTCGAGCGGACGGCCGGCGGCGCCGGCCGCCGAAGCGGCGGTGCATGCGTAGTCTCCTTGTGACCGGCGGCGCCGGATATATCGGGTCCGTCATGGTGCCCGTGCTGCTCGAGGCGGGCTACCGCGTCCGCGTGCTGGACAACCTGCGCAAGGGTGCGGCCGGACTGGTGCCGATGAGCGGCCACCCATCCCTGGAAGTCATGCGCGGTGACGTGCGCGATGAGGCCACGGTGCGCCAGGCCATCGCGGACATGGACGCCATCATCCATCTCGCGGCCATCGTCGGCTTTCCGGCTTGCCAGAAGGACCCCTGGCTGGCACAGCAGGTGAACCTCGAGGCGACCCGGCTGCTGGATCAGATCCGCGGGACGCGAGTGCCCCTGGTGTTTGCCTCGAGCCTCAGCAATTACGGCGCAGGCGCCAGGGAGCGGTGCACCGAGGCGATGGCGCCGGAGCCTCTCACGCTCTACGGCCGGACAAAGCTCGCCGCCGAGCAACTGCTACTGGCGAGCGGCAACACCGTCGTGTTCCGGCCGGCGACCGCGTTCGGGCTCTCGCCGTTAATGCGGTTGGACCTGCTGCTCAACGACTTCGTGTACCGGGCGGTCCGCGACCGGCGGCTCGTGGTGTATGAGCCCGATTACATGCGCGCCTTTCTGCACGTAGGGGATTTCGGCCGCGCATTTCTCTTCGCGCTCGAGCACCTCCCAGCGATGCGCGATCAAGTGTTCAACCTCGGGGACGAGTCGCTCAACGTCACGAAGCGCGAGCTGGCGCGCCGGATCCAGCAGCATGTGGCGTGCGAGGTCGAGTACTCCGAGACTGGGCGGGATCCAGACCAGCGCAATTACGTCGTGGATTTTTCGAAGCTGCGATCCACGGGTTTCCGCGTGGCGCGGACGCTGGATGACGGCATCGTAGAGGTTGGCCGCGCGGCCCCGCTGCTCGATGTCTTCAACCCGTACAGCAATGCCTTTTTCTAAGCCGGCCGCGCCCGCCGCACCGGCCGCGCGGCCCCGGAGCGCGCCCAGGGCGATGATCATCCGCGCGAAATCACCGCTGCGCATCAGCTTTGCCGGGGGCGGGACGGATCTGCCGCACTATTACGAGGAGCAGGGGGGGGCGGTGCTCTCGAGCACGATCAACCGGTACGCGTACGTCAGCCTCTACCCGCGTGACGACGCCGGCGTGCGAATGCGCTCGCTGGATCTCAACGTTGAGGTTTCCTACGCGGTCGATGAGGATCCCCCCCGCGATGGTGTGCTGGAGCTGGCCAAGGCGGTGGTCCGGCGCATGGGGGTCGAGGTCGGGTTCAACCTGGATGTCCGCTGCGACGCGCCCCCCGGCAGCGGGTTGGGTGGCTCCTCGGCGGTGACCTCCGCCATGATCGGCGCGCTCGCGGAGTACACGAACACCGTCCTGGATCCGTACGAGCTGGCGGAGCTTAATTTCGTGATCGAGCGCGTGGACTTGGGCATCGCCGGGGGCAAGCAGGACCAGTATGCGACGACCTTCGGCGGGTTCAACCTCATCGAGTTCCACAAGGACCGGGTGCTGGTAAACCCCCTGCGCATCCCCCAGGGGATTCTGAACGACCTCGAGGCGCACCTCCTGGTGTGCTACTTGGGCCAAGTGCGGCCGGACCTGGGGCTGGTCCAGAAGCAGGCGCGCTATTACAAGGAGGGCCGCGCCGAGACGATTGCCGGGTTGCAGGCGCTGCATCAGCTGGCCTATGAGGCGAAGGAGGCGCTGCTGAAGGGGCGGCTGCGCCGCTTCGGCGAGCTGCTGAGCGCGGCGTATGAGAACAAGAAGCGCATGAACCCGCACGTCGCCGAGGGCACCAAGGCGGAGGAGCTGTACCAGCTCGCCATGCACCGCGGCGCCACCGGTGGCAAGCTGCTCGGCGCGGGCGGGGGCGGGTACCTGCTGCTCTTCTGCGAAACCGACCGGCAGCACACGTTGCGGCAGGAGCTGGAACGCCACGGCGGCCGGTTCACCGACGTCGCGTTTGACGACCACGGGCTGCAGACCTGGCGGAGCACCACGCCGTGACCGCCGCCGACGGGCCGGAGGGACTCGTGGCCGCCGTGCTGGTCGGCGGACAGGGACGGCGGCTGCGTCCGGCGGTCCCGGACCGGCCGAAGGCGCTGGCGCCGGTGGCCGGCCGGCCAGCGGTGTCCTACATTCTCGAACAGCTGCAGCACGGTGGCGTGGCCGAGGCGGTGCTGTGCACCGGCGATCGCGGCGCGATGATCACCCAGGCCTTGGGCGTCAAATACGGCACGGTGAACCTGCGGTATTCACAGGAGCTCTCGCCGCTCGGCACGGCGGGAGCGCTGCGCCTGGCGCGGCCGCTGCTCACGAGCGAGCCGGTGCTGGCGCTCAACGGCGATTCGCTGTGCCGGCTGGATCTACGCGCCTTCCTGGCCTGGCATCGCGCGAGCGGCGCGGCGGCCACGCTGGCGCTGGCGCGGCAGTCGGACACGACCCGCTACGGGGCGGTGGACCTGGCCGAGAACGGCATGGTGCGGAGATTCGTGGAGAAATCGGCCGCCGGCGGCCCCGGATGGGTCAGCGCCGGGGTGTATCTGCTGAGCCAGGCGTTCCTGGCCTCCATCGGCGCCGGCCGGCCGGTGTCCCTCGAGCGAGAGGTGTTCCCGGCATGGGTCGGGCGCGGGCTGGCCGCGTGGACCGGGGCAGAGGCGCTACTCGACATCGGCGTCCCTGAGGCGTACGCGCAGGCCGGGGCGCATGTGCAGCGGCTGACCGGAGCGTCTGGCCCGTGAGCCGCCGTTACGCGTTGCTGGACCGCGACGGCACGATTCTGACGAAACACCATTATCTCTCGCGCGTCGAGGATGTGGCGCTGCTGCCGGGCGCTGGCGCGGCATTGCGCCGGCTGCAGCGCCTCGGCTTCGGCCTGATCGTCATCACCAACCAGTCCGGCATCGGGCGCGGGCTGGTGACACTGGAGCAGCTGGCGCAGATCCACGCGCGGATGCTCCAACTGCTGGAGGCGGCGCACGTGGCCGTGGAAGCTGTCTATTTTTGCCCGCACCTGCCGGAAGAGGGGTGCGCGTGCCGCAAGCCGGCGCCGCTGCTGGCCTACGAGGCTGCGCGGCGGTTCGGCTTCGCCCTGGAGGAGAGCCTCGTGATCGGCGACAACGCATGCGACGTGGAGTTCGGCCGACAGATCGGCGCCTTCTCGGTGCTGGTGCGGACCGGGGAGGGCCACCGCGTGTGCGGGGAGGGCGCGGTGGCGCCGGACCTCGTCGCAGCAAACCTGGCAGACGCGGTGGCCCAGCTGGGCCGCCGGCTGCACCACGGAGCCGGTGTGCGATGAGCTTCTGGGCCGGGCGGCGGGTGCTGGTGACCGGCGGGGCCGGATTCCTGGGCTCGCACGTTGTGGAGCGGCTGGCGACCGCGGGGTGCACCTCGGTGTTCGTGGTGCGCAGCCGCGAGTACGACCTGACCCACGAGGCCGAGGTGGAGCGGCTGTTCCAGGAGCATCCGGCCGAGGTGGTGATCCATCTCGCAGGACTCGTCGGCGGCATCGGGGCGAACGCGGCCTACCCGGCCGACTTTTTCTACCGGAACGCCATGATGGGCATCCTCATGCTCCACCACGCCTGGCGCGCTGGCGCGCGAAAGTTTGTTGCCGCGGCCGCGGGCTGCGGCTACCCGGAGCATGCCCCACAGCCACTGCGCGAGACCTCGCTGTGGGACGGCTTTCCGCAGGCGGAGAGCGCGCCGTATTCGCTCGCGAAGCGGATGCTGCACATCCAATCCCAGGCCTATGGCCGGCAGTACGGATTCGTCAGTGTGCTCGGCGTGCCGGGCAACCTGTATGGGCCGCATGACAATTTTGATCTGGAGCGGGCGCATGTGGTCCCAGCGCTGGTACGAAAATTCGTCGAGGCGGTGGACGAGGAGCGGCCGGAGGTGGGGGTGTGGGGCACCGGCTCGCCTACGCGGGACTTCGTCTATGCCGCGGACGTGGCCGAGGGGCTGCTGCGCGCCACCGAGGTGTACGACCGACCAGAACTGGTGAACCTCTCCACGGGGGTGGAGACCTCTGTCCGCGAGGTCGTGGAGCGGCTGCGGGAGGTGACTGGCTTTCGTGGCCAGATCGTGTGGGACGCCGCGCGCCCCGATGGGCAGGCGCACCGCTGCATGGACGTCAGCAAGGCCGAGCGCGAGCTGGGCTGGCGGGCCAGGACGCCGCTGCGCGAGGGCCTAGCCCGGACCGTCGCCTGGTACCGGGCGCGGCAAACCCAGACGGCGGGGCGGTGACCATGCCGGTCAGCACGGCCGCGCCACCGACCCTCTGGCAGCGCGCGAAGGACCGCGTGAAACGGCGCCACGGGTGGGTCCTGGCGGCGAAGCACACGCTGCTTCGGCAGCCGGAGCATCCCCTGGATGGAATCACGCGATGCCTGAACGCAATGGATCCGCCGCGCATCGTACTGATTGACGTGGGATGCTTCATCGGCAAGTTCCTGCGACGGTTCTCGCAGCGCGTGTATCCGCCGGTCTGGTCCATCGGGATCGACCCGGTTCGGCACCCGCATGTGCAGCCGTACTCGGTCTTCGTCGAGGCGGCGGTGGCCAGGGGTCCGGAGCAGGAGCGTACCTTGTACGAGTACACAGACCCGTCGTGCAACTCGCTCCTGCGGATGGACGCAGCGAACATTACACATGACCCGTCCCAGCGCGCCACGCGCTGGTTCGTGGACCGGTCGATCGAGGGGCTGGTGCGGACGCGGACCGTGCCGGTGTGGCCGTTGTCGCGCCTGATCGAGGTACATGGGCTGCAGGAGGAGGTCATCCACTTCCTCAAGATTGATGCGCAGGGCACCGACCTCGACGTCTTTCTGAGCCTGGGGCGGTATCTGCCGCACTGCCTCTTCGTGCAGCTGGAGACGGTGTACTCCGGCGACCGACGCATCCGGCTGTATGAGGGGCAGACGATCTTCGAGGACGAGCGGCCGGTGATCGAGCGCGAGGGGTTCCGGCTCATCCAGGTGTACGACCACGGGCGGGTCGGAGCCAGCCCAGAGGCGGACGTGATCTTCGTGAACACGCGGCTCTACCGCGAACTGCAGGCGACGCACCGGCGGCTGTTTCGGATTCCGGTGGGCTACTAGGCGGCGATGGCGCGAGTGCTGGTGACCGGCGGTCAGGGGTTTCTGGGGCGGTACATCGCGGAGGCGCTGCGCGCCGCGCACGACGTCACGGTGACGGACCGGACCTCGCTGGATGTGCTCGATCCATCAGCCTGCCTCGCCGCGCTGCGGCGCGCCGGCCCGGAGCTGGTGTGCCACCTGGCGGCGCTCTGCGGGGCGCAGCCGAGCGCCGAGCGGCCGCAGGAGTATTTTGCGGTCAACGCCTTGGGGACGGTGCACCTGCTCGAGGCGTGCCGGGCCACCGGGGTGCGTCAGTTCATTCTCACCTCGAGCCTGACCGTGCACGGGGCAGGGGAAGAGGCGATGACTGAGGCTTCGCCCTATGCGCCACGCCATCCCTACGCGGCGAGCAAGGTGGCGGCCGAGGTGATGACCCGCGCCTACGCGCGGTACGGCATCCGCTCCGTGATTCTGCGCCCGACGCTGGTCGTAGGGCCCGGCTGCAAGGAGGGACACGCGATCGGCGACTTCACCGAAATCGCACGGCGGGCTGGCACGATTCAGCTGTTCGGAGGCGGGCGCCACCGCCGGGACTTCGTACACCCGGAGGACGTGGCTTCAGCGTTCGCGGCCGCCGTGGGGCTGCTCGGCAGGGGCGGATTTGAATCGCGGACCTACAATCTGAGCACAGGCGCGCCGGTCACCATGGCGGAGCTGGCCGCGCGCGTGGTGGCCCTCGTGGGCCAGGGCCGGACGGAGGTGGCGGCGACCACCGGGCAAGCCTTCAGCCTGTTCACGAGCATCGCACGCGCGGGCGCCGACCTGGGCTGGCGGCCGCAGCATACGACGGACGACATCGTGCGGTCACTTCTGGCCGCCATAGAGGTTCGCAGCGGATGACGGCTCCACGCCTGACAATCGTGATGACGACCATCAATGTCCCGTCCCTGCTGGAGGGCTACCGCGAGAATTTCGCGAAGTACGGACACCTGGACCGCGTCAACGCCATCATCATCGGCGACCGCAAGACGCCCCATGACGCGGTGCGGGAGCTGGCCGCCCGCGTGACGGCGCAGGGGTTCGCGGCGCGCTACGTGGACGTGCCGGACCAGGAGCGCTACCTCGACCGGTTTCCGGATCTGAAGCCGCTGATTCCCTACAATTCGGACAACCGGCGCAACATCGGCTACCTAATGGCCGCCGAAGAGGGCGCGGAGATCCTCGCGGCGGTGGACGACGACAATTTCGTCGGTCAAGAAGACTGGTATGCGGCGCATGCGATCGTCGGCTCCCGCCTAACCCTGAAGACCGTGCGCAGCTCCACCGGGTGGTTCAATCCCTGCGACATGATGGAGACCGCGCCGGCGCGGCGCGTGTACGCGCGCGGGTTCCCGTACGCGAAGCGCTGGGCCAAGGACGAGCGGCTCGAGACCGGGATGACCGAGGGCCGCGTCGCGATCAACGCTGGCCTGTGGCTGGGGGAGCCGGATGTGGACTCGATCACGCGGCTGGCCGAGCCGGTGCAGACGGTCAAGGTCCGCGAGGAGCGGCTGATGCTCGCACCCGGCACCTGGGCACCCATCAACACCCAGAACACCGCCTTCCACCGCGACGTGCTGCCGGCGCTGTATTTCGTGCCCATCGCCGCGAAACTCGGGGGGCTCGTCGTCGAGCGGTACGGCGACATCTGGTCCGGCTTCTTCCTTCGCAAGGCGCTCGACGCCGTGGGAGACCGCCTGGTGTTCGGTCTGCCGGCCTGCCTGCATCAGCGCAACTTCCACGTGCTGCTGCGCGATCTCGAGCTCGAGTTCTGGTCCATCCAGCTGACGGACCCCCTCTGGCAGGCGATCGACGGCTGGACCCTCCGGGGCACGACCTACGAAGATGTGTACCTGGAAATGGCGGACCGGCTGGAGGCCCAGGATTGGCCTAAGTCCACCATGCCACAGGACGTGAAGGCGTACTTCGGCCGGATCGCGCACGCCATGCGCACCTGGGTCGTGGCGGTGCAGCGGCTGGAGGCTACGGTCTGATCCTCAGGGTGGCGTAGGACCCATGCGCATCGGCTTCGTCTGTGACGTCATCCCTAGCCCTGCGATCACCGGGGCGGGGCAGCATCTCTGGTGCATGGCGACCGAGCTGGCGGCACAGGGGCATCACGTCACGTATATCTTGGCCGGGCGTCCCGAGACGCCGGCGACGCATGGTGCAGCCGGGCGGTGGCTGCGCGCGATCGAGGACGCCGGCGTGCGGGTCGTGCGTCCGCAGGGCGGGTCGTCGGCGCCGGCGCGGCCTGGGCGCCTTGCGAGACTCAGAGCCGTCGTGGCGCCGCGGCTGGAGGACTACGAGGGCTACTATGACGTGCCGCTGATTCGGCAGCAGGTGGCCGCGCTCTGCGGGCGGCTGGGCTCAGAGCATGACCTCCTGTTCGGGTTTGGCTGGGGCGTGGCGGCTGCGCTAGGCAGTGTCCGAGAACTTCCACGTCTCATCCTGCCCGGCGATCCGACGCACCTGGTCGTACGCACCCGGCTCAGCAGCGGTGGTTCGCCGCGAGCGCTGCTCCAGGCAGCCCTGGAGGCAATGCGGTTGCGGCGCGTGCCGCAGTGGATGCTCAGCACGTTGCGGCGCGTGGACGCAGTCACGTGGACCGCGGCACAGCATGCCGAGTGGCTGCGCTGCCACGGGATTCCCTGCAGCTACATCCCGACGCCGGCGCCGGATGAGCCCTGGCAGCGCCTGCCGCCTCGCGAACCGCCGAGGATCGTGCATCTGGGCCACCTGGGCGGGACGGCGGGCTGGACCGGCATCCGGCTGCTGCTGGACGGCGCGCTGCCGCAGCTCGAGCAGGCGCTGGGTCGCACCGGCTTTGAGCTGCACTTCATCGGCGCGAAGGACATCACGTCGCGCCAGGAGCGAGCGTTGCGTGCGCATCCGTCCGTGCGGCTGCGCGGCCACGTTGAGGACCTCGGGCCGGAGCTGCGCGCGGCGGATGTGTACGTCGTGCCGAGCCCCCACCGCGTCGGGATGCGCACGCGGCTCGTGACCGGGCTCTCCTACGGCTGCTGCGTGGTCGCGCATGAAGCGTGCCGACTGGGCAACCCGGAGTTGCAGGACGGGGTCAACGTGCTGCTGGCCGCGGACGGCCGCGGGCTCGGGCGGCGGATCCTCGAGGCGGTCCGCGACAGCGCGCTGCGCGGCAGGATGCAGGCCGCGGCCCGTCGGATCTATGAGGAGGTGTTCGCGCCCAGCGTCGTCTGCGCGAGGTATCTCGCCGAGTTTGAGCAGCTCCTCGCCCGGCGCGTCGGCGCACTGCAGGGCACGGACCGGTGAGCGTGATGCGGCATCACGTGGCGGTGGTCTCATTCGGGTTCCACGCGCCAGACCTGCAGGGGCAGCTCATCAAGAGCAGTGCGGTGATCCACTGGTTGCTCGCGCAGGGCCACCGCGTCAGTGTGCTGGCCGCGGTCCAGCCGGGCTGGGAGGGCGTGGATCGGCAGGTGCAGGCGCTGCGCCGCCTGGGCGCGGAGGTTGAGACCTTCCCGGTGCCGGCGGCGCGCCCGCGCGCCGCCCTGGCTCGCGCCGCATGGCTGCTCCGCCGCCAGCCGGTCGAGGCGTACTTTCCCAGCCGGCCTGCGTGGGCGGCGGTGCACCGGCGGCTGGACGCGCTCATGCCGGACGTGCTCCTGCTGCTGCACTACGGTGGCCTGGCGCTGGCGCATGACTATGACCGGACGCCGAAGATGGTGCTGTTCACCGACCCATTGCACCTAGTCGCGTATTACGACTGGCGGTACGCGTTCGGCCGGGATCGCTGGACCGTGTGGTTGTGGCGGGGGGCGAATGTCTTGAAGATGCGGCGCGAGCAAGTGCCCTACCTGGCCGCGATGATCCGGCGCTGCCAGGCCAGCGGCGCCGTGGCCGCGCACCACGCGGCGTGGTACGCGCGGATCTCCGGCAGACCATGCCGGTACCTGGCGACGCCGGTGACCGACGCGGCCGGGCCCGGCTGGCGCGCCCTGCGGTGTGAGGCGCCGGAGGACCGGCCGAGGAAGATCCTCTGGGTGAGCCCGCTCGGCGCGCCGGTGAACCTCCCGGCCATCGGGCTGACGGTGCGGCACATCATCCCCGGCCTCAACCGCCGCTGGGGGCCGGACCGGTATCAGCTCCACTTCGTGGGACGTCCGGACGGCCTGCCCCAGAGTCTCGCGCGGCTGGCGGCGCGGGATCCCCAAGTGAAGATCCGCGGGTTCGTCGAGTCGGTGGACGAGGAGTTCCTTTCCGCGGATGTCGTGCTGGTACCGACGCCCATCACGCTCGGCTTCCGCAACCGCATCGCGTCCGCCCTTTCGTACGGCTGTTGCGTGGTCTCGCATACTGCCAACCGCGCGGGCATGCCGGAGCTGGTGCATGAGGATAACGTGCTGATGGCTGGCGACGGCCCGGGCCTGGTCACCCAGATCATCCGCGCGCTGTCTGACCATCCGCTGCGACATCGGCTGCAACAGCGGGCCCGGGCCACGTTCGAGCACTCGTATGCGGACACCGTCTGCGAACGCACGGCAGCGGAGCTCTTCCGGGTCGCCGCACCGCGGCCGGCGGAGCGGGCGCTCGCGGCCGCAGAAGCGCGGGGGCGCGATGCTGGCTGAGCTGCGCAGCGCCGCCCAGGCCGCCGATGACGCGCTGGTGCGCGGCATGGCCCGCCTACAGGGGTGGGATTTCGGCGGGCACTTCGGCGCCCTGAGCCCGCGGACGCGCGCGGGCATCGTGCGCGGGACATACGAGGCCGAAACGGTCCGCGCCTGTCGCCGGCTCGTGCGGCGCGGCATGACGGCGCTGGACGTGGGGGCGAGTTTCGGTTTCTTCGCGCGCCTCCTTGCCTCACTTGTGGGACCTTCAGGGCGGGTGTTCGCGTTCGAGCCGCACCCGGAGGTGTTCCGGCTGCTGGCGCGGAACGTGCGCCGCTACCCGAACGTCACGCCGGTGCCGCTGGCGGTGGCGGAACATCCGGGCGAACGGTCCTTCTATGCGACGACCGCGCCCACCCTGCACAGTCTGCATGACATGAGCCGGCCCTCGCACGCGGTCGCGGTGTCGGAACAGTTGACCGTCGGCGCCACGACGGTGGACGAGTTCCTCGCGGCGCACGGCGGCGCGGCGGGCGGCCTGATCGTGAAGCTCGACATCGAGGGCGCGGAGCCGCAGGCGCTGGCCGGGGCGGCCGACACGCTGGCGGCACAGCGCGACGCGGTCATTGTCTTGGAGTTCCATCCCTTTTGCCTGCGCCGGGCCGGCGCCGACCCGGCGGGGTTTCTGCGGCGGCTGCGGCAGGCCTTCGTGGTCGAGGCGCTGGGGGCCTCCATGGGCGAGGTCGAAGCGCACTGCGAGGATGAACACTGGCACGTCAACCTGCTGTGCCGCCCGGCGTGACGTCATGAGCAGCCGCCTGCACGATCCGGTCATCCGTGCCGAGGGGCTGGGTAAGCGCTACCGGCTCGGCGGCGGCGCCGCGTACCGGACGCTGCGCGACGCGCTCGCTGCCGGACACCGGCGGAGCGCACCACAGGGCGTCGCACCCGGGGCCTGGCTCTGGGCGCTGAAGGACGTGGCGCTAGAAATCAGTCGCGGCGAGGCGGTGGGGGTGATCGGCCGCAACGGTTCTGGTAAGACCACCCTCCTGAAGGTCCTCTCGCGCATCACTGAGCCGACTGAGGGATGGGCGCGCATTCGCGGGCGGGTCGGCTCGCTGCTGGAGGTGGGCACCGGATTCCATCCCGAGCTGACCGGGCGCGAGAACGTCTACCTCAACGGCGCGGTGCTGGGCATGCGCCGGGCCGAGATTGCGCGGCGCTATGGCGAGATCGTGGCCTTCGCGGGCGTGGAGCCGTTCATGGACACGCCGGTCAAGCACTACTCAAGCGGCATGTTCATGCGGCTCGGCTTCGCCGTCGCGGCGCACCTGCTCACGGAGGTCCTGTTCGTGGATGAGGTTCTGGCGGTGGGCGATGCGGCGTTTCAGCTGAAGTGCCTCAACACGATGTCCGACCTCTCTGGGAATGGGCGGACGATTCTCTTCGTCAGCCACAACATGGAGGCGGTGAGCAAGCTCTGCCCACGCAGCGTGCTGCTCGACGGCGGGCGCGTCCGGTATGTGGGCCCGACTCAGGCCTGCATTGACCGGTACCTGGCGGATGTCTCCGAGGAGCAGCGGCGGCAGGGCCGCGGGGCGCTGCCGCTGGCGGACCATCCGGGCCGTAAGAGGTCGCTGGGCGGCGTCGTGCGGCTGACCAGCGTGGCGGTCACCGACCGTACCGGTGGTAAGACCTGGACGCTGGCCTCGGGCGACCCGCTGACCATCGAACTGGAGTATGACCTGGCCGGCGCGGCGCGCGTGCAGGACGCCACGTTCATGGTGACGATCTCGAACCTGTACAACAATCGCCTGGGGACCTGCCGCAGCCACGACGCGCTCACCGAGCCGGTGCCACTGACGCGGGCCGGCGTGGCGGTCTGCCGCATTCCGCGACTGCCACTGGTCCCTGGACTGTATCGATTGAGCCTTGGCTGCAACACCGAATCCGGATTCTCGGATGCGGTGTATGACGCGGTCGTGCTCGAAGTGACGCCCGGCGCGTATTACCCGTCTGGGTCGTTGCCCCGTCGGACCCAGGGCGATGTGCTGTTCGACCACGAATGGCGCGTGGAAGAGGGCGTGTGCCTGGAGGCCCAGGTGGGATGAGCGTGGCGGCCCGGGTCGTGATCACCGGTGGGGCCGGGTTCATCGGCAGCCATGTCGTGGAGCGCTTCCTGGGTGAAGGCCACCACGTGCTGGTCGTGGACAACTGCTCGACCGGTCGGCTGGAGAACCTCACACACGTGCGCCGCGACCCGCGGTTGGCAGTGGAAGTGGCGGACGTCACGGACGCGGAGGCGATGAGCCGGCTCGTGGGCCGGGATGACTGGATCATCCACCTTGCAGCGCTGGCCGATATCGTGCCGTCAATCCAGCGGCCGCTGGACTACTTCCACGCCAACGTCACCGGGACGACCGTGATGCTCGAGACCGCGCGGCAGGCCGGTGCCGCGCGGTTCGTGTACGCCGCCTCATCATCGTGCTACGGCATCCCGGACGTGTATCCGACGCCTGAAACTGCGGCCATCCGCCCGCAGTATCCGTACGCGGCCGCGAAATACCTGGCGGAGCAAGTGCTGTTCCACTGGGGCCAGGTCTACCGGCTGCCCGCCGTCTCATTGCGGTTGTTCAATGTGTACGGTCCGCGCTCCCGCACGTCCGGGGCGTACGGTGCCGTGTTCGGAGTCTTCCTGGCCCAGAAGCTGGCCGGCAAGCCCATGACGGTGGTCGGGAGTGGCGCCCAAACACGGGATTTCGTGTTCGTCAGCGATGTGGCCGAGGCCGTGCTTGGCGCCGCACGGTCGACACTCCACGGCGAGGCGCTGAACGTGGGGAGCGGCGCGCCGCAGAGCATCAACCGGCTCGTGGAGCTGCTCGGCGGCTCGGTCGTGCACCTGCCCAAGCGGCCGGGGGAGCCGGACTGTACCTGGGCGGCGATCGGGAAGATCCGGCAGGCGTTGGGCTGGGAGCCGCGGACGCCCTTCGAACGCGGCGTGCGGATCATGCTCGAGGCAATCCACCACTGGGACGGGGCGCCGGTCTGGACGCCTGAGACGATCGCGGAAGCGACGAAGGAGTGGTTCGCATGCCTGACATAGCCACGCCGCCGTCGCGCCCGCAAGGTACGGTGAACAAGATCTTGACCCTCGAGGAGCTGGCCGAGATGCTGGCCAGGGCACGGCGCCAGGGCAAACGGGTCGTGCACTGCCACGGGGTCTTCGATCTGCTGCACATTGGGCATATCCGTCACTTCGAGGTCGCGCGGAGGCACGGAGACTTGCTCATCGTGACCGTCACGCCGGACCACTTCGTGAACAAAGGCTCGCACCGTCCGGTGTTCCCTCAGCGGCTGCGCGCCGAAGCCATCGCGGCGCTCACCGCCGTCAGCTATGTGGCGATCAACCGGTGGCCGTCGGCCGTCGAGGCCATCGGGATGCTGAAGCCGGACGTCTATTGCAAGGGCGGCGAGTACCGCAGCGTCACGGGCGAGGTCCTGCAGGCGCTTCAGGCTGAGCGCCAGGCGGTGGAACAGCACGGGGGTCGCATCGCGTTTACCGACGATATCACCTTCAGCTCCTCGCGGTTGTTGAACGATCACTTCAGTCTTCTCCCGCCTGAGGCCGAGCGATGGCTCCGGGCCTTCAGGAAGCGTTATTCGGCCGACCAGGTCCTCGACGCGCTCGAGGCCGCCTCGGCGGCTCGGCCGCTGGTGGTGGGCGAAAGCATCATCGACGAGTACGTCTTTTGCGACGGGCTCGGCAAGTCTACCAAAGATCCGGTCCTGGCGTTCCAGTTCCGCAGCACGGAAGCGCACGCCGGCGGCAGCCTCGCGGTCGCAAACCACTTGGCCGGGTTCTGCGCGCAGGTGGACCTGGTCACGGTGCTGGGCGAGGCGGACAGCCGGGAGCCGTTCATCCGCCAGGCGCTCTCGCCGCGCGTCAGCCCATGGCTTGTGCGCCGACGGGGGATCCCCACGATCGTGAAGCGCCGTTTCGTCGATACCCATACTGGGGCGCGCATGTTTGAGCTGTACTACATGAACGACGAGCCGCCGAGCGCGACCGACGAGCAGGCGCTGCGCCGCACGCTGGGCGAAGTCATGGGCCGGCAG
The DNA here is from genome assembly GCA_005239935.1 of Planctomycetales bacterium. Lineage (GTDB taxonomy): Bacteria > Omnitrophota > Gorgyraeia > Aquiviventales > Aquiviventaceae > SBAZ01. The sequence continues at coordinate 993 of SBAZ01000013.1, read as the reverse complement.
GCGCCGGTCATCGTCGCGGACTACGGGCATGGCATGCTGACGCCGGCTGCGATCGCGCACCTGTGTCGGCGCGCGCGGTTCCTAGCCGTGAACACGCAGGCCAACGCCGGCAACCGCGGGCTCAACACGATCTCGAAGTATTCCCGGGCCGACTATGTGTGCCTCAACGCGTACGAGATCGCGCTGGAGACGCGAATGCGACACGCGGTCCAGCGGGACCTGCTCCTGGAGGTGGCCAAGCGGATCGACTGCCCGCGGTTCACGGTGACCCGCGGCAAGGACGGGACGCTGCATTACGGAGTCGGCGAAGGCTTCACGCCCGGGCCGGCGCTGGCAACGCGCGTCTCGGACCGCGTGGGCGCGGGGGACGCGGTACTGGCGATCACTTCGCTGCTCGTCGCCCGGCAGACGCCCTGGGACATTGTGGCGTTCCTGGCCAACATCGCGGGCGCCCAGGCGGTGGCCGATCTGGGCAACCGCGTCATCCTTCACAAGGACGCCATCGAGCGGCATGTGACCGCGCTGCTGAAATGACGATCCTCGTCACCGGCGGGGCCGGCTACGTCGGCAGCGCCATGGTGCCCAAGCTGCTGCGGCAGGGGCACCGGGTGCGGGTCCTCGACCTGTATCTCTTCGGCGACCACGCGCTGGAGGGGGTCAAGGACGATCCCGGCCTCGAGCAGGTGGTGGGGGACATCCGCGACCGGGCGTTGCTGCGCCGGGTACTCAGGGGCGTAGACGTGGTCATCCACCTCGCCTGTATCTCGAACGATCCTAGCTTCGAGCTGAACCCGGCGCTGAGCCGGTCCATCAATTTCGACGCGTTCGAGCCGCTCGTGCGACTGAGCAAGGCCGCCGGGGTCCGCCGGTTCATTTACGCGTCCACGTGCAGCGTCTACGGGATCAGCGACGCGGCGGAGGTCACCGAGGACCACCCGCTGGTGCCGATTACCGACTACAACAAGTACAAGGGCCTCTGCGAGCCGATCCTGC
>SBAZ01000130.1 GCA_005239935.1 Planctomycetales bacterium | reverse complement strand
GCGCGACCGCGGTCAGGACGACCGTCAAGCGGGTGGCCAGGGCCTGGCTGAGTCCCCAGAGTTCCTCCGGCGGGCGCTTCGTCCGGTGCCAGCTCAGGACCGGCACGAAGGCACTGGTCACGGCGCCTTCGGCGACGAGATCCCGGAACAGGTTGGGGAGCCGAAAGGCGACCACGAAGGCCTGGGCGGCCGCGAGGGTGCCGAAGGCGCGCGCGAGGAGCAGATCGCGCACCAAGCCCAGGATCCGGCTGCAGGCCGTCGCCGCCGCGAGGGTCCCGGCCGAGCGCGCGATGCGCGCGCGGACGGCGGCGCGGTCAGGTGGCGGCATGGGACGAAGTCATTGACAGCGTCGGGCGGCCATGTTACAGTCGGCCCTCAGTCAGCACGACCTTGAAGGGGACTGGGCCGCGCAGCGGGCCTGTCCCCGGGCTGAGGCTCGTGACCTTGAAGGGGACTGGGCCGCGCAGCGGGCCTGTCCCCGGGCTGAGGCTCGTGACCTTGAAGGGGACTGGGCCGCGCAGCGGGCCTGTCCCCGTCGTCAGTAGGAGTCATTGCATGCCCATCAAGTACGCCGCGTTGCGCTCGATCCGTAAGGATCGCAAGCGGCAGGTCCGCAACCAGGGTGCGCGCTCCGAGCTGCGCACGCTGCGCAAGCGCGTGGCCGCCCTCATTGCGGCCAAGCAGCTCGACCAGGCCAGGGCGCTCGCGCCGGCCATTGCGAAGAAATTCGACCGCGCCGCCGCCCGCGGCCTCATCCACCGCAACACCGCCGCCCGCGTCAAGTCCCGCTTGAGCCGGCAGCTGCGCTAAGCGCGGCACCCGCACTCCCCAGCCCGATCTCGAGCACCAACGTCTCGAGCGCCGCCTCCGGCGGCAGCCGTCCGGTCTTGGCGTCGCGTTCCAACTCCCAGCACCGCTCCAGCAGCCGCTGCAGCGCGGCGAGCGGGCGCATCCGGACTTCCTGACACAGGCGCTGAGTCTGCCACGCTCCCAGCCCCAGCGTCCGGCCCAGCCGGTCAGGTGGCGTCCCGGCATCGAGCAGCCGCCGCGCCGCCACCCACCGCTGCACCTGCCAGCTCACCAGCCCGAACAATTCGACCGCCTCGCGCCCGCCCGAGAATTGATCGCGCACAACCTCCAGCGCCGCGCCGACGTGTCCGGCGCCGAGCGCATCGAGCAGGGCGAAGGGCTTGGCCGCCGGGATCTCCCGGGCGGGAAACGCTTCAATCTGGACCGGCCGCCGCGCGGCACCTGCCAAGGGCGAGCGCGCGGGGAGGTCGCCGTCCACGAGCAGCACGACACAGGCACAGGCTGTCAGGGCCGGGGCATGCGCGAGGAGTGCGTCAGCCACGTCCTTCGGCAGGCGGTCCGCACGGTCCACGACGATGAACCGCACCGGGCTGGCGGCAGGCTGCTGGCGGCACAGGCGCAGCAGGTCGGCGTCCGCCGCCGGCCCGTCCACCTGATGGCGGTCCAGCACGTCCACGCGCCAGGCGCGCACCAGCGCGTCGAGGCGCTGGAGCTTGCGGGCGCGATCCGGGCCGGTGAAGAGCATGAGGCCGCGGGGCGCGGCGTCGGCAGTCATGGCGTGCGTCCGGGTGGGCCGGGTTACCAGTCTTCGACCGATCGCTCGACGATGCGGCGGGCGAGGTCGGTGATCGCGCGGTCGATCCCGGCGGATTCGCTCTCCGCCTGGCTGCCGGTCGCGAAGTAGGTCGTGTCGCCGGTGAACCCCGGCTCGACCCAGAGGAGCTCGTTCTTCGTCTGGTCGTAGAACTTGAGGTCCACCACCAGCGTCAGCCGCCACTCCTCGACCTGCTGCGAGGCGTCATAGCGCAACGCGTCGCGCCGGAACGCCAACAGGTCGCCCTCCAGCCGCGCGTCCGCGGTCTCGGCGCGCGCGGGCCGCAAGAGGCCGGTGAGCTGATAGCGGTCGAGCACCGCCTTGGTCAGATCCACTTCCATCGCGTGCCGGTAGATCGGGAAGCGGTGGTCTCCGGTGGCCAGGGCGGCGATGTCGATCTTGTTCGTGAACGGTTTGACGTAGACCGTCCGCAGGTGCGGGGCGATGCCGGGCCGGGTGGTGTAGCCGCAGCCGGACGCCGGCAGCGCACACAGCGCCGACAGCGCGCAGAGCATGCCCCATGGCGCGGCAGGACCCGGCGCGCGGACGGTCATGGGACAGGGGTCGGTGGGGCGTGGCGCGCTTCGAGCGCGTCAATGCGGCCGGCGGCGCGCACGGCCCAGGAGGTCTGCGGATCGCGGTCCACGATCGTGCGGTAGTAGATCAGGGCCGCGGCCGGCAGCCGTCGGTCCTCATAGTACTGCGCGACGAGGAAATCGTGCTCGGCCCGCTGCTCGTGCAACTCGCCGATGCGCGTGGTGGCTTCTTCGACCAGGTCGCTCGTCGGATAGCCGCGGGTGAACGCCTGCAGCTCCTGGATGGCCCGGTTCGTCGGCGACTGGTCGTACGCCGGCCGGAACGTCCCCTTGAGGCTCGCAACGGCAATCTGGTAGCGCGCATCATCCACAAGCGGCGACTCCGGGTAACGGCTGACGACTTCCTCGAAGGCGTTCACCGCCTGTTCATAGGTCTGCAGCGTCAGGTGGGCGAGCCCCAGCTTGTACTGCGCCAGCTGCCCGTAGTCGCTGAAGGGCCCGTCGGTCGCAATCGCCTCGAAGATCTCCACGGCCTTGTCGCGGGCCGGGAGGAGCGCAGCCATGCCGAAGACCTTCCGCTTATGGCCTTCCAGGAAGAGATTCCCGATCCGATACTCACGCTCCAGGATCTCCTCGAAGCGCTTGGTCGAGGGGTAGACCTGCAGGGTCTTGCGATACTCGAGGAACGCTTTGTAGTAGTCTCGGTCTTCCTCTTCCACACGCCCCAGGAAATACTGCGCCTCGGCCGCTTCCGGCGAGGCCTTGTAGGCGCGTAGGAGCTTCCGGAACTCGATGCGGGCGCGCTTGTAGTCTGCCTTGTTGAAGAACTCCATCGCGACTGCGAATTGCTCTTCGGGCGTGTCCTTCACCGCCCCGGTCGGGCCGATCCAGCCGGTCTGGGGCGACCAGATCCATTCGGCCGAGGCGGATGGTGCCGCCGCCAGGCCAGCGGAGCACAGGATCAGGACGAGGAGTATCCGGAGGGGAGTCATCGACGGAGACACGGTAGCATACTTGGTCGCCGAGGTAAAGTCGTGGACGCCCGGGACATTTCCGCGCCCGACGGCGGGCGACGGGCGGGCGCAGGAAACGTCCCGGGGAAAGCGGGGACGTTTCTCATGGGGACACTTCCCGTTCTGGCGCCGGGGACATTTCCGCCGTCTTCAGGCGCACGAGGGGCCGGCGGGAAACGTCCCCGGGACACGTTGAGTTCAGAGCCTCTGCAGGAGCGGAATCACCAGCAACAGCCAGGGGATGGCGACCAGCGTGGTCGAGAGCCAGAGGGCATTGGAGAGCCGCCGGTCCAGGCCGAAGAGGAGCGGGAAGATGAGCGGAGAGACCGCCACGGGTGTCGAGGCCTCGAGGAGCACCACGAAGCGCGGCAGGCCCTCCAGGCCGGCCAGGGTGACCAACCCCCACGCCACCAGCGGCGCATACAGGAATTTGATGGCGGCCATCGCGGCCGAGGGCCGCCAGAACCGGGTCGGCGGCTCAAAGGTCAGCTGCGAGCCGATGGCGACCAAGTAGATCGCGGTGTCCACCGGGATGAGGACATGGTTGATCGTCCCCAGGAGGGCCGGGCGCGGGACGTCGGCAAGGTTGAGCAGGAACCCGACCACCATCCCTGCGAACGGGAAGAGCCGGATGCCTTCCATGAACTGCCCCGGGACTCCGGCGGAGGCGCGGTGACCGTACCGTCCCGCGATGCCCGTGCCGAGCGTGTAGAAGGCCGGGCTGAAGAAGAGGAAAAACAAGACGCACAGCGCATAGGCCTGCTCCCCGTAGAGCGCGAACGCGGTGAACGCACCCATGTAGCCGAGGTTGGAGAAGAAGGCACACGTGAGGAAACTGCCGGTCTGCGGGCGGCTGAGCCGCCCCCAGCGCGCGTACGTCCAGGCCGGCAGCAGCGTGGACGCTGCGATCGTCGCGCCCAAGAGCGGCAGGATCCACAGCCGGCGCACGCCGAATTCCACGCTCCAGAGCGTGAAGCACAGGACGAGCGGCGCGAGGACGACGAAGACAAGCCGCATCAGGGCCGAGACGCGGGCCTCCGTGAGCCAGCCGCACCGCCGCAACGCCCAGCCCGCCAGCATCGCCGCCACGAACCACCCGACCCCGAAGGCCACTCGCACCACGCTCATTGCACCGTGTCCACCCGCAGCCGCGTCCCGTCGGTGCGAATCCGCACCGCCCCGTGGTCGCGCGTCAGCAAGACCCGTGCCCCGGCCTGCTCCAGCGCGCGCAGCATCGAGGCATGCGGCAGCCGGTGCAGGCGGCCCACACTGATGACGGCGACCTGCGGCCGCAGTGCCTTCAGCCACCGGCTCCCTGCCTCACCGAGCGCGCTGCCATGGTGCGGGACTTTCAAGACGGTAACCGGCGGTACCGGATGATGCGCGAGCCACCACCGTACCCCGACTTCTTCCAAGTCACCCGTCAGCAGCATGCTGATGGCTCCATGAGTCACCCGCAGGACGATCGAGTTGTCGTTCTCGGCTGGGGCGGCACGAGGCACGAATCCGGCTGGCGGGTGCCAGACCTCCACCCGCACATCCATTGCTCCGACCGTCTTCCCTTCCTGTAACACGCCGCGCGGCACCCGGCGGGCGTCCGCCAGAGCACCAGCGCGGCGCAGCGTCATCGTCGCATCCGACGCCCCGTTCGTCAAGAACCGGCCGACCGGCATGGCGTCCAGCACCGCCAGGACCCCGCCGGCATGGTCCTCGTCGGCATGCGTCACGATGAGCGCATCGACCCGACGGATCCCGCGCCGGCGCAGGTACGGCACCACGCGCCATCGGGCCGCGTCTGCCGTGCCGGCATCCACCAGTAGCGTCCGGCCCCGTGGCGTCCGGATGAAGAGGCTGTCTCCATGCCCGACATCCAGCACGGTGAGCTCCAACCATCGAGACGCCGCCACCTGGGCACCGGCGGCTCCGCCGAGCGTCACCGCGATGGCGGCCAGCCACACGAGTCCGAGGCGCCGCCACGACCAGCCGCGGCCTCGCCCGGCCGCCGTCAGCGCCAACAGCCCGTAGTACCCGACGACGGTCCCGGCGGACGGCCGGCCCACGACCCACGCACTCGGTCCCAGCCGATGGCACCAGGACACGACGGCCAGCGTCCCCTGGAGCAGCCAGTTGAGGCACGGCGCCGCCGCGGAGACGACCGGCTCCGCCACACTCCCGACCGCCAGGACCGTGGTCCCCAGCACGACGAGCAGACTGACGAGCGGCACGAGGAGGAGGTTGGCCAGTAACGCGGCCGGCGTCACGATGAAGAAATACCACGCGAGGACCGGCCACAGCCCCACCCACACTGCCGCTGTGGCCGTCAGGCCTCCCACGAGGAACCGCCAGGCCCACGAGGCCGGCCACCTGCGCACGCGCGAGAAGAGCGCGCGCGTCCATGGACCGGCGAGGAGGATGAGGCTGAGGACGGCGCCGACGGAGAGTTGGAAGGAGGGATCGAAGAGCTGCAGCGGGTGGATCCAGAGCATCGCCAGCACCGCGGCAGCCGTCACCTGCAGCCAGGCCACCGGCCGGTCGAGCGCAAGGGCGCCGAGTGCGGCCCAGGCCATGACGGTCGCGCGCACCGCCGGGGGATTCGCCCCCACGAGCCCGCAGTACACGGTCGCCCCGCCCGCGGCGAGCAGATGGCGCAGCCGCCGCGGGACGCTGAGGACGCGCAGCAGCCCTTCCAGCACGAGTACCATGAGCCCGATGTGGAACCCGCTGATGACCAGCAGGTGCATCGTGCCGGTCTCCCGGAACGCGCGCTGGACGGGCTCGGAGGCCCGCACGCGCTCGCCGAGGAGCAGCGAGCGCCAGAGGAGGCGCTCGTCCCCTTTGCCGAGCCGGTCGGTGAGGGCGACCCACCGGCGACGCAGGGTCCGGAGCCATCCGCACCGCCAGACGCTGGCTTCTCGACCGAGGACCACGACGGCATCGTACGGCCGCACACGCAGGAGCCCGGCGATGCGGTCGCGGCGCCACGCGCGGGCGCGGTCGTATTCACCCGGGTTGCCGGGAGCCGGTGTGCGCGACCACACCCCGTCCAGGAGCGTCACATCGCCGTCTCGCAGGACGAGGCAGGCGGTGCCGCACTCGAGTCGCAGCCGCCCGGGCTGTCGCGCCCACCCGCCGCCGGCATCCACGTACCGCACGTCCAGCACCGTGGTCACGAAGCCACCATGCCCCTCCTCGACCACGCCGGGGTCACCGCGCACCACGGCCTGCGCGCGCACCGCAGCGGGAGCGCTGGGCAGTCGGGTGGCCAGCGTCATCGCCGGGTGGCGCTCCCAGACCCACACGCGTGCCGCGCCGAGCACGAACCACAGGACCAACACGGCCCCAGCACGCGGCGCGCGCCGCAGCTGCACCGCCGTGACAGCCAGACCCGCGAAGAGTCCCACGATGGGCGGCGCGATCCCCGCCCCGGCTACGACCCCCAGGAGGACGGCCAGGGCGACTGGCACGAGCGGGGCGCGAGGTTCGCGCGAGGCATACGAACGCTGTGTGGGCATGACCACCACGGGTTAGGCGCTGGACACCCACCGCCGAAGCGGTCAGGAGGGATGGAACGGAGGGGGGACCGACCCGGCGCTTAGTGCGCCGGCGTGCGAGGCGGTTGGACGCTCAGGATGACGTGCTGCATGATCGCGTCGCGGTCTTGCGGCGCGATCTCGACGAACTGGACGCCGGCTTCGATCGAGCGCTGGCGCGTGGTCTTGCCGATGGTCTCGTACTCCTCGCACCAGCGCACTTCCCCGGTGAAATTGACCGGCTGCTCCCGGCCGAGCAGCTTCAGGGAGACTTGCAGCACCTGCCCGATCGGCAGGCGCTGCTCCGCGAAGAGACAAATGCCCCCGGCGCTGACGTTCTTGGTCACGCTCGCCTTCGCCCTCCCGCTCGGGAGGAGCGTGTACTGCACCTCGAGGCGGGTGTCGATGCGCACGAACTGCCGTCGTTCGTCCATTCTCAGGTACTTGACCTTGAAGGGGACTGGGCCCCGTAGGGGGCCTGTCCCCGGGCTCCGGTCGTTGGCCTTGAAGGGGTCTGGGTCCCAAAGGGAGCCTGACCCCGACGTCTACTCCTCAAACCGTGACACGGAGGGCATCTCCTCAATCTGCCCTTGCTCGTAGAGCGTGAACCGGATCTCCTGCAGGAAGCGCGAGGGCTGGAGCAGAATCTGGCTGCTGCCGCGCGGGCTCAGGTCGAGGAGCGGATGCGTGATGTAGAGCTCATCCTTCGCGCGGGTCGTCGCGACGTAGAAAATGCGGCGCTCCTCCTCTTCCCCGTCCTCCTCGCGCAGGGCGACGTCCGACGGAAAGTCGCCCTCCGTCATCCGCAGCACGAAGACCGTGCGCCACTCAAGCCCCTTGGCTTGGTGCACGGAGCTGAGGACCAGCCGCTCGTGGTCTGGCGAGCCGGCCTGGACGTCCTGGCCGTAGAGCTCGCCGAGCAGCACCAATTCCGACAGGAAGCTTCGCAGCGTCCGGTAGGAGCGCGCGAACACTGCGAGCTGCTCGAGGTCCTCCAGGCGGGACGCAGCCGACTCATAGGTCGCTCGGACGTAATCCGGATAGCCGGTCTCAAGGACCGCGTCGACCAGCGCGGAGGGCGCGGCGTCCGGCAGGGCTTCCCGCAGACTGCGCAGATCATCCTGGAACCGCTTGACGTGCGGCTGGGCCGCGGCGGGCAGGGTCTTGCGCAACGCGTCACCGGTCGCCGCGGCCAGCGGATTGGCGCTGCTGCGCAGCGTGTCCCAGAGCCGGGCGGCGGTGGCGTTCCCGACCCGCGGCATCATGAGCCACAAGCGCCGCCAGGCGATCTCATCGAACGGATTGTCGAGCACTTTGAGGTAGGCGACGACGTCCTTGATGTGCGCCTGCTCGAAGAAGCGCACGCCCGAGCGCACTTCATAGGGGATATTGCGCTTGATCAGTTCGGCTTGGAGGATGCTCGAGTGCGCGTGCGCGCGGTAGAGCACCGCCATCTCCTCGAGGGGCACGCCCTCGTCGCGCAGGTCGAGGATCCGATGCGCCACGAAGGCCGCCTCTTGGTACACGTCGTTGACCGGCACCACGACCGGCAGGCTGCCCCGTCCTCGGTGGGCGAGGAGCGTCTTGCGGTGCTGGCGCGCGTTGTGGGCGATGCTCGCGTTCGTGAACTCCAGGATCTCCGGGGTGGAGCGGTAGTTCGTTTCCAACTTGAAGATCTCGGTGCCGGGATTGCGCTCGGGGAACTTCAGGATGTTGTCGTAGTACGCCCCCCTGAACTGATAAATGCTCTGGGCATCGTCACCCACGACCATGAGGGTGCGGCCGTTGTGTTCCGCCAGCCGCTCGACGATGCGAGCCTGCACCAGGTTGGTATCCTGGTACTCATCCACCAGGAGATGCTGGAATTGCGTGCCCAAGCGCTTCGCCGTGGCCGGATGGTCCTCAAGCAGGCGCCACCAGAATTTCAGGAGGTCATCGTAATCTAGGGCGTTGGCCGCCCGCTTCTTCGCCTCGTACCGCTCCCCGACCCGGTCCAACTCGGCGGTCCACTGGCTGAAATGGGGCGCGCGCTGCTCCAACACCTCCGGGAGCGGGCGCTGCGTGTTGAAGGCGAAACTCAGCAGGTCCTGCACGACCGCCGGCGCCGGGAACCGCTGGGCCTTCGTGTCAATCTTCGCCTCGGTGACGCAGACCTTCAACAGGTCCCGCTGGTCCTCGTCATCGAGAATGCTGTAGTTCGCCTGCAGCCCCACGACCGGCGCGTGCCGCCGGAGGATGCGGTTGCCCAGCGCGTGGAATGTTCCGCCCCACACCTGCGCGGCCTGCTCGCCGATGAGCGAGACGACGCGGCTGAGCATCTCGCGGGCGGCCTTGTTGGTGAAGGTCGCCAGCAGGATGCGCGAGGGCGCCACGCCGCTCGCGATGAGATACGCGACGCGGTAGGTGATCGTGCGGGTCTTGCCCGAGCCGGCGCCGGCGATCACCAGTTTCGGTCCCGGCCCGCAGGTGACCGCGGCGCGCTGGGCTTCGTTCAGGTCCGCCGCGAAGTTGGGCGGGAGGTCCTTGCGGCCCGATTGGAGCGTGAAGACGCGGGTCATCCCACCACCTGCTGGACTGCGCCACAGGCGCAGTGGCCCGCGGCTGAGTGGCGGACGCTTGGGACGCGGGCCGCGCCCGGCCGCGGTGAGTGGACGGCTGCTGAAGCGGCCGGTCGGCCGGCAGGTGGTGGGATC
>SBAZ01000011.1 GCA_005239935.1 Planctomycetales bacterium | reverse complement strand
GGGCACGACCGGTGGGGCGAACGCAGTGCAGGGGGTGGCAGACGGTCAGACGGCGGGCTCGGGCGATTGTGGTCGGCTGTGTCCTCACCCTAGGGGCGCATCTTCCGGTTTTCGCGGACTCCTCACCGACCGGCCACACGCCCAAGATCTTCTGGACTCCGGAGCGGCAGGCCATCTGGAACCAGATGCGCCAGGAGAACCACCCGTGGTGGCGGCAGGTGAAGGCCAACGCGGACCTCTCCGGCACCTCGAGCGCGCGCTACGCGGACATCGGGCAGTGGGCGACCCTGGCCTACCAGGTGACCGGTGACCCCACCTATGCCGCGAAGGCCTGGCTCGAGGCCAAGGGCAAGTTGAAGGGCACCAGCGTCCCGGATTCCAGCCGCAACTTCACCCGCGAACACTTCCTCGAGTACGCCTGGATGTATGACTGGCTCTATCCCGCCCTGAGCGACACCCAGCGGCAGCAATGGATCGACAGCCTCAACTACTGGGCGGACCTGTGCCTGAGCCAGGGGGGCGTGTCCTGGGGCACGCGGCTGAGCGACTCGGATGAAACCACGGGGCACTACTTCGGCCTCGTCCTGTGGGACCTGGCGAGTGCGGGCAGCAATCCGCGGGCCGGCACCTTCATCCCGCACAGCAAGGTCGGCGGGCTGGACCAGACCGGCACGAGCCGCAACAACATGCGCAACGCCGTCGCCGACTATGTGCGACGCGCCGAGGGCGGAGTCTGGCTCGAGGGCACCAAGTACAACATGGGCACGCTGCAGCTGCTCCTCTCGGGCGCCGACGGCGTCAAGACGGCGCTGGGCGTCGAGAAATTCCCGGAGCTCGGCGCGTTCCGCACGCAGATCGCCCTCGCCCAGATGCACGAGGTGGCGCCGAACCTGAAGGGCGTCTTCCAGTGGGGCGACATCGAGGAGCCGCGCAGCCTCCACCGTGACCGGCGCGTCGCGCTCATGACGATGCTGGCCGGACTCCTGCAAGGCGACTCGACGATCGGGCCGGCGGCCCAGGACTTCCGCGATGAGATCGAGGCCTCCGAAGAGCCCTCGACGCGGTGGATGGTCTTCGGCAATCCGTACGCCGCGCGCGCCGATTTCCGCGGCGTCATCGGGCGCAGCCATGTGGCTCCGGGCATGGGCGTCCTCCTGGTGCACGACGGCTGGGGAAGCGGCCAGAGCCTCTTCGGCTCGCACATGGCCGCCCGGCCCAAGGTGGACCATTCAGTCGGCTACCTGAACAACCTCGAACTCTACCGGCAGGGCGAATACGTCCTTACGCACGTGATCGGCTACGACGCCGTGGAGGGGGAACATCACAACTCGATGCTGCTCGCGGGGCTCTCCGGCATGCTGGAATCCCGCGGCCCGCTCGCGCACGACCTGGCGGCGGACGGCCTCTACGCGTACCACCTGGGCGGCACCGGCGGCAACCGGAACGACAAGGGCTACTTCGACCCGCCCCCGCGCTTCCTCCACGAGTGGACGCGCAGCGTCCTCTACCTGCCGAGCACGAACAGCCAGCACGACACGGTCGTCGTCTTTGACCGGGTCAATGCCGAAGATCCGGAGACGCTGACCAAGTTCGACCGCTACACGACCGCGGACCAGTCGCGCATCACCGGCGCGCCGGCGCTGAAGCAGTGGATCCTCCACACGCCGGTGAGCCCGGTCCTGAACGCTGACGCCATCACGTGGCAGACGAGTGGCGGGCAGAGCGTGCGGGTCAGCACGTTGCTGCCGGCGGACCAGACCCGTCAGGTCTATGACGAGAGTTCGATGGGGCTCAAGGGCACGATCAGCGCTTCGGAGAAGCACTTCCAGGTGCGGATCCGCCCGTCGGTGGACCGGCGCTGGGACGTCTTCCTGAACGTGATCCAGGCCTCGAACGGCGCGGCCCTGACCAACAGCCTCCTCACCAGCACGAACGGCGCGGCCCAAGGGGTGGTGGTGCGCCGCGCGCAGCACCAGGATGTCGTGGTGCTGTTCAACGCGACCCAGGGACCGAATCTGCCGTCGACGAAGACATCGGGAGGCTCTCTAGTCGTGGACGGCACGCTGCCGGCACAACTCACCGCGAACCGGCTGCTCCAATCGGGCTTCACCGTGACGTGGGGCGCGCAAACCTCCGGGACGCACGTCCTCCTGTGCGACCTGAACCCGGGCACGCAGTGGATGGCCGCGGTAGACGGCGCGGCGGAAGCGGCGGTCGCGGTGAGCGACGCCGGGGTGGGCCGGCTGACCGTGCCCGGCACTGGCTCGCACACGATCGTTGTCCGCGCCGCGGGCCAGTCCACCGACTCGACACCCCCGGTCATCACGAACATGGCGGCCGGCGGCGTGACCGAGACCGGTGCCGCGATCACCTGGACGACGAATGAGCCGGCCTCGGCGCAGGTGGAGTACGGTCCCGGAGTGCTCACCAGCCAGACCGCGCTGAACGCCTCGCTGGCGACTGCGCATGCGGTGGCGCTGGCCGGCCTGACCGCGGACACAGACTATGTCTATCGCGTCCGGTCCACGGACGCGGCTGGGAACCTGGCCGTGTCGGCCACAGGCACGTTCCGCACGGCGGTCGCCGGCGGGCAGCCGCCGCCAGAGGACCCGCCGCCCAGCGGCGGGGCCCTGATCACGAACGTCCAAGCCAGCACGGGCAAGGCGTACGTGGTCGACACGCTGGTCAACGGCGCGCTGAAATTCATCGACCGGACCTACACCTTCGCCTCGGTGCCGGCGGCGTACGCCGGCCAGGCGTTCATCCGCACGGCCAACGACGATAAGTCCGTGACGGCCGCGGCGCACCTGACGTTCACCGTGACGTCTGCCGCCGACGTGTGTGTGCTGTACGACAACCGCGCCACCGGCTTGCCGGGCTGGCTCGACGGATCGTGGACAGCTACCGGCGAGGGCTTCGACGGCCGGGTGGTCTACTGCAAGGCGTTTGCCGCCGGCGGCGTGACCCTGGGCGGCAACCAGGCGTCCCCTGCGGCGGGCGCGGACAGCCACTATAGCGTCGTGGCGAAGCCCGCGTCGGGCCCGGCACCAGCGCCCAACCAGCCGCCGGCCCTTGACGCCATCGGCAGCCAGCACGTGGCTGAGGGCTCGGTCCTGGCGGTGGGCCTCTCCGGGCAGGACCCGGACGGGGATGCCCTGACGTACCAGGCGGTCTCGCCGCTGCCCTCGGGTGCCGTGCTGAGCGACGCGCTCCTGAGCTGGACGCCGACCTATCAGCAGGCGGGCCAGTACGACGTGACCGTCGAGGTTTCGGATGGCGTGCTGAGCGATGCCGAGACGTTCACGATTACGGTGGCGAACACCAACGCCGCACCCGTCGTGAATGCCGGGGCCGATGCCACGGCGCAGTTGGCCTCGCCGGTGACCATCGCCCTGTCCGGGCTTGTGACGGATGACGGCCTGCCCGGGACTGGGCTCACGGCGCAATGGAGCGTGATGGGCGGGCCTGGGGTGGTGACGTTCGGCGATGCTGCGCAGGCCCAGACGACCGCGACCTTCACGGTCGAGGGGACGTATCAGCTGCGCTTGACCGTGACGGACGGCGAGGCCACGGTCTCGGATGACCTGACCGTGACGATCCTGCCGCAGCCGGCGCCGACAGGGCCGGTCATCACCGACGCCAAGGTCGCCAGCGGGCGGAGCGTGAACGTGGCCACGCTCGAGGTCGGCGCCAAGATCTACACGGACCGCAGCTACACGGTGGCCTCGTTCCCGGCGGCACTGGCCGGCCAGGAGTTCCTCCGGCTGCCGAACGAGGACAAGTACCGGAAGGACTCCGGCTACGTGACCTTCACGCTGACACAACCGGCGACGGTCTATGTGGCCTTCGATCCGAACGCCAACGCGCTGCCCTCCTGGCTCAAAAACTCGGCCTGGACGCCGACCGGCGAGACGATCAGCATCGCCGGCGATGGGACCCGCGTGCTGTACCGTCGCGAGTACCCGGCGGGCACGGTGAAGTTGGGAGGGAACGGCGCGCTGTGGAAGCTTGATGCCTACAGCCAGTACACCGTGATCGCGGTGCCGGTCCAGGCCGTGGAGGCGCAGTAAGGGCGCTGTTCCGACAATTCGGGTCCGTCGTTGCAGCAGCGGCTGCCCAGATGCGTGGGCAGCCGCTGTTGTCCTGTTGAGCGACGCTGATGCGGGAGTACGACGATATGTCGACGTCGAGACCTGCTGGCGCAGGCGGAAGCTGTCCACTTTTGAGCAACGCCGCAACGCATTGTGACAGAATAAGATAGGTCCGTGGGCCTGTGCCTGCCTGGCACAGAACCTGCTCTGTTATGAGGTATGTGGGACTATGCCTTGCCTCGACCGTTTCCTGCCGCGAGACTCATTCTGCTGGGTGCCCGGGTCAGTCTGCTGGCACTCGGCGCCATGGCCCTGCCGGGACCGGCCTCTGCCGACGTCACGGCGCCGACCGTCTCGGTCACCAGCCCTAGCGACGGCGAGACCGTGTTCGGCGGGATTGCCTTCTCCGCAGACGCCAGCGATGGAACCGGAGTTGTCGGCGTGCAGTTCCTGCTGGACGGCTCGCCCCTCGGCGCAGAGGATGTGAGCGCGCCCTACACGTTGCCCTGGAACAGCGCCTTGGTCGGCAACGGCTCGCACACGGCCACGGCGCAGGCGCGGGATGCAGCGAATAACGTGGGCGCGTCGGCCCCCGTGACCTTCACCGTTCTCAACGATGGCTCACCTGCGCAAATCGGCGAATGGGGGCCGGTGCTCCCATGGCCGATCGTGGCCGTCCACATGAACCTCTTGCCGACCGGCAAGGTGCTCATCTGGGACGCCTGGGAGAGTCATGCGGAAGCTCTGCTCTGGGATCCGGCGACCGGGACATTTGCTGACGCGTTCAATGACTCGGGGCTGTTCTGTGCAGGACACGCCTTCGATGCGGACGGCAACCTGGTGGTGACCGGCGGCCACCCAGGTGGCCACGATGAGACGCCGGACTTCGCTGATGTCGGCATCGTGGATGTGAACCGGTTCAGCGGCGCGACAGGCAGCTGGACGCGCGGACCGGACATGCGGTTCCCCCGCTGGTACCCGACGACGTTGCCGCTGGCCGATGGCCGTCTCCTCACCTTGAGCGGCGACATCACACCGAACGACTTCGCGGACACCCCGGAGATCTACGACCCGGTCGCCGGGACCTGGCAGGTCCTGCCGCAGATCGATACCAAGGACGCACACACCGGGCAGTATCTCCGCGCGCATCTGCTCTCGGATGGCAGCGTGTACGTGTTCAATCCCGCCGATGGCGTCCTGCGCCGCCTCGATCTCGCCGCCGAGCAGTGGCAGAACCTGGGCGCGAACCCTCAAACGAACGCCTCGACGGTCATGTTCCGTCCCGGCAAGCTGCTGATGACCGGCGGCCGCAACCACGCCGAGAGTACCGTCCAGCAGCCAAAAGCCATGGTGCTGGACACGAGCCAGAGCCTCACCGCGTGGCGGCTCACCACCCCCATGGCCTACGGCCGCATCTACCACAACCTGGTCATGCTGCCGGACGGCCGGGTGCTCGCCGTCGGCGGACGCTCGTCGTTCGCCGAGGGGACCGAAGTCCTGCCTGCGGAGCAATGGGATCCGTCCACGGAAGCGTGGACCACCCTGGCTGCACTGCAGGATCCGCGCATGTACCACTCGACGGCCTTGCTGCTCCCTGACGGGCGGATCGTCACTGCAGGCGGCGGGCGGCTCACCGGACTCGTGCCCTACCTCACCGCGCAGATCTATTCGCCGCCGTACCTCTTCCACGGCCCGCGGCCGACGATTACGGACGCCCCGGCCGAAGTGGGCTACGCGACCGCCTTCACGGTCACGACCCCTGAGGCCGACGAGATCGCCGGCATCACGCTGATTCCCATCGGCTCGGTCACCCACGCCATCAACCCCAATGTCCGGTACCTCGAGCTCCCCTTCACGGTGGGGCCTGGAGCCGTGGTCGCGACGAGCCCGGCCACCCCGACACTGGCCCCGCCCGGGTACTACATGCTGTTCCTGCTCAACGACGCGGGTGTGCCTTCGGTCGCTCACATGATCCACCTGCCGGTGCCGCCTGGCACACTGCCGCCCCCCACCCGAGCATTCCTCGAAACCGGGGGACAAGTGGTCATGGAGGCGGAACACTATGATGCGCGCGTCGCACGCAACGGGCAGGACTGGACGGTGACCACGGAGCCCATCCGGGACTTCTCCCGGTCGGCGTACGTGGCGACACCAAACGCCGGTGCACTGTATAGCGTCGGCTACGAGGGGACGAGTCCGGAGTTGGTCTTCAACGTGCAGTTCACGACGCCCGGCACCTACTACGTCTGGATCCGCGGGCAGGCTGACAGCGGCAACGAGGACTCCTGCCACGCCGGGCTCGACGGCGTGGGGCCGGCCTCAGCCGACAAGCTCACCGGGTTCAAAAACACCAAATGGATCTGGAAACGGGGCACGATGGATGCCGTGCCGGGAACCCTGGAAGTGACCACGCCGGGATTCCACACCGTGCACCTGTGGCTGCGGGAGGACGGGCTGCGCGTGGACAAGCTCCTGCTACGGACCAGCAGTTCGTCCACCGCGCCTTCGGGCAAGGGGCCGGGACAGAGCCCCCGCGTGTCCGCTTCCTTCGAGCCGGATGTGACCGCGCCGCTGATCAGCGACGTCACGGTCTCGCCGGTCACCGGCACGACCGCGATGGTCACCTGGACCACTGACGAGCTGGCCACGTCGGTCGTCGGCCACGGGACCACACCAATCTATGAGCTCGGCGAGGTCAGCGTGCCTGGCTTCTCGACGTCGCACGAAGTGATGCTGACCGGCTTGACGCCGGACACCCTGTACTATTACGACGTGGAGTCTGCGGATCCGAGCGGGAATGAAGCCGAGGTGGCGGGGACGTTCACCACGGCGGTCGCCCCGGCCTATTCCGCCTTCCTCGAGAGCGCCGGCCAGGTCGTCATGGAGGCCGAGCACGCCGATCAGAACCTGCCCCGGAACGGGTTCACGTGGACGCCGGGCACCGCCAAGAGCGGATATGCGGGCGAGGGCTATCTCCAGGCACTGCCGAATACCGGCTCGATGTTCACCGTGAACTACGTGACCGATAGTCCGGAACTCGTCTTCAACGTGGAGTTCAGCACCCTGGGGACGTACCATGTCTGGATCCGGGGCCAAGGCGATAGCGGGAATGACGACTCGCTCCATGCAGGCCTGGACAGCACCGGGCCGGCCTCAGCCGACAAGCTCACCGGGTTCAACAGCACCGGATGGGTGTGGAAGCAGGGCACGTCAGACGGCCCAGCAGCCACGCTTGACATCACAGTGCCTGGATTGCACACCGTCCACCTCTGGCCCCGGGAGGATGGCATCAAGGTGGATCGAGTCCTCCTACGCACCAGCACGTCCTCCACGGCACCGTCGGGTCAAGGTCCTGCCGAGAGCCCGCGCAACAATTAGGGCCTGCCGAGCCAGTCGACCCGCTCTACGCGCCCAGGGCAGTACTCCCTCTAAATCCGGCAACCTGTTGACGCACTTCCCACCAATCGTTGCGCCTCAGAGACAGCACAGCATGCCTGCCAGTTCATAAATTCAGCGCAAGAAGTCTGGTGTGCTGATTTTATTCACGTATCTCATTGTCTATCAATGAGATATAAGATTCCTCTCGCTGGCATGGCCTTATTGGCATGGGGACTGCTTCTATGACAGTCATAGACAGTCTTAGTTTGGTTAGCCAGCCAGGGAGGCAAGCGGAGATCATGTTGGAAGACCGGCTGAGCATCACGGACGTGGCCAGCGAGCTGGGCGTCACGACCAAGACCATCATGCGGTGGGAGAAGTCCGGCAAGATCAGGCAGGCCAAGCGGGACTGGCGCGGCTGGCGGGTCTACTCTCCTCAGGACCTGGAGGAGATGAAGGGCTTTGTTCAGACCCTCTACTGATGATCCCGCGCGCCTCCAGAGTTGGTTCGGCCTTCCAGACGCAAACCAAGGGGTGGGTGATGACTCGACAGTCTGCAGCGGTGACCGTCGCGATCGTGCTGTGCCTGGGCGCGGGGGCGCGCGCCGAGGACGGTGGTCAGGGCGCCTACAGCGACTCCGGGACCTATGGCTACAGCGCGACGCCGACCTACCCCTCGGGGGCGGCCATGGGCGCCGTGACCGTTGGCGGCTATCAGCCGGTGCCGGGTGCGGTGCCGAGCGGCAACATCATCGGATACCACCCCATTCCCACCAGCGCCCTCGAAGCCGCCATGCTGGATGCCACACCCGCGCCCCCGGCCGCGACCCCAGCGATGCCGGCTCCAGGCGCGGCCCCGTACGGCGCGGTCCAGGTGGGCGTCACGCAGCGCCAGTCGGCGGGCGGCGCGGTCGGATCGGCGCAGCTGCCCGCGCCGTACCTCACCGGAGTCGTCGGCGAGGGGTTCTACACGCTCGGCCGGGATGACGTGATCCAGATTGACGTGCGTAATCAGCCCGAATTCTCTGGAGCGTTTGTCATCGGCTTCGACGGGAGGATCCAGTACAACTACCTGGGGGACATCCCGATCGCCGGGCTCACGAAGTACGAAGTGCAGCAAGTGCTCGAGAAGCTGCTGCAGAAGTACATCCGCGTGCCGGCGGTGAACGTCATGATCCTGGCGTACAACTCGAAGGTGGTCTACGTGATCGGGGAGGTGCGCAGCCCCGGCAAGTTCATCATGCGTGGCGATGCCATCAAGCTGCGCGAGGCCATCCTCGCGGCCGGGCTGCCGACCGACATTGCGGCGCTCACGCGCGTCCACGTCATCAAGCCCGACCTGAACGACCCGGACATCCGCGTCATCAACGTGAAGCGGATCCTCTACAAGGGCCAGCTCGAGGACGACATTGACCTCTTCACGGGCGAAATCGTCGTCGTGCCGTCCACCGTGTGGAGCAAGGTGAACAGCTTCCTCTCAGGCTTTTTCAGCCCGGTCACGCGCGTGGCGCGCATGGCGGCGCTGGCGGCGCTGTGAGCCGGCCCAAACCTGTAAAGGGACATCGCCATGTCGCTGAACACGGGTGAAGTCGAAATCAGTTGGCAGGATTATCTCACCCTGCTCATCCGCCGCCAGTGGTTCGTGGTGGTGCCCACCGTCGTGGTGCTCACCATCGCCATGGCCATCGGCTTCACGCTGCCGAAGATCTACCGGGCACAGACCACCCTCCTGGTGCAGGACCCGAAGATCATGAACCCCCTGATGCAGGGCATGGCCGTGGCGACCCCGGTGGACCGCCGGATGCAGGTCGTGCAACAGGAACTCCTGAGCTGGACCAGCCTCAGCCGCCTCGCGAATGAGCTGGGTCTCGACCGACAGACCAAGACCCCGGTGGCCTTCGAGCGGCTCGTGCGGGGTCTGCAGAAGCGCATCGTGGTCGCGGCCAATCGCAGCGGCCTCATCCTCCTCTCCTACGACCACCCGAATCCAGAGCTGTCCCAGCGCGTCCTCAACACCGTCACCAACATCTACATCCAGCGCAACATCGAGGGGCAGGTCGCCGAGGCGGAGACGGCCATCAAGTTCATCGAGAGTGAGATGGAGGTCTACCGCAAGAAGCTCGAGGACGCCGAGCAGGCCCTGCGCGAGTTCCAGGAGCTGCACATGATGGAGATGCCGGTCGCCACGCGGCTCAACGGCCAGATCGTCAACCTGCAGGTCTATCTGGCGCAAATGCTCGTCGAGAACACCGAAGAGCACCCGACCGTCATCCAGGTCAAGCGGCAGATCGAAGAGCTGAAGGCGCGGCGCAACGAGGAGATCAAGCGCGTCATCACGGAGGCGTTGCTCAAGGGCGCCTCGCCCGAAATCTATGGCGATCTGGCGCAGGCGCTGCATGCGCCGATCGGGGCAGCCCTCTCGGACAATCCGAAGGTGCGCGAAGCGCAGCAGGCCTACGCCGCGTGGGTCGAGCGCATGGAGAATACGCTCAAGTCAGGCCAGTCGGTCACAGCAGCCTCCCCGACCGTGGTGGTGACGGCTGCGGCGGATGGGTCCGACCCAGGCACCGCGACGTCGCCCGAGATCGAGGAAGCCTTTGAGAGTGGAATTTCGCTGACGCTGGGGCCGCGGCAGCAGCAGGAACTGGCCCGCCTGCGGCGCGACTACAAGATCCACGCCGGCTCCTACAACGAGATGAAGCGGCGCCTCGAGCGCGCCCGCATCACCCAGCGGCTGGGGGAATCCGATGAGGGCATCAAGTTCAAGGTCATCGAGCCTGCGCGGCTGCCGCTGCGGCCGGTGAGCCCGAATCTCTGGCTCATCTTCTGGGGCGCGCTCGGCGGGGGCCTGTTCCTCGGCGTGTGCGCGGCGTTCACGGCCGAGTACCTGGACCAGTCGTTCCTCAGCGTCGAGGATGTACAGGCTGCGCTGGCCGTACCGGTCATCGGCAGCATCTCCACGATCGTGACGACGGGCGACATCCTGGCGCGTCGCGAGCGCATGAAGACCTGGATGTCGGTCAAGGCGCAGGCCGCGCGCCTGCGGGACCGCGTGTGGCAGCCG
>SBAZ01000044.1 GCA_005239935.1 Planctomycetales bacterium | reverse complement strand
TCGCTGAGTCGGTGGCGGACTGGCGCGACCCGGATGACGAGCAGCGACCCTCCGGGGCCGAGGCTTTTCGCTACCGCAGCCAGCCGGAGGGCTACCCGTGCAAGAACGGTCCGTTCGAGAGCCTTGAGGAGCTGCTGCTGGTCCACGGGGTGACCCCGGCCCTCCAGCGCCGCCTGGCCCCGATGCTCACCGTGTTCGGGTCAGGACGCCTGAATCTGAACACCGCCCCGCGCGAGGCGCTGCGGGCTCTCGGGCTGAGCCATGAGGGCGTGGCGGGCCTGCTCGCCTACCGGGCCGGCGAGGACTCGGAGGACCTCACGGACGACGACCGGCAGATTCCATCACTCCAGTCCCTGTCTGCCGAGTTGGAACCCTGGGTGCCGGCCGAGGACCTGGCCCGCCTGCAGCACCTGAGCGACGAACAGGCGATCGGCGTGGGCTCGTCGACCTTCCGCCTGAGCATCGAGGCACGGGGCGAGGACCCGGCGCATGGGGTCCGCGTCCACTGCGTGATTGACCGGGCCGGGACCATCCTGGCCTGGGCAGAGGAGTGACCATGACGCGCAGGCGGTGGTCCGACGCGCTCGTGCAGGCGGCGCTGGTGCCGCGGCGGCTGGCCGAAGCCCTGAGCCAGGCGTTGCCGAGCGCGCGGCCGTTGCCGCGGACGGTGCTCGCCTTGGACGGGCAGTGGCTCAAAGTCCTGCAGGCCGAAGGGCTGGGGGCCGCCCGCCGCATCACGCGCGTCTTCGCATGCCCGGTGGAGGGCGCCGGGTCCGCCGAGATCCACGCAGCGTTCCGGGACGCGTGCGTCACCGAGGGCGCCGTGGCGGGCCCGGTGCTCGTCGCCAACCCCACCCACCTCAGCACGGCGCGGGTATTCTCGCTGCCCTCCACAGATCCCCGAGAGATCCGGGACATCGTGGATCTGCAGGCCGAGAAGCACACGCCGTACGCCAAAGACGAGATTCTCACTGATTTCAAGGTCATCGCCCGAGAGGCCAGCGGGTATTCGCGGGTCCTCCTGGTCATCGCCCACCAGGATGTGGTGCAGCGTCCGGTCCGCCTGCTTGAGGCCGCCGGCTGGAGCGTCGAGCGGGTAGGCTGCGAACTGGAAGGACTCTTGCACTGGTTCCAGCTGGCCGGCGGCTCGGCCAAAGGCCTCGAGGCCTCGCTCATCCTGGACATCGACAGCGGCACGACCACCATCTTGGTCGTCCAGCGCGGGCAGCCAAGCTTTCAGCGCAGCCTGGCGATGGGCGCGGAGCAGTTGGCGAGCGATCCGACCCACGCCGTAGAGCGCTTAGGGTTGGAACTGCAGCGGTCCCTGGAGGCGCTCGAGGGCGAGGCCGGCAGCGCGCGGGTCCAGGAGATTGTGATGACCGGCGCCGTCGGGTCGCTGGGTGAGGCGAAGGCCTCCATTGAACGCGCGTTGCAGCTGCCGGTACGGCTGCTCATACCGTGGGAGGGCCTCCGGGTCGCGCCGGGCCTTGAGGCGGCGCGAGGGCGGCTGCCGGCGGTCTCCATGACCGGGCTCATCGGCCTGGCGCTCGGGCCTGAGCCGGAGGTGGATCTGACCCCGCAGACGACGCGGCTGCGCTACGCGTTCGAGGCGCGCGCCCGCGAGTTGGTCCTGCTGGGCTGCCAGGGACTGGCCCTCGTCATTTTGGTCTCGCTGCTGATCATCGGACGGGCCCAGAAGGCCGAGTCGTACCACCGGCGGCTGCGCGAGGTGCAGGCGGTGATGGTCGAGGAGACCGGGGCGGTTGAGCGCGCCCTGCGGCAACTGGAGTTCGTGAAGGCGCAGCTGCGACACCGCGGGCAGCTCCTGGACATCGTGGAGCGCCTCGCCGTCCACTCCTCCCCGGCGCTGCGATGGAACACACTCACCTTCAACCGGAATGAAGCCGTGGTGCTCAAGGGCACATCGGCTACGCTGCCGCAGGTGTATGAGTTCGCCGCCGCCCTGCGCACCTCGGGCGCGTTCACCGAGGTCGACATGGCGCGCGTGGCGAAGCGCGCTGGAGAGGAAGAGGGCGTGACCGACTTCGAGATTCGCTGCGCCCTGGCGGGGAGCGGAGGATGACCCCACCACCTGCCGGAGGCGGCGCAGCATCGCCAGGACACGCGTTCGTGTATCTGATGCAGAGCCGACAGGACGGGACATGGTATGTCGGATGGACACATCACTTGCTGCGCCGCCTGGTTGAGCATGCGGATGGAGAAACAATGTCCACCAGGCGGAAGCGACCATGGAGGCTCGTGGGTTTCGAAGTGTACCCTACTCCAAGGGCAGCCAAGGCCCGCGAGCGCGTCCTCAAGCACAATCCACGCATGGTGGGGCTCTTGAACAAGCGCATGCTCAACCGAGCGGCCGGGGGCCGCTCCCGGCAGGTGGTGGGGTGATACGGCTCCCGGATTTGTCAACGCTGCGACCGCGTGAGCGGCTGCTGGCCACCGCCAGCGCGGCCGTGGTCATGCTGGTGGCGCTGGACCGGCTCGTGCTCAACCCATGGGCGCGGCACGCGCGGATGGTGCGCGAGGAGATCACCCAGCTCGAAGCGGAGATGCGGCGCCATGACCGGCTGCTCGTGCGCCGAGAGGAGATTCTGGGCGAGCTGGAGGCCTACCGCCGCTACCTTGGGCCGGCGATCGAGCAGGAGCTGCAGATGGCCTCGCTGCTACAGGAGGTCGAAGCCCTTGCCGGCGCAAGCGGCGTGACGCTCGATGAGATCAAGCCGCTCGGCACCCAGGAGGAGGGGCAGGTGACCCGCTTCACCCTGGACGTGCGGTTCCGGGCGAGGACCGAAGCGTGGGTGGACTTCATCCACCGGCTGGAAACCTCGCCGATGCTCTTCACCATCCTGCAGGCGGGGCTCTCCGTGCCGGAGGAGTCCCCGGACACCCTGCAAGGCTACTGTCGCGTCGTGAGCAGCTCCACCAAGACAGACTCCGGTGAGGGCGGCGACTCGGCCGGGACTCCGGGCGAGGCGGGCTGATGACGCGGGCCCGGACGGTGGGAGGGCGCATCCTGCTCCTCGGCACCGGGCTGGTGCTCCTGCCCGCGGCCGTCGCGCGGAGCGTGGAGGATCAGCAGGAGGCCGCACAGGCCACCGTCGTCAAGACGACCGACCAACTGCACTTCAACCTCCCACCTGACTGGCCGGTCGAGCGGCGCGGGGGCATCACCGCACCCATTCCTGTGGAAGAATACTTGGCCATGAAGTTTGCCGCGCTGGAGGGCCGCCTGCGGGCGCTGGATCAGCAGTTCCAAGGACTGGAGATCCGGCTGCGGGTGATGGAGGAGTCGGCCAGGTCCCAGCAGCACGCGCTGCGGTCGGCAGAGGGTGGTCCATGAAGTGGGCGATGGCCGCGTGGTGCGCCGTGCTGCTGGCTGC
>SBAZ01000152.1 GCA_005239935.1 Planctomycetales bacterium | reverse complement strand
GTTCGATTCCGATCGCCGCCTCGCCTTCTCCGGCGCGAGCGAGTCGAGGGACAAAACCCTTATACATCGGTTCGATTCCGATCGCCGCCTCGCCTTCTCCGGCGCGAGCGAGTCGAGGGACAAAACCCTTATACATCGGTTCGATTCCGATCCGCGCCTCGTTTTCTTCGGGCAGACTGCGCGCCGGGGTGCTGGAATTGGCAGACAATTGGGACTTAAAATCCCAAGCCCCGCACGGGGCGTGTGGGTTCGAATCCCACCCCCGGCACCGTTTTCGTGGCGGACATTCTTGAAGAAGGATGCGCGGGCGGTTAGCTCAGCTGGTTAGAGCGCATGGTCGACATCCATGAGGTCACAGGTTCAAATCCTGTACCGCCCAGGTTTTCCTTCGAATGATTGAACGGGACACCTTGCTCGCACTCTATCAGGGACGTCACCTCTCGATGGCCGAAACTGCTCACACGTTGGGGACGACGCACGCGACCGTACTCTATTGGCTAAAGCGCTATGGCATCGCCAGGCGGTCCTGGAGCGAGAGCACGTACGTGAAGCTTCACCCCGATGGCGATCCATTCCAGATCACGTCGCGCCTGACACGCACGCAGCAAGAGCTGACCGCCGCGGCGCTTGCCTTGCATTGGGCCGAAGGGAGCAAGAAGCGTGACAGGGTCCAGATCGGCAACCTTGACGCAGAGGTTCTCCAGTTGTTTGCTCAATTCCTCAGGCAGATTGGTGGAGTTGAGGAAGACAAGCTCAAAGTGTACGTTCGCGTCAACCAGCCCTTCCCGTTGGGGCGGGCTCGGCGTTATTGGGCACGTAAGCTGGCGTTGCCGGCGAGGCAGGTGCGCGTTTATCGTCATACGGACAGTCGCAGTGAGCCGACTCGACAAACATCGGCGTATGGCGTCGCGACACTCGAATTTCATAACGTGAAATTTCGTCGGTGGCTTGATGAGCAACTCGCGCAGCTCATCCGCCGCCACAGGACACTCTCGAAGTGACCAATGGGCCACACACAGACCGGACGTACAGGACAAAAAGGGCAGCGCAAGCAGACGGATCCGCTGTATGCGCTGCGGCACAGCGCCGCGCACGTCATGGCGCAGGCGGTGCGGCGGCTCTACCCGGACACCAAGCTCGGCATCGGGCCGCCCATTGAGGACGGGTTCTACTATGACCTGGACATCCCGGTGAAGCTCACCGACGAGGACTTGGGCCGGATCGAGGCCGAGATGACCAAGATCATCGCCGAGGGGCACCGGTTTGAGCACAGCACGATGAAGAAACCTGAGGCGGTCAAGTACTTTCAGGGCAAGGGCGAGCGGTTCAAGGTGGACCTGGTCGGGGGGATCGCGGCCGACGACGTGTCGCTCTACACCGATGGGGAGTTCGTGGATCTCTGCGAAGGACCGCACGTGCCGACGACCAAGGACGTGAAGGCGTTCAAGCTCCTGAGCCTCGCCGGCGCCTACTGGCGGGGCGATGAACACAACCCGCAGCTGCAGCGCATCTATGGGACGGCATTTCCCTCGGCCAAGGAGCTTGAGGCGTACCTGACGCGGCTCGAAGAAGCGAAGCGCCGCGACCATCGGAAACTCGGCAAGGACCTCGAACTCTTCAGCTTTGAAGATCTCGCCGGCCCCGGCGTGGTGTTCTATCACCCGAAGGGCGCCCTGGTGCGCTCGCTCATCGAGGACTACCTGCGCGCCGAGCACCGCGCAGCCGGCTATGAGTTCGTGGCCACGCCGCACATCTACCGGACGGACATCTGGAAGCAATCCGGTCACCTCGACTACTACGCGGACTACATGTTCCTCTTTGAGGCGGAGAAGCAGGGATTCGGCATCAAGCCGATGAACTGCCCGGGGCACATCCTCATTTACCGGAGCAAGACGCGCAGTTACCGCGAGCTGCCGCTGCGACTCTTCGAGTTGGGCACGGTGTACCGCAACGAAAAATCGGGCGTCCTCCACGGCCTCATGCGGGTCCGGGGCTTCACACAGGACGACGCGCATCTCTTCCTGCGCGAGGACCAGCTCGTCGACGAGATTGGCCGCGTCCTCGACTTTGAGTTTGCCGTCTTGAAGACCTTTGGCTTCACCGACTACGAGCTGGAGCTCTCGACGCGGCCGGCACAGTTCATCGGCGAGCCCTCCGCGTGGGACCATGCGGAACAGGCCCTGCGCGAGGCGATGACGCGCCGGCAGCTGGCCTTTGCGGTGCATGAGGGGGAAGGAGCCTTCTATGGGCCGAAGATCGATGTGACGATCAAGGACGCGATCGGGCGCAGCTGGCAGTGCGGGACGATCCAGTGCGACTTTGCACTGCCCGAGCGCTTCGATCTGGCGTACGCCGGCGAGGACGGCCGGGAGCACCGGACGATCATGGTCCACCGCGCGCTCTTAGGCAGCCTCGAGCGGTTTTTCGGCGTGCTGCTCGAACACTACGCAGGGGCGCTGCCGGTGTGGCTCGCCCCGGTGCAGGTCACGGTGATTCCGATCGCCGATGACGTCCTCGGCTATGCGCAGGAGGTCGTTGGGACGCTGCGCGCAGCCGGACTGCGCGCGTCAATCGACACGCGCAATGAGAAGATGCAGGCGAAGATCCGCGACGCGCAGCTGCAGCACGTCCCGTACATGGCGGTCCTCGGCCGTCGGGAAGCGCAGGCGCGGGCGGTCGCGGTGCGGCACCGGCGGCAGGGGGATCTGGGCGCTGTGCCGCTGACGGAGTTCGTGGCGCGGGTGCGGGAGGACGCGGCCGCCAAAGTGGTGGAGCCGTTCAACAGGGAGGAGGGCGCGTGAGCGTCAGACAACTTCGGGTGAACGAGCGCATCCGCATTGCGCAGGTCCGGGTGATCGGCGATGACGGTGCGCAGCTGGGCATCATGGCGCCGGCTGACGCGCTGCGGCTGGCGCGGGAACGGAACCTGGACCTCGTGGAGGTCGCGCCCACGACGAACCCGCCGGTCTGCCGCATCATGGATTTCAACAAGTTCCGGTACGATGAAGCCCGTCGCGAGCGTGAAGCGAAGAAGAAGCACCACGTCGCCAAACTCAAGGAAGTCAAGTTCAAGCCGCGCATCGAAACCCACGACTACCAGGTCAAACTCGGCATGCTCAAACGGTTCCTCATGCGGGGGGACCAAGCGAAAGTCACGATGGTCTACCGCGGACGCGAAATGACGCACACCGAACTGGGGCGGCGCGTGTTGGACCGTCTCGTCGAGGATCTGAAGGGCTTCAGCAAAGTGGAGCGCACGCCGGTGCAGGAAGGCCGCTTTCTGACGATGGTGTTCGGGCCGGACCGCGACAAGATCAAGCGGATCGTGAAAGCCGAGGAGCGCGCGAAGAAAGCGCAGGAGAAAGCGGCAGCGCAGGCCGCGCCGAGCGAAGCGGCGCGCCCGGCCGGGCGTCCAGGCGCGGCCCCAGCAGGGTGAGAGTCATGCCAAAGTTGAAAACGCACAAGGGCATCACGAGTCGGTTCAAGCTCACGGCGCGCGGCAAGGTCGTCGCCGGGCGTCCGGGCCGGCGGCATCTGCTCGCACACCGCCGGGCGAAGACCATGCGGAAGCTCCGGCGACAGCGGGCGCTCGCGCCTGCTCAGGCGCGTGTCCTGCGGCCGTTCCTCTCGTGAGGGCGCGCCGCCGGCCGTGGTGCGTGCCGGGTGAGAAGGAGTCCAGCTCATGGCGAAAGTGAAGTGGGCCGTGGCCTCGCGGCAGCGGCGCAAGAAGCTGCTGCGGCAGGCGAAGGGCTACCGCGGCGCGCGCGGGCGGCATCTCCTCAAGGCGAAGGAGACGGTCCTGCGGGCCAAGGCGTACCGGACGCGCGACCGCAAGGTGAAGAAGCGTGAATTTCGCAGTCTGTGGATTATGCGGCTCAATGCAGCCGCGCGGGCCCACGGCCTGACGTACAGCCAGTTCATCGCGGCCTGCCGCAAGGCGGACATTCGGCTCGACCGCAAGCAGCTGTCGGAGCTCGCCATCACGGACCAAGTGGCGTTCGACCAACTGGTAGCCAGCGTCGCCGCCAAATAGGCCGGGACGCGCGGCGAGCGCGCCACCCGGCTCCCATCGCCCGAGGAGACGCATGGTCAGCCCCCGCACGATCGATTTCTCCGAGCGCGACGAGTCGCGCGTGCCGGTGGTCGACCGCGGCAGCCTCCATCGCGTCCTCAACGCCCGCCATCTCTTCGCGATCGGGTACGGGGACGTCGGCTCCTCGATCTACTACGCCCTCGGCGTGACGACGCTCTACGCGCTGGGGGCGGCCCCCCTGGCGCTGGCCCTGGCCGGGGTGGTCTTCTTGTGCACGGTCCTCACGTACACCGAGCTGGCCACGGCCGTCCCCGAGTCCGGCGGTTCGTGCAGCTATGCCCGCCGAGCGTTCAACGACCTGGTCTCGTTCATCGCCGGGTGGGCGCTGCTGCTCGATTATGTCGTGACGATTGCGATCTCCGCATACTCGGTCGGCCCCTACCTGCGCACGTCCTGGCTTGCTCCGCTGACCGAGATCGGCACGGTGCCCTTCACCCTGATCATCCTCGCGCTCCTGTTCGGGTTGAACTTGATCGGCATCAAGGAGTCCACGCGGGTGTCGCTGCTGCTGGCGGTGTTTGGCGTGGCCACGAAGCTGGTCATCATTCTGATCGGGCTCGTGGTCATCATGAACCTGTTCGACCCGCCGCAGTTCGCGGCCCACCTGCGGCAGTTGTGGGAACACATGCATGTCGGGGTGGCTGGTGCGGACTGGTCACCGACGTGGCCGGAGTTCTGGAAAGGCGTGGGGATGGCGATGGTGGCCTACATCGGCATCGAGTCGATCGCCCAGTTGGCGGGAGAAGCCCGACGTCCCACCCGCACGGTCCCGCGCGCGATGCTCTCGACGATGGTGACGCTCTTCGTGCTGTACTTCGGCACCTCCAGCATCGCCCTCACGGCGATGCATCCACGTGAGTTGTCCGGCCCCTACCTGGAGAATCCGCTCGCCGGCATCGCCGCCGCCCTCCCAGTGGGTGGGACGCTGCTCGTCCCCTGGGTTGGGCTGCTCGGTGGAGCGATCCTGTTTGTCGCTGCCAACGCCGGGCTCATCGGGGCCTCGCGGCTGACGTTCGCCATGAGCGAACACTTCACGCTCCCACGGCTGTTCTACCGCCTGCACCCGCGCTTTAAGACCCCCTATGTCTCGCTCATCGCCTTCACCCTGGTCGCGGCGGCCATTGTGACGGTCGCGCGCCGCCTGACGCATATCGCGGAGCTCTATAACTTCGGCGCCATGCTCTCCTTCGCCCTAGCCCACCTCTCGCTGCTCGGACTGCGCATCCGCGAGCCCGATCTGGAGCGGCCCTTCCGCATCGGGTGGAACCTGCGGTTCGGCCGCACGGCGCTCCCGGTGACGGCGATCTTGGGCCTCCTCGGGACTGCGGCCGTATGGGTAGACGTGATTCTGACAAAGGAGGCCGGCCGCAACCTGGGGTTCCTGTGGATGGCCGCGGGGGTCGGCGTGTACCTGTGGTACCGCCGCAGCCAGCGGCTGCCGGCGGCCGCGCGCGTGCAGGTGGAGAAACTCCAACTGCCCGGCTACCAGGAGGTGCAGTTGAAGAAGGTCCTGGTGCCGCGCATCAATGCGCAGCGCACCGAGGTGATGCAGTTCGCCGCGCGCGTGGCCAAGGACTACAGCGCCGAGCTGGCGAGCCTGTACGTCATTGAAATCCCTCCCTCGCTGCCACTGGACACGTTCTTTCCAGAGAAGCTCGCGGCGGCGGATATGATCTCTGAACAAGCGCAAGCGATCGCGCGGGAGTACGAGGTGCCGGTCGAAGCGCTGGTGAAGCAGTCGCGCTTCGCCGGCGAGACGATCGTCGAGACCGCCAGGGAACAGCACGCCGACCTCATCATTCTGGGCGCGCGCACGCTGCCCGCGGGCCCTGGCGCGGTCCTGGGCACGACGGTGGACTACGTGCTGCGCAACGCCCCCTGCCGGGTGTGGGTCTTGAAGGGCACGACATGAGCGACGCGGCGACGAGGCCCTTCGGCGGACTGGAAGCCGCATTCCAAGCGGCCCTCGCGCAGGCGACGACCGCGCAGGCGCTGGAGGCGGTCCGCATCAAATTTCTGGGCCGCAAGAGCGAGGTCGCCGCGGCGCTGAAGGGACTGGGCGCCCTGCCGGCCGACCAACGCGCCGAGGTGGGCAAGCGCGCGAACCAGCTCAAGACCGCGTTCGAGGCGCGGCTGGCTGAGCAGCAGGCCGCGCTGGCGACCGCACCCGCCCGAGCCGCGCTCGATGTCACGCTGCCGGGCACGGCACTCGCCCAGGGTCGGCTCCACCCCGTGACGCGCACGATGGATGCCATCCTGGCGTGCTTCGTGCCGCTCGGCTTCGAGATCATCGAGGGGCCGGAGGCCGAGTACGAATATTACAACTTCGACAGGCTCAACATCCCGCGCGACCACCCCTCGCGGGAGCATTTCGATACGTTCTTCCTCGAGGCGCCCTCGCCGCAGCCCGCGAAGGGCCGGTTGCTCCTGCGCAGCCATACCTCGCCGGTTCAAATCCGCGTCATGGAGCGCCGCAAGCCACCGCTGCGCATTCTAGTGCCCGGCAAGGTGTTCCGGCCGGACGCGCTCGACCCCAGCCACAGCTTCATGTTCCATCAGGTCGAGGGGCTGGTGGTCGACGACCGCACGTCGTTCGCCGACCTCAAGGGGGTGTTGGAGCAATTCCTCCGCGCCCTCTTCGGCGAGGACACCCAGGCGAGATTCCGGCCGCATTTCTTTCCGTTCACCGAGCCCTCGGCCGAGGTGGACATCGCCTGCCGAGTCTGCCGGGGCACGGGCTGCTCCACGTGCGGCCAGAAGGGGTGGCTCGAGATCATGGGCTGCGGCATGGTGCATCCGAATGTCCTCAAGGGCGTGGGCTACGACTGGCAGCGCGTGCAGGGCTTTGCCTTCGGCATGGGGGTGGAGCGCATCGCCATGCTGCGCCACGGCGTGAAGGATATCCGGCTGTTCTTCGAGAACGACGTGAGGTTTCTCGAGCAATTCTAGAGCGCAGGCATGCGGGTTCCTGTTGAGTGGCTGAAGGAGTTCGTCCCGAGTCGGCTGGCCCCGAAGGTGCTGGCGGAGCGGCTGACGATGGCCGGGCTCGAAGTCATCGGGATTCACGACAGTCCACAGGGCCCGGTCCTGGATCTCGAGGTCACGCCGAACCGGCCGGACTGGCTCTCGATCGTCGGCGTCGCCCGGGAAGTGGCTGCCCTGACCGGCCAGCGGTTGAAGACGCCCGCGCCCGCCACCCGGCGGCCCGCCGCGCGCGCGCCGACCCAGGCGCTCGTCATTCGGATTGAGGACCCCCAGGGCTGCACGCAGTACGTCGGACGGCTGCTCGACGGGATCACCATCAAACCCTCGCCGGACTGGATGCAGCAGCGGCTGCTCGCCTGCGGCATCCGCCCCATCAACAACGTGGTCGACATTACGAACTACGTGCTCCTGGAGCTGGGCCAGCCCCTGCACGCCTTCGACGCCGACCGGCTGGCCGACAGCACGATTCTGGTGCGACGCGCTCGGGCCGGCGAGCGCCTCACGCTGCTGGATGGCACGGCCAAGGTCTTGAGCGCGGACATCCTGGTGATCGCGGACGCACGCGTGCCGGTGGCGGTGGCCGGCGTCATGGGAGGGACAGGCAGCGCGGTGACGGCCGGGACCCGGCGTGTGGTGCTCGAGAGCGCCGCGTTTGATCCGGTGACTGTCCGGCGCACGGCGCGCGCCCTGGGAGCGACTACGGAATCCTCCTATCGGTTTGAGCGCGGTATTGATCCGGCCGGGGTCGAGGCGGCATCGGTCCGGGCCGCCGCGCTGCTCGCGCAGGGGGCAGGCGGACAGGTGCAGGCCGTCGCCTCCGTCGGGCGGCGCGCGGAGCGTCCGGTGGTCATCAGCCTGTCCCTGGACCGCATGAATCGCTGGCTGGGCACTCGGCTCGGCGCGCCCGATGCCCGGACGGCCCTCGCGCGCCTGGGGTGCCGCGTGGCCGGCGACGGATCCAGGCTGGCAGTGGTCGTGCCGTCCTTCCGTCGAGATCTGCGCCAGGAAGCCGACCTCTATGAGGACGTGGCGCGCGTGATCGGCTACGAGCGCATTCCGTCGCGCCTGCCCGCTACGCCGCCAGGAGTGCCCGAGGGCGGAGCCCGCGACTACCACCGGCTGCAGTCGCTCCGCTGTCTGTGTGCGAGCCTGGGATTGACGGAGGCGATCACCTGGGCGCTGCTCTCCGAGCAGGACCTGGACCGCTGCGGCTATTCCCTGGCGGACGCGGTCCGGCTGGCCAACCCCATCAGCCAGGACCATGCGATCCTGCGCCCCTCGCTGTGCATGGGGCTGCTGCAAAGCGTGCGGCAGAATCTCACCAGGGGGGTGGACGGCGTGGCCCTGTTTGAGCTGGGCGGGGTCACGGACACCAGGCGTCTGCCGGAGCAGCCCCAGCGACTCGGGATCGTGCTCAGCGGCCGGTGGCTGCAGGACTGGCAGGGCCGTCAGGCGAGCGACTTCTACCGTCTGAAAGGCCTCCTGAGCGCGCTGACCGAGCGGCTCTGCGGGGCTCCGGTGTCCGCGGCCGCGGCGGATCAGCCCTGGACAGAATCCGGCCAGGGCGCCGTCCTGCGTCTGCGGGAAGACCCGGTGGGCGTCGCCGGCCTGGTCGCCAGGCGCACGGCGCACGCGCTCGATCTCGAACACGACGTCTGGTATGCGGAGCTGGCCGTCGACCGGCTGCTGGCCCAGCGCCGCCGCGAGGTGGAAGCGCACGCCCCATCGACCTTGCCCCCGGTGAAACGCGACCTGTCCGTGGTGGTCGCGAACTCGGTGGCCTATGCCACGGTGGTCGGGGTGCTCCGGGAGGCCGGAGGCTCGCTCGCGGCCGATGTGAAGCTCATCGACCGCTACACCGGCAAGCAGGTTCCCGCCGGACACTACAGCCTGACCTTCTCCCTGGACTACCGCGATCCCGCGCGAACCCTCACGGCTGAAGAAGTCGACACACTGCACCGCCGCATCGGGCAGGCCCTCGTCGAGCGTTGCCAGGCGACGCTCCGGTAGGCCGGTAGAGCCCGACGGAGCACTGTGCTATACTGCAGAGGTGGGCGTGCCGGGGCCGAGCCCTCGACCCCGGGTTTTTCATCACTCGCAGCGACAGGAGTCCCATGATCCCACCACCTGCTGGGGGCGACCCAGCAACGACAAGTCGCCTAGACCTAGTATTCCGCGAAGCCGACCGGGGGGTCGCCCGGGCCGGCCCGCGCCCTACCAGCCATGATGTGGCCGGTCCCGCCATGCCTACGGCGTGGCATCAGCAGGTGGTGGGATGACATCCGGCCAGCACGACAAAGGGTTTACCCTCTGGTTCACCGGGCTCTCCGGGGCGGGGAAGTCCACGCTCGCGACCCGCATCGCCGACGAGCTGCGCCACCGCGGGCTCCGGGTGGAAATTCTTGACGGGGATGAGGTGCGCACGAATCTCAGCAAGGGCCTGGGCTTCAGCAAAGAAGATCGCGACACGAACATTAAGCGCATCGGCTACGTGTGCAAGCTGCTCACGCGCAACGGGGTGGTGGCGATCAGCGCGGCCATCTCGCCCTACCGGGAGGTGCGCGACCACAACCGGAAGGAGATCGGCCACTTCATCGAAGTGTACGTCAAGTGCTCCATCGAAGCACTGACCAAGCGCGACGTCAAAGGGCTGTACAAGAAGGCGCTGGCCGGCGAGCTCAAGAACTTCACGGGCGTCTCCGACCCCTACGAGGCGCCGCTCAATCCGGACATCCTGGTGGATTCCGGCACGCAGCGCGTCGAGGAGAGCGCGCAGGCGATCCTCAGCTACCTGGAGCAGCACGCGTGGATCCCGAAGGCCTCGGCGACGCCCTCCCCCCATGAGCCCGGCACCCACGCCCGATGAGGTAACGCGGCTCAACGCCCGCTTCGAGGCCGCGCACCCGACGGACATCATCCGCTGGGCGGTGGAGACCTTCCGCCCGGACGTGACGCTGACCACCTCCTTCGGCACGGACAGCGCCGCGCTGATCCATCTGGCGCTCCAGGTCGATCCGGCGATCAACGTCCGCACCGTGGATACCGGGCTGCTGTTCCCGGAAACCTACCAGTTCTTGGAAGCCCTGCGCCAGCGCTTCCAGCTGCACCTCACGGTCGTCAAAAGCCGACTCGATGTGCCCGCGTTCCTCAAGGAGCACGAGGGGCAGCAGCCGGGCCATCCCGATTTTTGCTGCAGCCCGTACAAGGTCGAGGCGATGGAACGCGCCCTGCGGGGCGTGCGGTGCTGGATCACGGGTCTGCGCCGCGACGAGGCGCCGACGCGCGCGGCGACCCCCGTCGTGCAGGTCCTCGAGACCGGCGTGACGAAGGTCGCCCCGCTGGCCACGTGGACGGCGAAGCAGGTGCACGCCTACATGGCCGAGCACAATCTGCCCTATCATCCGCTGTGGGCCCAGGGCTACACGTCCATCGGGTGCTGGCCCTGCACCCAGCGCCCCGTGGATCCGAACGACCCGCGCTCCGGGCGTTGGGCCGGACAGGACAAGACGGAATGCGGCATCCACGACATTGGCCAGCCGCCGCCGGGGTGAATTTGCTTGTCAACCCACCGGGCCGGTGCTAGTCTGACGCTGAGCCCTGCGCTGTGCGTGTGGTTCGTATGACGTGAGCCAACACGAGTCAGACGGGAACTCGGCTTCCGACGCGTGGGCCCCTGTCAGGGCATTGCGCCCCACGCCGGAGCGAGTACCCCCTTGAGGTTGGGGTTCACGCCTCTTCGAGTCCACGGCAGCCGTGGGGCTCGTTCTCTCTCACCGCCACCAGGACCCTCATGGGCGCACGCCGTTCGGTACCTCGTACCGTCTCCCGACCTGGCCCAGACCTGTTTGGGGTGCCAGAGACCCCAGCCGCCTCAGTGCCCCAGCCCCTGGCGGTCCGGATGCGGCCGCGCACGCTGGATGAATTCGCCGGCCAGGCGCATATCGTCGGGCCGGGGCAGCTGCTGCGGCGCGCCATTGAGGCGGACCGCATCACCTCCGTCATCCTGTACGGCCCACCCGGGACGGGAAAGACCGCGCTCGCCCACCTCATCGCCTCCGCCACGCGCGCCCACGTTGAGCAGCTGAACGCCACGGCCGCCGGCGTGGCGGAGGTGCGCGACACACTCCGGCGCGCCACGGAGCGGGCCCGGCTGCAGGGACAGCGCACCCTGCTCTTCATCGACGAGATCCACCGCTTCAACAAGGCTCAGCAGGACGTCCTCATGCCGGACGTCGAGCAGGGCAACCCCATCCTCATCGGGGCGACGACGTTCAATCCCTTCTTCGCGCTGGCCCCGGCACTCCTCTCGCGCTCGATCGTCTGCGAGTTCAAGCCGCTCAGCGAGGCGGACATCATCGTCCTCCTGCGCCGGGCACTGGCGGACTCGGCGCGCGGCCTGGGGCAGCAGCGCGCACATGTCGATGAGGACGCACTGGCCCATGTGGCCCGTGTGTGCGACGGCGACGCACGACGGGCCTTGAACGCGCTGGAGGTGGCGGCCCTCACGACAGCCAAGGGTCCTGACGGGGTGGTGCGGGTGACGCTGGCGGCGGTCGAGTCGTCCATCCAGAAGAAGGCCGTCGTGTACGACCAGGCCGGGGACGCGCACTACGACACGATCAGCGCCTTCATCAAGTCCATGCGCGGCTCGGATCCGCACGCGGCACTCTATTGGCTGGCGAAGATGCTCTACGCCGGCGAGGATCCGCGCTTCATCGCGCGCCGGATCGTCATCTGCGCGGCCGAGGACGTGGGGATGGCCGATCCGCAAGCACTCGTGGTGGCGACGGCGGCGATGCACGCCCTCGAATACGTGGGGTTGCCGGAGGGACGCATCCCGCTGGCCGAGGCTACGGTCTATGTGGCCAGTGCGCCCAAATCCAACGCGGCGTACCTGGGCTTGGAGGCGGCGACCGCCGATGTGCAAGCCGGCCGCACGCTCGAGGTCCCCTCAGATCTCAAGGATGCCAGTTACCGAAGCGCCAAGCAGCTGGGCCGGGGCGTGGGGTACAAGTATGCGCACCACTACGCCAGGCACCACGTCGAACAGGCCTATATCCCGACGTCCACCGTGTACTACCGGCCGACCGACCTGGGGCAGGAGAAGCTCATCAAGGCCTGGCTCAAGTCGCTGGGCCGGCTCGGCGAGCCGGCGGGCTCTAGTAGTCAGAGTCAATAAGTAGGATATATGTGGCTGTTTCGTTTTAGATATTGACAACACTAGTCATATATGTGAGACTTGCAACGCCCCGCCGCTCGGCGGGGCGTTTTGTGCACACGGGCACGTGACGCGAGAGGGGTCGGACGCATGATCGCACCGCACGGCGGGACGCTGGTGAATCGAATCCTCGAGGGACGCGAACGAGACACCCTCGCGGCCAGGGCGGAGTCGCTGCCGGCCATAGAACTGGACGCCTGGGGGCTGTCGGATGTCGAGATGATCGCCATCGGCGGCTTCAGTCCACTCGAGGGATTTATGGGCCGGGCGGACTATGAGCGCGTCGTGGGCGAACGCCGCCTTGCCAGCGGGCTCGTGTGGACCATTCCCGTCACACTGGCCGTCTCGAAGACGCAGGCCGCCGCCCTGCAAGGCGACGTGGCGCTGCGGGCAAACGGCGCCGTGGTCGCAATACTCCACGTGTCTGAGACGTACACGCCGGACAAGACCGCTGAGGCCCAGCAGGTCTTCGGCACGACTGACTCGAGCCACCCGGCCGTCCAGCGCCTGCAGGCCACCGGCGAGGTCTCTGTCGGGGGCCGGATCAGCGTGATCAGCCGCCCAACGCCCGCCACATTCCTCCCGTACCGCCTGGATCCGAAGGATACCCGGCGCCTCTTCGAGGAACGCGGCTGGCGGCGGGTGGTGGCGTTCCAGACGCGCAACCCGATCCACCGGGCCCATGAGTACCTGCAGAAGTGCGCCCTCGAACTCTGCGACGGCATGCTGCTGCATCCCATCATCGGGGAAACCAAGGGGGATGATGTGCCGGCGGCGGTGCGCATGAGAAGCTATGAGGCGCTCCTGGCGCACTACTTCCCGAAGGACCGCGTGGTGCTGGCGGTCAACCCGGCCTCCATGCGCTACGGCGGCCCGCGCGAGGCGGTGTTCCATGCGCTCATCCGCAAGAATTACGGGTGCACCCACTTCATTGTCGGCCGCGACCATGCCGGCGTGGGCAAGTTCTATGGCACGTACGATGCGCAGCGCATCTTCGACGACTTCGACCCGGCAGAGCTCGGCATCACGCCGCTGCGGTTCGAGAATGCCGCGTTCTGCACCGTGTGCGGCGGGATGGTGACGGCGAAGACCTGCCCCCATCCGGCCGACAAACACGTGAGTCTGAGCGGGACCAGGGTCCGAGAACTGCTGCAGGCCGGCACGCCGCCTCCCCCAGAGGTCTCGCGACCCGAGGTCGCCGCGGTCCTCATTGAGGCCATGCGGAAGCCCGCACAAGTCTAGGAGCAGCGGGACGTTTCCCGACCGCCGTTGCGTGACTCGAGCGGGCGGACATGTCCCGGCGCACCCATGCACGTCGAGCTGAAGCACGTCTTCAAATCCTTCCCACAGAATGGCGGACGCGTGGAGGTGCTGAACGATATCAACCTCACGGTCCGCGAGGGGGAGTTCGTGTGCCTCCTCGGCCCGTCCGGGTGCGGCAAGAGCACCATCATCAACCTGATTGCTGGTCTGGACCGCCCGGACCGCGGGGAGGTGGCGGTCGAAGGCCGTCCGGTGCACGGCCCGGACCCCAGCCGCATCGTGGTGTTCCAAGACGCGGCCCTGTTTCCCTGGCTCAATGTCCTCGGCAATGTGGAATTCGGTCTGCGCATGGCCGGCATACCGGCCATCACGCGGCGTGCGAGGGCACTCGAGTACATCAAATTGGTGCATCTGTCGAAGTTCAGTCACGCGTACCCGCATCAACTCTCGGGCGGCATGAAGCAGCGCGTTGCGATCGCGCGCGCTCTGGTGCTGCAGCCGTCCATCCTGTTGCTGGACGAGCCCTTCGCGGCACTGGATGCCCAAACGCGCGCGGTGCTGCAGAACGAACTGCTGGAAATCTGGGAACTGGCCCGCCCGACGATCCTGTTTGTCACGCACAATGTACGCGAGGCCACGGGATTGGCGGACCGCGTGTATGTGATCTCCTCGCGCCCGGGCCGCATCCGCGACGTCCAAGCGATCACCGTGCCGCGCCCACGGCACGCCGAGGACCACGCGCTGCAAGCCCACCAGCACGCGATTCTCGGCATCCTCGGCGAAGAAGTCGAGAAGGTCTTCCGGGAAGAGCTCGGAGAGACGGTCCACTTCCCCGAGGCGCAGCACAGCCTGCCTCCCGACCAGGCCACGGGCATGCACATCTAAATGGCCGCGAGGCCTCTCGGCATGCTGCGTCGGCTGGTTCGCACCATCTTCCCGAGGGGGTATTCGTTTCTCACCTGGCAGGCGTTCGCCCTGTTTATCGTGGTGTGGGAGGTGGGCGCGTTCTGCTCACCCGCGTGGCCGTCCTTGTTCTCGGAGATTGCGCCGGTCTGGTCGCGCGATTTCCGGGATCCGGAGTTCCTGCAGGCCCTCGCCGGGAGCGCTCGACGGATGGCAGTCGGGTACAGCCTGGTCGTGGTGCTCGGCGTCGGGGGTGGCATCATGCTGGGCCGGCTGCCGCTGGTTGACCAGCTCCTGGGCTCTCTCGCGGTGGCGATGCACGGCATCCCTGGGGCGGCGTGGGTCCCGCTGGCGATCCTGTGGTTCGGCATGACCGAGCAGGCGGTGGTGTTCACCGTGCTGTTGGGGGCCGCGGGGATCGTGATCGTGGAGACCGATACCGGGATTCGCCAGGTGCCGCCCATCATCCGTCACGCCGCCCGCACCATGGGGGCCCGCGGGCCGAGGTATTTCTGGTTCGTCGTGGTGCCCGCAGCGGTTCCCAAGATTGTGGGCGGATTGCGGTTGGCGTGGGCTTTTGGGTGGCGCGCGTTGATGGCCGGCGAGTTATTGACCTCGGTGAGCGGCCTGGGGCAGCGGCTGAGCCAGGTGGCGAAAGCGCAGCAACTGGATCAGCTCCTCGCCCTCATGTTGCTGATCGCCGCGGTGGGCATTGTCGTGGACGGATTGATCTTCAAGCGGCTGGAGTATGAAGTGCAAGTGCGCTGGGGACTGGTCGGCTGATGGACAGTCCGCTGGTGCTTCCGCGCGTGGCCTACGACCAGATCATCGCGCACTGCCGCAGCGCGTATCCCAAGGAGGCGTGCGGTCTCTTGGCCGGCATGCGGGTCGCGCCGACAGGACGCCAGCGGGCGGTCATGGCCGTCTACCCCATGCGCAACGTGGACGACAGCCCGATCGGCTATTCCATGGATCCCAAAGAGCAGCTCATGGTCGAGAAGCAGATGCGCCAGCGGGATCAGATCCTCGTGGGCATCTACCACTCGCACACGGCCACCGAGGCTCGGCCCTCGTCCGTGGACGTGACCCTGGCGATTTCGCCGGAGGTGGCGTACGTCGTTGTGTCGCTGCGGCAGGCGCTCACGCCCGAACTGCGGACCTGGCACATTGACGGGGCCACGGTCACCGAGGAGCCCTGGACGCTGGAAGATGTCGCGCCGGGTCGGTCGGCCGGTGGCAGGGCATGACCCCACCACCTGCTGGAGGGCGACCCACTCATGACACGCACACCCCACGTGGCGAACCGCACGGCCGACCCGGGGGTCACCCGGGCCGGCACATGCCGAGCCAGCCGGGATGCGCCCGGCCCCGCCACGCCTGCGGCGTGGCACCAGCAGGTGGTGGGGTGTCGACGGTGGATGTCCGAGACATGGTCTGCGCGCAGGCCCTCGCACTGGTCGCCCGCGCCGCCGCCCGTCTCGCGGCTGGACAGGCCCTGCGAATTTGCTACAACGCCGAGGACGTGCGGCGGGATCTAACCGCTTGGGCGCGCGAGCGCGGCTACGCGCTCGAAGCCGAGACCTCCGCCACCCTGGACCTGAGGCGCGAGCGCTGACCCCATGGCGCACCTGACCCGGACCCGCATCGCGGACCACGTGCTGGACCTCATCGGCTCAACACCGATCGTCCGGCTGCGACGCCTGCCTGACGCGCGGGCGGCGACCGTCCTCGCGAAGCTCGAGTCGTTCAACCCCGGCGGCAGCGTCAAGGATCGCATCTGCCTGGCCATGATCGAGGACGCGGAGACGCGGGGACTGCTCAAGCCCGGGGCCACCGTCATCGAGCCGACCAGCGGCAACACCGGTATTGGGCTGGCCATGGTGTGCGTGGTGAAGGGGTATCGGCTCATTCTGACGATGCCGGAGACGATGAGCGCCGAGCGGATCCAGATCCTTAAGGGCTACGGCGCGCAGGTGGTGCTGACGCCGGCGAAGGAGGGGATGGTCGGGGCCGTGAAGCGGGCCGACGCGATGGCGCGGCAGACCCCCAACGCCTTCATGCCCCAGCAGTTTACCAACCCGGCCAACCCAGATGTCCACCGCCGCACCACCGCCCAGGAGATCCTCCGGGCCACCGAGGGGGACCTCGATGCGTTCGTGGCCGGTGTGGGGACGGGGGGGACGATCACCGGTGTGGGCGAAGTCCTCAAGAAGCGGAACCCGCACATCAAGGTCGTCGCGGTGGAGCCGAAGAACTCCGCCGTGCTCTCCGGCGGCCAGCCCGGGCCGCACATGATCCAGGGCATCGGGGCCGGCTTCGTACCCCAGGTGTTGAACCGCGAGGTCATTGATGAGATCATACCGGTGGCTGAGGAGGACGCCCACACCACGGCCACGCGCCTCGCCAAAGAAGAAGGCGTGTTTGTCGGTATTTCCTCGGGTGCCGCATGCTGGGCCGCACTCAAAGTGGCGCGCGCGCTCGGGGCGGGCAAGACCGTCCTGACGGTGCTGCCGGATACCGGCGAGCGGTACTTGAGCATTCAACCCTATTTCGAGGGATGATCCCGGACCACTTGGCTGCGCAGAAACTGCAGGTCGACCAGTCGCTGGACGTCCGCGGCATGGAGCGCGCCGCGGCCTTCCGGACCGCCCGCCAACGCCTGACTGACATGGCGGAGGGTCGGATTCTGGAACTGCACGTGGATGAGGGCGACGCGCTCAACAGCATCCCCTTCGGCCTGCGCGCAGATGGTCATGAGATCGTGGCGAGCGAGTCCCTCAAGCAGGGCGTGCGGCTGCTCATCCGCAAGCGGGCCCTCCTGACCCCATGAGCACGATGATCGGGCTCAAGTGCCGCGAGTGCGGCCGCCTCTACCCCAAAGAGGTCATTTTTGTCTGCGAGTACTGCTTCGGCAGCGTCGAAGTGGACTATGACTACGACGCGATCCGGCGCACCCTGACGCGCGAAGCCATCGCCGCACGCCCCAAGACCCTGTGGCGGTATCGGGAACTCCTCCCGATCGACGGCGAGCCGACCGTCGGGCTCCATGCCGGTTTTACACCGCTCTTCCGTGCCGAGCGCCTGGCCGACACCTTGGGGGTCGAGGAACTCTACATCAAGGACGATTCGGTCTCGCACCCGACGCTGTCGTTCAAGGACCGCGTGGTGTCCATTGCGCTCACGCGGGCCAAGGAGCTTGGGTTCGACACCGTCGCCTGCGCCTCGACCGGCAACCTGGCCAACGCCGTCGCCGCGCTGAGTGCGCGGGCCGGACTCAAGCGCTACATCTTCATCCCGGCCGACCTTGAAGCCGGCAAAGTGGTCGCCTCGCTGGTCTACTCGCCGACCCTGGTCGCGGTCGAGGGGACCTACGACGAGGTCAACCGCCTCTGCGCCGAGATCGGCGCGAAGTACCCGTGGGCATTCGTGAACATCAACATCCGGCCCTACTACGCGGAGGGGTCGAAGACCTACGGCTTCGAGATCGCGGAACAATTAGGCTGGCGCGCGCCGGCCCACGTCGTGATCCCGTCGGCCGGCGGCTCGCTGATTACGAAGATCGGCAAGGCCTTCAAGGAACTACAGCGGCTCGGGCTCATCCCCGAGGCCTCTACGAAGCTCTACTGCGCCCAGGCGGCCGGGTGCGCGCCGATCGTCACTGCGATCCAGGCGCGCTCCGAGATCGTGAAGCCGGTCAAGCCCAATACGCTTGCCAAGTCCCTGGCCATCGGCAATCCGGCCGACGGCTACTACGCCACCCGGGCCGCCCTGGGCTCGGGCGGCTGGGCTGAGGCCGCCACCGACGGCGAGATCATCGAGGCGATGAAATTGCTCGCGGAAACCGAGGGCGTGTTCACCGAGACCGCCGGCGGGGTCACGCTGGCGGCGGCGAAGAAATTGATCGAACAGGGACGCATCCCGCGGGACGAATCGATCGTCGTGTGCATCACCGGTCACGGGCTCAAGACGCAGGAACCTCTGGCCAACCGCCTCGGAACGGCGGTGCGCATCAAGCCGACGCTGGCGGCCTTCGAAGGCGAGCTGGCGGCGCAGTTGGCCGGGGAACCGACGCGTCGGCGCTAGTCAAGTACCTGGCCTTGAAGGGGTCTGGGTCCGCGCGCGACGCGGTGGAAGCTTACGCGCGGAGCCTGACCCCGGGCCGAGGTTGTTGGCCGTGAAGGGGACTGGGCCCCGCAGGGGGCCTGTCCCCGTCGTAAAGGAGGTCCTATGGCGGTCACCGTGCGGATTCCGACCCCGCTCCAGAAGTTGACGGAGGGGCGGGCCGAGGTCGCGTGCGAGGGCAAGACGGTCAGTGAAGTGCT
Organism: Planctomycetales bacterium; assembly: GCA_005239935.1. Classification (GTDB taxonomy): domain Bacteria; phylum Omnitrophota; class Gorgyraeia; order Aquiviventales; family Aquiviventaceae; genus SBAZ01. Next base: position 18,015 of record SBAZ01000152.1, on the reverse strand, counting down.
CGGAGATCTGGAACGGCGCCACCCCGGCGTCAAGGAGCGCATCTGCGACCAGCAGGGGCAGCTGCGCCGGTTCGTGAACGTGTTTGTGAACGAGGAGGACATCCGGTTCCTCCAGGGCGACCAGACGGCGATCAAGGACGGCGACGAAGTGTCCATCATTCCGGCCATTGCCGGTGGGAACTGACGGAGGGGTCATGGCGCGCAAGCAGGTCACGTTGATCTTCCCGCAGCACCTGATCAAGGAGCCGGTCATCTACATGATGGCCAAGGAGCATGACGTCATCCCGAATATCCGACGGGCCAAGGTGACTGAGAGCGTCGGGGAAGTCACGCTTGAGCTGGAAGGTCCGGAGGAGAGCCTGAAGCACGCGATCGCGTTTCTCGAGAAGAAGGGCGTGAAGGTTGAGCCGGTCGTCGGCGACGTCGTCAGCGGCTGACCCTCACGCGCCCCGCGCCGTGACCTCCGCCCCGCCGCCGAGTCCGGCGCGCACATCCCGGTTGGCCCTCGCGCGCGACTACGCGCTGCTGCTCGCGGCCCTCGGGCTGTGCTTCCAGTGGATCGGGCTCCATGCCGTGCTGCGCTTGTCCCTGGGCCCGGTCGCCGCCACGCTCCTGCCAGGACTGGCCATCTTGGGGGCGGCCGCACTGCTCTCGTGGGCCGCCGAACTCGCCCAGCTCGAAATCTCCCAAGCCCTCGCGCTGGCCTTTCTCGCCCTCGTTGCCGTCCTGCCGGAGTACGCGGTGGATATGTACCTGGCCTGGAAGGCTGCCCGGGAGCCGGCCTACACCGCCTTCGCCATGGCCAACATGACCGGCGCGAACCGGCTCCTCATCGGGATGGGCTGGTCCACCGTACTGCTGGCCTACTGGCTCCGCTCCCGCCGCCGGACGATCCAGGTGCAGCCGGCCCAGCGCCTCGAGCTCTTCACCCTGCTGCTGGCGACCGTCTACGCGTTCCTCCTGCCGCTCAAGCGCACGGTGTCGCTCGTGGACACCGTCGTGTTCGTGGGCTTGTTCATCTGGTACATCCGCAAGGCCAGCGCCGGGCACGTGGAAGAACCCGGGCTGGCCGGGCCGGCCGAGCGACTCGGCTTGCTGCCGCGCCCCTGGCGCCGGGCGGTGACGGTCGCGCTCTTCCTGCTGCCGGCGTACGCGATCTTTATCGCGGCTGAGCCCTTCGCGGACGGCCTCTTGCACAACGCGAGGCGGCTGGGCATTGAGGAGTTCATCCTCATCCAGTGGCTCGCGCCGCTCGCCTCCGAATCGCCGGAGTTCATCCTGGCGATCATTTTTGCCCTGCGCCACAACCCCACCGCCGGGCTGGGGACCCTCATTTCCTCGAAGGTCAACCAGTGGACGCTCCTCGTGGGGTTGCTGCCGTTGGTCTACTGCCTCTCCGGGGGCTTCCTGCACGCGATGCAGCTCGACGACCGGCAGGCGGAAGAGATTTTTCTGACCGCGGGGCAGTCGCTGCTGGCGCTTGTCGTGCTGGCCAACCTCTCCTTCGGGCTCGGCGAGGCCTGGCTGCTGCTGGGGCTGTTTGTGCTGCAGTTCGTGTTCCCGACGCCGCAGGTTCGGGTGTGGCTGGCGATCGGGTACCTCGTGATTGCCGGGCTGCATCTCACTTCCTCGAGGCATCGCCAGGCCCTCTACGCGCTGATCACGCGGCGGCCCTGAGCGGAGGACGTTTTGGGCTTGGCGCCGTGTACGAAACGGGCCTATAATGGGCGCGTCGTGATTCCGCAGGGGGACGTCTCGCCGGTTAGGAGCCGCTCATGGCACGCAGGGCCACAACCCAGCGTTCCAGTTCATCGACGCCGCGCCCGCGGCGCCGAACGTTCTCGCGCTCGCGCACGGCCCGTAAGCCCTCCCCGCTCGTTGCTGGTCTGACCGCCCGCGCCAAGACCGTCCTGCGCGCCGTGCAGCGCGCCGCCTCGCGACGTCGTCCGGTTCGGCCGAGCGCCGCCCCTCGGGGTGCGTCGCCCATTCCCCGGCGCGCCCGGGTGCAGCGGCCCGCCAGACGGCCGACCACGGCCGCACGGCGGCTGGCTCCGCCGCGAGCGGTCGAGCGGCGTCACCGGTCGCGCATCGTCTCGGCGCCAGCTGTGAGGCCGGACGTCGAGACACCCACGCCGACGCGGGCCGCCCCGCCCACGGCTACCACCGCTGGGTCCGCATGGACCCCGCACCCGTCCCCGCAGGAGCCGTCCCTGTTGCCGACCGGCTACGACGTGGACCGGCTGGTCCTCATGGTGCGCGATCCATGGTGGATCTTCGCCTATTGGGACCTGCGCCAGGACACCGAGCGGGCCGCGCGCGGACAGCTGCGGCCCGAGGAAGTGCCTGGCCTGCGCACCGTCCTGCGGGTGCATGATGTGACGGACCGCGACTTCCCAGGGGAGCCCTCGTGGCAGTGGATGGATATTCCGCTCTCCGGGCTGGCCAACAACTGGTACATCCACACCAACGCCCCCAACCGCACCTTTCAGGTCGACATCGGCCTGCTCACCGCGGGCGGGCGCTTTCTGCTCCTGGCGCGCTCCAACCGGGTGACGACGCCGCGCGCGGGGCCCTCAGCGGTCATTGATGAAGAGTGGGTGGCGTCGGATGAGGCCTTCGAGGCGCTCTTCGGCGCGACCCTCGGCGCGCTGCGGGTGGGCTCCAGTCCCGGCGCGTGGCTCGGCCAGGCGCTGACCGGCGGCTGGTCATCGCTGGCCCTGGCGCGCGGCTCGGGCCGGGCCGTGAAAGGACTCTGGTTCCGGCTGGATACCGATCTCATCGTCTACGGCGCGACCGACCCGAAAGCCGTGGTGACGATTCAGGACCAGCCGGTCCCCGTCCGCAAGGACGGCACGTTTGATGTCCGTCTGGCGCTGCCTGAGGGCACGCAGACGATTACGGTCACCGTGACGACCCCCGATGGCCGCCAGACGCGGGCCCTGGCGCCCGTGGTCACGCTGCGCCGCGCGGAGAGGCCGGAGCGCCCGCCGACGTCTCCTCCGGCGACCCCCTCGCCGGAGTCCTCACAGGGCATTGTGGGATGATCCCCCCACCAGCTGTCCGCAACGGCACCATGGTGAAGGGCCGAGGGGGCCGTTGCGTGCGCGGCGGGCGGAGGGATTGGACACGCGCGGCTGTATCCCGCCGCGCGTCCCGCCCGTGGGCGGGACATCAGCGGGTGGGGGGATGACGCGCCAGGGTTTCCTCGCGCTCGTCCTGCACACGCACCTGCCGTTCGTGCGCCACCCGGAGCACGAGTCGTTCCTCGAGGAGCGGTGGCTCTTCGAGGCCATCACCGAAACGTATCTCCCGCTCCTCGAGCGGTTCGAGCGCCTGGTGAACGACCGGGTTCCGTTCCGCATCACGATGTCGTTTACCCCGACGCTGCTGGCGATGCTGGCCGATCCCCTCCTGCAGGCGCGCTACCTGCGGCACCTCGACGGGCTCATTGAGCTCGCGGGCAAGGAAATCGAGCGCACGCGCTGGCAGCCGCCGTTCCATCGGCTGGCGTACTTCTACCATCACCGCCTGACGACGGCGCGGCAGCGCTACACGGACGGCTACCGGCAGGACCTCATCGGCGCCTTTCGCGCCCTGGCGGAGCAGGGCAGCCTGGAGCCCATTGCCTCCTGCGCGACGCACGGGTTCCTGCCGCTCCTCGAGATCAATCCGACGGCGGTGCGCGCGCAGATCGCGGTTGGGGTGCAGGCCTTCGAGCACGCCTTCGGGCGGCGCCCGGAGGGCTTCTGGCTGCCGGAGTGCGGCTACCAGCCGGGGCACGATGCGTTCCTCAAGGCATTCGGCATCCGCTACTTCCTGACGGACGCGCACGGCCTCCTGTTCGGGTCGCCGCGGCCGAAGTACGGCGTCTATGCGCCGGCCATCTGTCCGAGCGGCGTCGCGGCGTTCGGACGCGACCTCGAGTCGTCGAAGAGCGTCTGGAGCGCGGAGGAAGGCTACCCCGGCGATTTCCTGTACCGCGAGTTCTATCGGGATATCGGCTACGACCTCGACCACGACTACGTGCGGCCCTACCTCAACGGCGACGGCCAGCGCACGAATACGGGCATCAAGTACTACCGGATTACCGGCAAGACCGATGACAAACAGCCCTACGATCCGGACCGGGCGCTGGAGCAGGCGGCCGCGCATGCCGGCAATTTCCTCTTCAACCGCGAGCAGCAAGTGGGGTTCCTGCGGACCGTCATGGACCGCGCGCCGATCATCATCAGCCCGTACGACGCCGAGCTCTTCGGCCACTGGTGGTTCGAGGGGCCGGAGTGGCTGGAGTTTCTCATCCGGAAGGCCCATGTCGATCAGCAGACGATCGAGTTGATCGCCCCGTCCGACTACCTCCGCCACTATCCCGTCAACCAGCGCCTGGTGCCCTCCCTCTCCAGCTGGGGCTACAACGGCTACAGCGAGGTCTGGCTCAACGGCGCCAATGATTGGATCTACCGCCACGTGCACACCCTGGCGGACCGGATGGTCGCCGCGGCCCGGCAGTTCCCCCAGCCCAATGCCCTGCAGCGGCGGACCCTCAACCAGATGGCGCGGGAGCTTCTGCTGGCCCAAGCCTCGGACTGGCCCTTCATCCTGAAGACCGGCACCCACACCGGGTACGCGTACCGCCGGATCCAGGACCATGTGGCGCGGTTCAACCGTCTCCATGACGGGTTACAGGCCCAGCGCCTCGAGGATGGCTGGCTGACAAGTCTCGAAACAACGGACAACTGTTTCCCCTTCCTGGACTACCGTGTCTACGCGCCTTCCGGCGCGTGAGCCGCACCGCCGCACCGCCGCACGGCCGCTCGTTCTCCCGTGAACGTCCTCCACGTAGCGTCTGAACTCGCCCCGCTGATCAAGACCGGCGGGCTCGGGGATGTCACCGGGGCCCTGAGCAAGGCCCTGGCGGCCCAGGGCCATGCCGTCCGCGTCCTGGTGCCGGCGTACCGCAGTCTGTCGCGCCAGGGGCTCGCCCGCACGGAAATCGTCGTCACGGCGCCGTTCGGGGCGCAGGACGTGCGCGTGCGCGTCTGGTCAGGACTGCTGCCGGGCACTGAGGTCATCGTCCACGCGCTCGACGCTCCGGAGGCGTTTGACCGCGACGGCCTCTACCAGGATCCTGCGCGCGGCACCGACTATCCGGACAACCTGGCCCGGTTCAGCCTGTTCTGCCGCGCAGTACTGGCCGCGATGCCGCACCTGGACTGGCGTCCGGATGTGGTGCACGCGCACGACTGGCACGCAGCCCTGGTCTGTGCGCATCTGGCCTGGGGCGAGGCTCGATCCATGCCCGCCTGGCAGGGCATGCCCACCGTCCTGACCGTGCACAACCTGGCCTACCAGGGCCTCTTTCCCGCCGCACAGGGCGCGCAGACCGGGCTGCCCTCCGCCGCGCGTGGGCAGGGAGGGGTGGGATTTCGCGGCCAGGTGAACTGCCTGAAAGGTGGACTCCTGAGCGCGGATCGCCTGACGACCGTGAGTCCGACCTACGCGCGGGAGATCCAGACGGCGGAATTTGGCTGCGGGTTGGACGCCGTGCTGCGTCGGCGAGCCGAAGACCTCACCGGCATCTTGAATGGCATCGACGTCGACGTCTGGAATCCTGCGACGGATTCGCACCTGGCCGCGCGGTATGCCGCCGAGGACCCGGCCGGCAAGGCCGCGTGCAAGCGCGCCCTCCAGCACGAGCTAGGCTTGCCGGAGCGGCCGGATCTGCTCATCGGGATGGTGCAGCGGCTCGTCGAGCAGAAGGGCGTCGACCTGCTCCTGGCCGCCCTCGCGGAGCTGATGGCGGTGCCGGTCCAATTGGTCGTGCTCGGCAGCGGCGCGGCGTCCTACGAGGCGCAGTTGCAGGCGGCTGCCCGGCATCATCCGGATCGAGTGGCGGTGCGCCTCGGCTTCGATGAGGCGTTGGCGCATCAGATCGAGGCCGGGGCGGATGCCTTCCTGATGCCCTCACGCTTTGAGCCGTGCGGCCTCAACCAGATGTACAGCATGCGCTATGGGACGGTGCCCATCGTGCGGCGCGTCGGCGGGCTGGCGGACACGGTCGTTGATCTCACCCCGGCCACGCTGGACGCAGGCACCGCGACGGGGATCGTGTTCGACGCCTACACGCCGGTGGCGCTGGTGGCCGCAGTCGCGCGGGCGACCGCGGCGTTTGCAAGGCCCGCGAGGTGGCGTCGCCTGATGCACCACGGGATGACCCGCGACTTCTCCTGGACGCAGGCGGCCGGCGCCTACGCCCGGGTGTACGAGCAGGCACGGACCCGGCAGGCCGTGGCGCCATGATCCCACCACCTGCGCCCATCCCGCCGACCGGCGGGATGCGCGGCGCGTTAGCCTCTGCATTCACTGTTCACCCACCCGCCGCGCCCGCAGCGGCCCGGGTGGAGATCTCCTGTGGCCGCTGCGCGCGGCAGGTGGTGGGATGATCGCGACGGTGACGCTCAACCCGTCGTTGGACGAATGGGTGGAGCTGCCGGCCCTGCGGCTCGGCGCGCTCAACCGCGCCACCCAGTTCGTCCGGTACCCGGGCGGCAAGGGTCTCAACGTGTCCCGCGTGGCGCATGAGCTGGGCCACGCCACGATCGCCTACCTCTGCGCGGGCGGCAGCGACGGCGCCATCCTGCGCCACCACCTGCGGCAAATGGGCGTGCGGCACCACTACGTGGAGGCTGCCGGGGCCACGCGAAACAACTATAAGCTGATCACGCGCCGTCCCCAGGCGCTGACGGAAATCAACACGGCAGGTCCGCGGGTACCGCCCGCCGCCCTCAGCGCGTTGCTGCGCGCGCTGTGCCGGCAGCGGCCGCCGCCGCAGGCCGTGGCGCTGTGCGGCAGCCTGCCGCAGGGCGTCTCGGCCGCGCTCTATCGGCGCTGGACAAGCACCCTCCGGCGGCGCCGGGTGCGGGTGCTGGTGGACACCTCCGGCCGGGCCTTGCGCGAAGCCCTGCAGGCACGCCCGTGGGCGGTGAAACCGAATCGGCAGGAGGCCGAGGAGGTGCTGGGCCGCCGGATCCGTTCACTGACCGATGCGGTGGTGGCCGCGCAGCAGCTGCGCGCGCGGGGCCCGGAAGTCGTGCTCCTGTCCCTCGGGGCCCAGGGCGCGCTCATGGCGCACGGGGTGCCGCGCGCCGTCTGGCAGGCCGTGCCGCCGCGCGTGCGGGTGCGCTCGGCGGTGGGCGCCGGGGATTCGTTCGTGGGCGGCTTCCTGACAGGGTGCGCGCGGGACCTCGGACTGCCCGAGGCGCTGCGGCTCGCCGTGGCGTGCGGGGCTGCCGCCGCCATGACGCCAGGGACGACGCTGTGCCATCGGGGAGACGTCCAGCGCCTGCGTCCCCGGGTGCGCCTGACCCGGATCGTCTAGGGGGTCGGGGAGGAAACGTTGCGCGGGTTGCGTGCCTTTGCTACACTGACGCCGCACGACGATTCTCGTCTGCGATGACTCCCGAAGTGGTCAAGAGTGTGGCGGTCTTGACCGGCGGCGTGTCGATCCTGGTTGGGTGCCTGGTGGCGACCGGCCGGATCCGCGGCGCGCGGCGCACGCACTCGCGCGTCGGGGCTCGGCTGAACCCCACGGAAGACTGGCGCGCGTGGTATGTCGGCGGGTTTTCCGGCCTCGCCCTGGGGACGCGCTGGTTGCTCGCCGCGCTGACCTGGCTGGCGTGGGTCGTGGCAGGCACGGCACTCGTCGTGCTGGGGATCCGCGTGTAGCCAGACCAGTCGTCACCTCGTCCACTGACCTCGGGCATGTCCCTGCCGAAAGTCTCCGTCGTCGGCGCCGGGCAGGTCGGCGCCACCACGGCGCATCTGCTCGCCCTCAAAGGGCTCGCCGACGTCACCCTCATTGACATTGCCGACGGGCTGGCCCAGGGCAAGGCGCTGGATCTGCTGCAGTCCGCGCCGATCGAGGGTTTTCGCAGCCACCTCGCCGGCACCACGGACCTCGGGGCCCTCAGCGGGAGCCGGCTGGTGGTGGTCACCGCCGGGCTGCCGCGCAAACCGGGGATGTCGCGCGAGGACCTCCTGGCGGCCAACGCAGCGATCGTCGGCCCGATCGCCGACCGCATCGCCCTCGACGCCGCCGACGCCGTCGTCATCGTCGTGACCAACCCGCTCGATGTCATGGTGGCCCTGGTCCTGCAGCGCACGCGCTTCCCGCGCCAGCGCGTGCTGGGCATGGCGGGGGTGCTCGACAGCGCCCGCCTGCAAACCTTCGTGGCCCAGCGGCTGCGCGTCCCCCCCACCGAGGTGCAGGCGATGGTCCTGGGCTCGCACGGGGATCTCATGGTCCCGGTGCGCGGCTCCATCCGGGTCGGGGACAAAGCGGTCACGGCGGTGATCAGCGATGCAGAACTGGAGCAGCTGTTCCAGCGCACGCGCGACGGCGGGGCCGAACTGGTGCGGTTGCTCAAGACAGGCAGCGCCTTCTATGCGCCGGCGAGCAGTGTCGTGACCATGGCGACGGCGATCTTGAAGGACACGCATGCCGTGTTGCCGGTCTGCGTCCGGCTCGATGGGGAGTATGGGTTGGACGACGTCTGCCTCGGCGTCCCGGTGCAACTGGGCCGCGGAGGCGCGGAACGCGTGGTGGAGGTCACGTTGACGACCGGGGAGCGCGAGGCGCTGGTGGCCGCCGCCAAGCAGATCACCGAGATGACCCGACACCTGGCCGCCCTGCAGCCGACCGACTCATGAGCGCGCCGGAGGCCGCAGCCAAGCCGGAAGTCCACAAGGGGCTCGAAGGCGTCATCGCCTCCGAAACGACGATTTCGGAGGTCGACGGCAAGAACTGTCAGCTGATCTACCGGGGCTACCACATCGATGAACTGGTCGGCCGCACGACGTATGAGGAAGTCAGCTACCTCTTGCTCTTCGGCGCCCTTCCCGCGCGCGGCCAGCTGGCCGACTGGACGACGCAGCTGGAGGCCCACCGCACGCTCGAGCCGGAGATCCTGGCGTTCCTGCGCAGCCTGCCGCGCCGCAGCAGCTCGATGGCCCGGCTGCGCAGTGCCATCTCGCTCCTCGGCGTCCACGATCCTGACGGGGATTCGGACGAGCTGGACACCATGCGGCGGCAGAGCGTCCGGGTCATCGCGAAGACAGTCAGTCTCGTGGCCACCATCGCCAGGCTCGAGGCGGGGCAGGAGCCCCTGCCGCCGAAGCGCGGCTTGAGCCAAGCCGCGACCTTCCTGTACCTGCTGCACGGCCGGGAGGCGGACGCCCTCGAGGTCCAGGCCCTCGACGCGTATTTCGTGCTGCTGGCCGAGCACGGCCTGAACGCCTCCACCTTCGCAGCCCGCACCGTGATGGGCACGAAGTCGGACTACTACTCGGCGATCACCGCCGCCATCGGCACGCTGAAGGGCCCGCTCCACGGTGCTGCGAACAGCAAGGCCATGGAGATGTTGGAGGAGATCGGCACGCCGGACAACGTCGTGGGCTACGTGCAGAAGACCCTGGCGGACCACAAGCGCTTCATGGGGTTCGGACACCGTGTGTACAAGGGGGCGGATCCGCGCGCGAAGCATCTCAGGGCGCTGGCCGAGCAATTGGGCCGGGCGCACCAGGACCTCAAATGGTTCGACATCTCCACCAAGTTGCAGGAAGCCGTGTGGCAGGCCAAGCAGTTGTACATCAATGTGGACTTCTACTCCGCCTCGCTGCTGCACTACCTCAACATCCCGACGCCGCTCTTCACGGCGATGTTCGCCTGCGCGCGCATGGCCGGCTGGTCGGCGAACATCCTCGAGCAGGCCTCCGACAACCGGCTCATCCGCCCGCTGGCCAGCTACGTGGGCCCGCGGGACCTGCGGTTCGTCCCGCTCGACCAGCGCCGGTAACCCGGCGCCGTCGTTCATGAAGCTCCATGAATACCAGGCCAAACAGCTGCTCGAGGCCGCCGGAGTGCCCATCCAGCGCGGAGTGCCCGCCACGACCCCCCAAGAGGCCGCCAGCGCCTATGACCGGCTGCGCGCCGCGTGCGGGGGCGGTGAGGGGTTCGTCTGCAACGTCAAAGCGCAGCTCCACGCCGGCGGCCGCGGCAAGGCCGGCGGCATCCTGGTGGCGACGAGCGCTGCGCAGGCCGCTGAGCACGCCCGCGCCCTGCTGGGCCGGCGGCTCGTCACCACACAAACAGGGCCGGAGGGGCTGCCGGTAACCGCCGTGCTCATCGATGAGCGCGTGGCGGCCCGCGCAGAGCTCTATGTGGCGGTCACCATCGATCGGTTCCGGGCCGCCCCCGTCGTCCTGGCGAGCCGGCAGGGCGGCGTCGACATCGAAGAGGTGGCCGCCACCCAGCCCAGCGCGATTCATCGGGAGCTGCTGGAGATCACCGAAGGACTCACCCCCGCCGCCGCGCGGCGCCTCACCGACACGCTGGGCCTGAGCGGGTCCCAGGCAGAGCAGGGGCAGCGCATGGCCCAGGGGCTCTGGCGGTTTTTCGAGGCGCAGGACGCCTCGCTCGTGGAGATTAATCCCCTGTCGCTCCTCGAAGACGGCCGGCTGCTGCCGGTGGACGCGAAAGTTGTCCTCGACGATAACGCGCTCTTCAGGCACCCGGACCTCGCCGGCCTGCGCGACGAGAGCCAGGAGCACCCGCTGGAGCTCAAGGCAAGTCGCATTGGCATTTCCTATGTTGGGCTCAGCGGGACGATTGGCTGTCTGGTCAACGGCGCCGGGTTGGCCATGGCAACGAACGACATCATCACGCTGTGCGGCGGGCAGCCCGCGAACTTCCTCGACGTCGGCGGCGGGGCCAACGTGGACCAGGTGACCAAGGCCTTCGAGATCATCCTGGCCGACGCCCGGGTCAAGGCGATCCTCGTGAACATCTTCGGCGGCATCATGCGCTGCGACTGGATCGCGCAGGGGCTGCTCAATGCCACGCAGCGACTCCAAGTCACGATGCCGATCGTCGTCCGGTTGCAGGGCACGAATGTCGAGGAGGGCCGTCGCCTGCTCCGGCAGGCCGAGCGGCTGAACCTCATCACCTGCGACGAGCTGGAAGAGGCCGCCCGGAAGGTCGTCGAGCTCGCCCGATGATTCCACCACCTGCCGGGGCGTGCCGAAGGCACGCCGAGCGCAGCGCGCTCGGCCGCACCAGTGGCAAGCCCGTGTCAGCGGCCGTGCGGCAGGTGGTAGGATGAGCATCCTGGTCGGCAAGGACACCCGCGTGCTCGTGCAGGGCATCACCGGCCAAGCCGGCGCCTTCCACACGGAGAAGATGCTGGAGTACGGCACGGCGGTGGTCGGCGGTGTCACGCCGGGCAAGGCCGGCCAGCAGGTGCACAGGGTACCGGTCTTCAACGCGGTGCGAGACGCGGTGAAGGCCACCGGTGCTACCGCCACCGTCATCTTTGTGCCGGCCCGGTTCGCGTACGACGCCATGGTCGAGGCGTTGGACGCCGGCCTCCGACTCGTCGTCACAATCACGGAGGGCATCCCGACGCTCGACATGGTGCGCATCCGCCGGCGGCTGCAGGGGAGTGCCTCCCGGCTCATCGGACCGAACTGCCCAGGCCTCATTACCCCAGGGGTCTGCAAGGTGGGGATCATGCCCGGCTACATCCACGCGCCGGGCCGGGTGGCGGTGCTCTCCCGCAGCGGCACCCTCACCTATGATGCCGTGTACCAGTTGACCCAAGCCGGGCTGGGACAGTCGACCTGCATCGGCATCGGCGGCGACCCGGTATTGGGTTCCAGCTTCACGGACCTGCTGCCGCTGCTCGAGACAGACCCCCAGACCGACGCCATCGTGCTCATTGGCGAAATCGGCGGGACAGAAGAAGAGGAAGCCGCTGCCCTCATCAAAAAAGCCGGCATCCGCAAGCCGGTGTTCGCGTTTGTCGCCGGGCGCCTGGCCCCCAAGGAAAAACGCATGGGGCATGCCGGAGCGATCATCGCAGGCGGGAAGGGCACGGCCGCGGAAAAGATGGCGACCCTGAAGGCGGCCGGGGTGACCGTCATCGAGAGCCCGGCCGCGATCGGCCGCACCGTAGCCGCCGCGCTGGGCACGCGCGCCGGACGCGGTTGACTCCCCGTCCAGCTGCGTGGTAACCTGAGGTTTAGGAGGACTCCATGAAGGACCGTGTGACCAGAGTCATCGAGCGCATCCGCCCGGCCGTCCAGATGGACGGGGGTGACATCGAACTCATCGACGTGGTGGACGGGATGGTGAAGCTGCGCCTGGTGGGCAGCTGCGCCGGCTGCCCCTCCTCCATGATGACCCTCAAGATGGGCATCGAGCGCGCCATCCGCGCCGAAGTCCCCGAGATCGCCGGCGTCGAAGCCGTCCCCGAGTAGTCCGCAGCATCCCCCGCTGAGGCCGCTACGTCTCAGTGATTTTTCTGCCTTGACACGAGTATCGTAAAATCCTATTATTACATCCTATTGTATGAGACTCAGTCTCAGGTGAGACCATGTCGCACCTGAGACCCAGTCGCACCCCATGAACCGCTATCTGCGAGCCAAACAGGTCCTGAAGGAGCGCGGCATTCTGATGACGCCGCAGCGCGATCTCGTGTTGCGGCAGGCCCTGACCTTCCTCCACTTCACGGCCGAGCAGCTCGTGCACAGCGTGCAGGCCGCCAACCCCGGTATCTCGCGCGCCAGCGTCTACCGGACGCTCGGGCTGCTCTCCGAGGCCGGGCTGGTGGAAAAGCACGATTTCCTGTATGGCCCGCCGAACTACGAGGTCACCTTCGGCAAGCCGCACCATGACCACCTGATGTGCATCCACTGCGGGGAAATCATTGAGTTCCAGGAACCGCGCTGGGAGGCGCTGCAGGAGGAAGTCGTCCAACGCTTCGGGTATCAGCTTCGCTCCCACACCCACAAACTGTACGGCGTGTGCGCGAACTGCCGGCGGCTCGAGCCCAAGACGCGCCGGCGGCTGCCTCCGAAGCTGCACGTTGAACAGGTGGTGGCGTGATGCCGCGGTGGCTGCTCGGTGCGCTGCTGGCGGCCGGCTGCGCCACCGCCGCCCCGGAAGCCCGCTTTGCCGCCCTCGAGCACCTGTGCGTGCACTGCAACTGTCTCATGCCCGCCGGCACCGAGCCGGACGCGCTGTGCGCGGCGTGCAACTGCGGCAAGCGGGCGCACCAATGCGTGCGGGGCGAGTGATGGTCGCCGCCACCCTCGTGCAACGGCTGGCCCAGGCGCTGGCCGGGTTGAAGTACGGCGCGGTCCACCTGGTCGTCCACGAGGGCCAGGTGGTGCGAATTGAGCGGATCGAACGGATGCGGCTGACCGGCGTCCCGGAAGCCGAGCTCACACAGCAGGGCCGTCCGACCGGTTCCCCGGAGGCAGTACGGCCAGTCTCTGGGAGGTCTGATGAACCGGATGCGGGCAGCAGCAGCGGGGGCGGTCGTGTGGGTGCTGGCGGCGGCGCCGGCCCAGGCGCACCTACGTAATTACATCTTCAGCCAGGACTACTACACCACCACGCAGGGCGAGGTCGAGGTCGAGTTGTACAACGACTATGACTTCTCGGATCTTGACAACGGGGACACGCACGATTCCAAGCACCAGCTCGAGCTGGAGTACGGTCTCACGGACCACCTGCAAATCGCGCTCTATGACGTCTACACGTGGGACGCGGCCCGGGCCGATGAGTGGCAACGGGACATGTGGAAGGCGGAGCTCAAATACCGCCTTGCCGAAGTCGGGCAGTGGCCGGTGGACGTGACGCTCTACACCGAGTACAAGGCGCCGAATGGACCGCGCGACCGCCGCAGCGATGCGTGGGAGAACAAGCTCATCCTGGCCAAGCACGTCGGGCCCGTGCACCTGGTGACGAATCTCATCGCGGAGAAGGACCTGAACACGCATGGCGACTGGACGTTCGAGTACACGGCGGGGATCAGCCACGCCTTCACGCCGCGGATCACGGGCTTCCTGGAGTACAAGGAAGAGCTGGGCGGATCGCACGACGTGGAATGGTTCGCCGGCCACCACAAGCAGCAGCTCCTGCCGGGTGTGGCGGTGACGTTCACGCCGCACGTGCGGCTGCTGGCCGGCCCGGCGTTCGGGTTGACGTCGCCCACGGACGACCTGCAGGTGAAGAGCATTCTCGAAGTCGAATTCTGAGCCACCGGCGGCGCGGGTTCAGCCGTGCCGGCGGATGGCCTGACAAGGAGTGCTCGGATGGTGCAAGCGTTGGTGATCGTGTTGCGGGAAGGCTTCGAAGCCTTCCTCATCGTGTCAATCATCGTGGCGTATCTCCAGAAAGTCGGCCGGCATCAGCTGCTCCCACCGGTCTACTGGGGCATCGGGGCCTCCCTCGTCCTGAGCGGCGGCCTCGGGTGGGGGCTGGCGCAGCGGGGATTTGATCCGCTCTGGGAAGGCATACTGGGTCTCGTGGCGGTCGTCTTTGTGTCCACCCTGGTCATCCAGATGTGGCGGCACGCGCGGCACCTCAAGCGGGACACAGAAACCAAGCTGGCCGAGGTCTCCACGCGTCCCTCGCCCTGGTGGGCGGCGTGGGGGGTCTTCGTGTTCACCGTCCTGATGGTGGCACGCGAGGGGATCGAGACCGCGCTCATGCTGGTGCAGGTCCGCGACCCCGCGTTTCTGGCCGGCGTCGGCCTTGGGCTCCTGGTGACCGTGGCCCTGGCGGTCCTGTGGGTGCGGTGCAGCCACCTGATCAATCTCAAGCTGTTCTTCCAGGTCACGAGCCTCTTCCTGCTGCTCTTCCTGGCGCAGATCCTGCTCGCGTCGTTTCACGAGTTCAGCGAGGCAGGCGTCCTGCCCAACAGCGAAGCCTTCCATGCGGCCACGGAGCCGCTGGCCCCGGACGGGCGATACGGGAAGTGGTTCTCCATCGCGACGGTCGTCGTCTGCTTCGGCTGGCTCCTCTGGGCGTGGGGCCGGGAGCGCCTGCGGGTGCGGCGTGGCGCGGTCCGGTCTGGGGGTGGCTCGCCGCCGGCGGGCGGCCATCCTGTCGAGGGACTTACGCGGCGGGAGGCTGCGGGGTGCGGTAGACCCGAGAAATGACCTGGACGAGGGCCTCGAAATTGACCGGCTTGACCATGAAGGCCTCGGCGCCGTCCTGCATGGCCTGCTGGGCGACCTGTTCCTCGTCTGTCGCCGTGACCATAATGACCCGGGGCGGAAAGGCGCGCTCCCGCACCAGCTTCAACAACTCCAGGCCAGACAGACCGGGCATGATGATGTCCATGAGTACGACCTCCGGCCGGAACGCCTCGAGCTCGCGGAGGGCGTCATGGCTCGTATTCGCGACGGCGACCTCGTAGCCCCGCGCCCGGAGAAACTCTCGCATGACGCCGGAGAATTTCACCTCGTCATCCACCACAAGCACGCGTGCGGGCGTTCCGCTGGCCTGAGTCATCTGAGCGCCCCCTAGCATACCATAGTCGGCGCGCCTCCTCAGTCCCTCCCATAGGAGCCTCGGGAGGGACTTCGTGTTATAATGACACCTTACCGTGTGGCCCCCCAATGACCCTGCGTCTGGCACTGGCACAATGCAACGTCACAGTCGGCGACCTGCCGGGCAACGAGCGGCGCCTGGAGGAGGCCGTGCGTGCGGCGCAGGCGTGGCGGGCGGATGTGGTGCTGACGCCTGAACTGGCGGTCACCGGGTATCCGCCGGAGGACTTGCTCCTCAAGCCGCGGTTTATTGACGACAACCTCGCCGTCCTGCGCCGGCTCGCCGGGGCGGCGTCAGGACTCGTGGCGGTGGTGGGCTTCGTGGACCGCGACCGGGCCGGTCGGCTTTATAATGCTGCCGGGGTGCTGACCGGGGGCCGCGTGGCGGCCGTGTACCGCAAACAGAGGCTGCCGAACTATGGGGTCTTTGACGAGAAACGCTACTTCACGCCCGGCGACCAGCCGCTGATCTTCGAGGCCGGCGGGGTGCGGTGCGGGATGACGATCTGCGAAGACCTCTGGCTGGACGAGCCGCCTCGCCGGCTGGCGGCCGAGGGAGCCCAGGTGCTCCTCAACATCTCCGCGAGCCCATACCACGCAGGCAAGCTGCACACGCGCGAGGCGGTCTTCGCCCGCCAGGCGCGCGCGAACCGGGTGGCGGTCGCGCACTGCAACCTCGTGGGCGGTCAGGATGAACTGGTGTTCGACGGGGCGAGCCTGCTGCTGAATCCCCGCGGGCAGCTGACGGCGCTGGCGGCCCAGTTCCGCGACGATATGCTCGTGGCGGATCTGGAGCCGGACGAGGTCGGCCGGGTCGGCCGCGGGCGGTCCGCGTTCCGGAGCCCGGCACAGCCCAGGCCCAGGCTGCGGCCGGCGGTCCGCCAGCCGCTGGGTCGGCTGGAGGAGATCTACCGCGCGCTCGTGCTCGGGCTGCGGGACTATGTGCGGAAGAACGGATTCTCCACCGTCGTCCTGGGGCTCTCCGGAGGCGTGGACTCGGCCCTCACGGCGTGCCTCGCGGCGGATGCGCTGGGGTCGGAGCACGTGATGGGCCTGGTCATGCCGTCTCGGTACTCGTCCGCGGCCACGCAGCGCGACGCGAAGACGGTGGGGGCGGCGCTGGGCATGGGAGTCCGGGAGGTGTCGATTGAGCCGCTCTTCCGCGCGGCGCTGGGCACGCTGCGGCCGTGCTTCGCCGGCCGCGGCGAGGATGTGACGGAGCAAAACCTGCAAGCCCGCATCCGGGGCTTGATCACGATGGCCTTCTCGAATAAGTTTGGATGGCTGGTGCTCACGACGGGCAACAAGAGCGAGATCGCCACCGGGTACTGCACGCTCTACGGGGACATGGTCGGTGGGTTTGCGGTGCTCAAGGACGTGCCCAAGATGCTCGTCTATGAGCTGGCGCGGTACCGCAACCGCCGCGGCCCGGGCCGGCCGGTCCCCGACAGCGTCCTGCGCCGCGCGCCCTCGGCGGAGCTGGCGCCGAACCAGACGGACCAGGATACGTTGCCACCCTACCCGGTGCTGGACGCCATCCTCACGGCCTATGTGGAGGACGACCGGTCCCTGCAGGAGATCCTGGCGCTGCGGCGGTTCCCGCCAACCCTGGTGACCCGCGTGGTGCGGATGGTGGACCGGGCCGAGTACAAGCGGCGGCAGGCCGCACCCGGCATCAAGATCACGCCGAAAGCGTTCGGCAAAGATCGACGCATCCCGATCACCAACCGCTACCAGGTCGCCGCATGACGCGCGTGCTGCTCATCAGCGATGACTGGGCCGCGAAGAAGCCCTTGCGCGCGGAGCTCATGGAGCGCGGTTTTGCGGTCGCGGCAAAGCCCTCGGCGGAGGTGTTCCGGGAGGACGCCGCCCTGGGACCCGCGGACGTCGTGGTGGTCGATCTGGAGCGATGCGGCACCGAGCCGGCCAAGCTCTGCCACGCCCTGCGTCGCGAGGGCGGACTCAGCGAGGTGCCGCTGGTGCTGCTCGTGCCGGACGCGCAGCTGGGGCAGGTGGACTTCGCCTGGGGATTGGAAGACTACCTGACCCTGCCCGTGAGCGGCAAGCGGCTGGCCGAACGGCTCCACTTCCTGCTGTGGAAGCTGCATCGCATCGAGGTCAAGAACGGCTTCACCGCCGGTGACCTGGTGATTGATTTCGCGCGCTATGAGGTCCACGTCAAAGGCGTCCCCGCGGATCTGACCTACAAGGAATTTGAACTCCTCAAGTTCCTCGCGACCCACCCGGGCAAGGTCTTCACGCGCGAGGTCCTCCTTGATAAAGTATGGGGATACGACTACTACGGAGGGACTCGGACCGTGGACGTGCACATCCGCCGCCTCCGCTCGAAGCTCGAAACGCGCGGCGCCACCTATCTCGAAACCGTTCGGAACGTTGGCTATAAGTTCGTCGGCGAGCTGCCCCGCGCCGAGTCCTCCCGGCGCGCACCGAGGACACGGTAGCATCCGCCTCATCCTGCTGATCGGGTGCCTGGTCACCGGCGCCGTGGGTGTCTACCTCTGGCAGCAGCGGCCGGACCTGCTCCCGCTGCCGGTGCATGATGCCTTCGTCGGGCTGCAGCAGGCCGCGAGCACGGCCCGCGAACGCTTGGGGCAGGTT
>SBAZ01000139.1 GCA_005239935.1 Planctomycetales bacterium | reverse complement strand
TCCTGCGTCTGAACGACGCGGTACTGCGATTCATGGTCCTCAATCAAGACGATCAGGCGGTAGGCACGACGGCCACGCTGGGCCGTCCGGGCGCGCCCGCGCTGGGCCGCGCCGCGTATGGCGAGCGGTTTAGCGAGCGGAGGTGAGATGGCCAGCTTCAACCGGGTCCTCCTGATCGGCAACCTGACAAAAGACCCCGAGCTGCGCTACACGCCGAGCGGCACCGCGGTGGCGAACCTGCGCCTGGCCGTCAACTCGGTCTTCAAGACGCAGGCCGGTGAGCGCAAGGAAGAGACGTGCTTCGTCACCGTGGTGGTCTGGGGACGCCAGGCAGAAACCTCGAACCAGTATTTGAAGAAGGGCCGGCCGGTCTTCGTCGAGGGACGGCTCATCACGCGCAGCTGGGAAACGGACGGCAAGACCCGCTCGACGATGGAGGTGCGCGCGGACCGGGTGCAGTTCCTGGGCAGTCCCTCCGGCGGACGCACCGAGGGGCCGTCGGCCGGCAGCCGGGACGACGAGGCGGACGCGGAGGCACCGTCGGAGGCGCCGTCTGAGGCAGCGGCCGACGCGGACGTGCCGTTTTGATGGCGCGATGAGCCGCAGGCAACCGTGAGACGCCCATGGTGATGCTGAAACGGAAGAAACGACGGTCGGGGGCCAACCGGCGGCCGCCGATTCGCCGGGTGTGCCGCTTCTGCACGGAGCGCACGGAGCTGATCGACTACAAGGACTTGGAGCGTTTGGGCCGCTACGTCACGGAGCGGGGCAAGATCATGCCCTCGCGCCTGACCGGCACCTGCGCGCGGCATCAGCGCGTGCTGGCGCGCGCGATCAAGCGCGCCCGGTTCATGGCGCTCTTGCCCTACGTGTCCGTCTAATACCTCGCGTCCTTGCGCGCCTGCCTGCCGGCAGGCAGACGAGGCGCAGGCAGGGAGAGGGTGAGATGAACGTGCTGCTGCTCAAAGCGGTGGATCGGCTGGGCCCGGAGGGGACCGTGGTGAAGGTCAAATCCGGCTTCGCCCGGAATTTCCTCATCCCGCGGGGCCTGGCGGCGGCGGCCTCGGCCCAGCAGGTGAAGGTGGCCGCGGAAGGTCTTCGCCAGCGCGCCGCCAAGGTGCAACGGCTGAAGACGCAGGCCGAGGCCCTGCGCCGCACGCTCGAGGGCCAGCCCGTGCGCCTGACGCTCAGCGTGGGGGCGGACGGCAAGCCGTTCGGCGCCCTCACGAACCATGACATCTTCGACGCCCTGACGCAGGGCGGACTCGCCCTCGACAAGCATGCCGTGCAGCTCGCGGAACCGATCAAAACCCTGGGCATCGTGGACGTCCCGGTGCGCCTGCATCCTGAGGTGACGGCGACGGTCAAGGTCTGGGTGGAGAAAGGCTGAGGCGCCGGGCCGATGGATGTGAGCGATCTGACGACGCTGGAACGGCTCCCGCCCCAGAACCTGGAGGCGGAGCAGGCCGTGCTCGGCTCGATGCTGCTGGAGGAGAGTGCTATCCTCGACGCGGCCGAAGTCCTGGACGAGTCCGCGTTCTACAAGGACGCCCACCGCAAGATCTTCGCGACCCTCCTGGATCTCTATAAGCACAGCACTCCGGTGGACCTGGTGACTGTGACGGACGCTCTGCGCCGGCAGGCCCTGCTCGACGACGTCGGCGGCCCGAGTTACCTCGCCTCGCTCAGCAGCGGGGTCCCCACCGCGGCCAACGCCAAGCACTATTGCGCGATCGTCAAGCAGAAGGCCATCCTGCGCGGCCTCATCAGCGCGGCCACCCAGATCACCAGCGCCTGCTATGAGGGGGTGGGGGAGCCGGACGTCCTGCTCGACCGGGCCGAAACGATGATCTTTGATCTCGCGTCCAAGAAGGTGAAGCGCGACGCGATCGCGATGAAGGACATCATCAAGAGCTCGATCGAGATGATCGATACGCTTTACCAGCGCAAGGGGATGATTACCGGGCTGCCCACGGGCTTCGTGGAGCTGGACCAGCAGCTGGCCGGCCTGCAGCCCGCCGACCTCGTGGTCGTGGCCGGCCGCCCCGCCATGGGGAAGTCCTCCTTCGCCCTCGGGGTCGCCGAGCACGCCGCCCTCGTGCAGAAAGCGGGCGTGGCGCTCTTCAGCCTCGAAATGTCCAAGGAGCATCTGGTCCAGCGCATGCTCTGCTCCCATGCTCGGATCAACGCGCACAACGTGCGCACCGGCATGCTCTCCACGAGCGACTGGCCGACGCTGACCAAGGCCGCCGGCAAGCTCTCGGAAGCCCCCATCTTCATCGATGACTCGCCCGGGCTGTCGGTGCTGGAGCTGCGGGCCAAGGCGCGCCGGCTCAAGAGCCGGCACCACATCGGCCTCGTGGTGCTCGATTACCTCCAGTTGATGAGCGAGTCCTCGGCGGCCGAGAACCGCCAGCAGGAGATTTCCATCATTTCCCGGAGCCTCAAGGCCCTCGCCCGCGAGCTGGAGGTGCCGGTCATCGCGGTGAGCCAGCTCTCCCGCGCGCCCGAGCGCCGCGAGACCTTTCGGCCGCGGCTCTCCGACCTGCGTGAATCCGGTGCGATCGAGCAGGACGCGGACGTTGTGCTCATGCTCTTCCGCGAGGACTACTACCACGACACCGAGGAGAATCGGGGGCTCGCCGAGGTGATCATCGCGAAGCAGCGTAATGGCCCCACCGGCACCGTGCGGCTGGCGTTCATCAAGGAGTACACGCGGTTTGAAGCGCTGGCCCAGACGTGAGGCCCGGGAGCCGTTGAGCGGCCGCGGGCCGGGCCGGCAGGCGTGCGGCCTGATGGCCGGCGTCCTCGCCGGCGTCGTGGGCTGGGTGGGTGTGCTCATGGCCGCGCCGGCGGCCGCCGAGGACGAGGCGCGGCGGGTGATCGCCGTCGACGTGTCCGGCGCGAGGACCGTGGCGCGCGATACGATTCTGGCCAAGGTGCAGACCAAGCCCGGCGGACCCTATGACGCCCGGGTCGCCAGCGAGGACATCCGGCGGGTGTTCGCGCTGGGCTACTTCACGGATGTGAAGACCACCCTCACGGAGCGGCCGGACGGGGTCGTGGTGACCTTCGTGGTGCAGGAAAAGCCGGCTATCGAGGAGGTGCAACTCGAGGGCCATCGGGCGCTGCCCGCGGAGAAGCTGCGTGAGCTCCTGGGCGTGCAGCGCGGTGATCTCTACGACCCGCGGAGAATCAAGCAAGGGGTGGAGTCGATCCAGGCGGAATACCAGCGCCGGGGATTTTCCCAGGTTGAAATCGTGTGGCGGGCCGACGGCGATCCGGCGCAGGAGGGCACGACGCTGTCGCTGCTCATCGACGAGGGGCCCCGCCAGCGCATCCGGCGTGTGCTCGTCGAAGGCAACCAGGCCTTCTCGGATGCGCGTGTGCGGAAACTGCTGAAGACGAAGCGGCGTCGGTTCTTCCTGTTCGGACGGGGGGTCTACGACGCCCAGGTGCTCACCGAAGACGTGGAGCGCGTGCGGGCCTTCTACCATGACCGCGGCTACCAGGATGCGACGGTCCAGCACACGGTGTACGCCGACGCCTCCGGCGGGGGATTGCTCGTGCACCTGCAGATCACGGAGGGCCTGCAGCACCGGGTCGGCGACGTCCAGGTGGCGGGCACGGTGTTGTTTCCGGAACGGGAGATCCGCCGGGTGCTGGCCATGAAGCCCGGGAGCGTGTACAGCCCGACGAACTTGCAGGAGGACCTGCGGCGCATCAAGGAGTACTACGGCGACCACGGCTACATCCACGCGCAGGTCGCGCCGGAGCCGCGGCTGCATCCGGACACCAAGCGCGTGGACCTCACGTACCACATCACGGAGAACGAGCTGGCCTACGTGCACCGCATCGACGTCCGGGGCAACCTCCAGACGAAGGACATCGTGGTCCGGCGCGAGCTGCGCATCTTCCCCGGGGAGGCGTTCAACGGCGAGCAGATCCGCAAGTCGGTGGACCGCTTGTACAACCTGGGGTTCTTTGAAGAAGTCACCGTGGACACCGAGCCGACCGACCAGGCGCAGCACGAGACGCTGGTCGTCCAGATCAAAGAGACCAAGACCGGGACGTTCAGTTTCGGCGGTGGATTCTCGTCCGTGGACCGGCTCGTCGGCCTCGTGGAGCTGGAGCAGCGGAACTTCGACTGGCGCAATTGGCCGAAGTTGACCGGGGCCGGACAGAACCTGCGGCTGCGCGTGGAGGCCGGCACCGTGCGGCGCTACTTTGATCTGTCGTTCACCGAGCCATGGTGGTTCGGCCATCCGGTGTCATTCGGGTTCGACGTGTATAACCGCACGCGGCTGCGCAGCCAGAACTTGGGATTCGGATTCGAGGAAGAGCGACACGGCGGGGGGCTCCGCTTCGGCAAGGAGTTCCGCGACGAGGTGCAGGTGGGACTGGGGTATCAGCTCTTCCGCACGGAGATCTCCGACGTAGTCGACGAGGCCTCCGCCGACCTGAAGGCCGAGCAGGGACGTGCCGACCTGAGCGTGTTGAGCACCTCCGTGGCCTGGGACCGCCGCGACAACCGGTTCGACCCGACGCAGGGCACGTATGCCTTCCTGGCCGGTGACCTCGCGGGCGGCCCGATGGCCGGGGACCGCGACTTCTACCGCGCGCAGACCGGCGGCAGCGTGTACTGGCCGCACGGCGAGGAGCGACGCTTCGTGCTGGAGGCACGGACGCGTGCCGGCGTCGTGAAGGGGTTCAGCGACACGGAGCGGGTGCCGATCTTTGAGCGGTTCTTCGGCGGGGGTAGCGGCACGATCCGCGGGTACCGCGAGCGCCATGTCGGGCCGCGGGACGCCGCCTCGAACGATCCCATCGGTGGAGAAGCGACGTTTCTCGCGACCATCGAGGAAGTCATGACGCTCGTCAAGGATGAGCGGGGACGGCCGATCCTGCGGGGCTCGGTGTTCTATGACGTGGGGGACGTGTGGGCCCGGGCCGGCGAGTTTGCAGAGTCGTTCAAGTCTGGCATCGGTCTGGGAGCCCGCGTGACGACCCCGATTGGGCCGGTGCGGCTGGATGTGGGCTTTCCCTTGAGCAACGTGGCGGGGGAAGAAGAGCGGGCGCGGTTTCACTTCAATATCAGTCGCAGTTTCTGAGCCGGGACGAGGGACGAGGGCGGGAGATGACGCAGATGCGACGGACAGGCGGGCGGGCTATTGGGACGGCGGCGGCACTCGTGCTCCTCCTGGGTGCGGCAGGGCGGGTGGGCGCCGCGGAGATGAAAATCGGCGCGGTCAACGTGGCCCGGGTGTTTGACAGCTACGAGCGCACGAAGCAGCTCGATGCGGTCCTGGGCAAGAAGGGCAAGCAGAAGGAGTCCGAGCTCGAGGGCCGCATGAGCGAGTTGAAACGTCTGCGCGAGGGGCTGGAGCTGCTCAACGCCGAGGCTCGGATGGCGCAGGAGCGGCAGATCGAGACCAAGGCGGATGAGTTGCGCCGGTTCCGACAGAACACGGCGGAGGACCTGCGCCGCGAGCGCAATCAGCTGGCGCAGGATGTCCTGAAGGAGATCCAACAGGCCATCAACGCGTACGCCAAGGCGAACGGCTTCTCCCTCATTCTGGATCAGCGGTCGATCGTCTTCCAGCAGGACGTCCATGACGTGACGGACGAAGTGCTCACGCAACTCAACGGCCGGCTGGCCCGGGGAGAGCGGTGAGCCAGCCGGTGGGCCGCAGGGGACCTGCATGTCTGAGATAACCCAGCAGACCATCGCCCGGGAAGCCGTCCTCCGGGGGCGCGGGTTGCATACCGGCGATGAGGTGACGGTGCGGGTGCTGCCGGCGCCGCCGAATGCGGGCATTGTCTTCATTCGGGCGGACCTCGCCCCGCGCCCGACGATCCCGGTCAAGACCGGCCGCATTGTCAGCGTCGAGAAGAGTGTCCGGCGCACGACGCTGGTCAAGGACGGCATCGAGGTCCAGACGGTGGAACACTGTATGGCCGCGCTCTGGGGTGCGGGCATCGACAATGCCTTTGTGGAGCTCAGCAGCCCGGAACTGCCGGGGCTGGATGGTTCCTCCCTCGAGTATCTCCGGGCCTTCAAGCAAGCCGGGACGGCTCCGCAGGCCGCGCCGCGGCATCGCATCACGCTGCGCGAGCCCGTCTACGTGCATGACGGCGAAGCCTCCATCACCGTGGTGCCGGACTCCACCCTGCGGATCTCCTACCTCCTCAGCTATCCTCATCCCCAGCTGCACGCGCAGTTCGCGAGTTACCCGATGAACGGCGCGTCCTTTGAGGACGCGATCGCCCCGGCCCGCACGTTCTGTCTCAAGGAGGAGGCGGACGCGCTGAAGGCGGCCGGGTTCGGGCGGGGTGCCGACTACCACAATACGCTGGTCATGGACGCCCACGGCGTGGTGGACAATACGCTGCGCTTCGACAATGAGTTTGCCCGCCATAAGGTGCTGGATTTGCTCGGCGACCTGTTCCTCCTCGGCGGGCACCTGTGCGGCCACGTCATCGCCCTGCGCAGCGGGCATCCGCTCAATGTGAAACTGCTGGCCAAGATCACGCAGGCGCGGGAACAGTGGCGGGTCGGGGCTCTCCAGTCCGGCGCCCCGGAGGTCATGGTGGGGCCGGCGCTCGACATCACCCAGATTCAGAAGATCCTGCCTCACCGGTATCCGTTCCTCCTGGTTGACCGCATCACCGAGCTCACGGAGCACCGCGCCGTGGGCATCAAGAACGTGACCATCAATGACTATTTCTTCCGCGGCCACTTTCCGGACCATCCGGTCATGCCTGGGGTGCTCATCGTGGAGGCGATGGCGCAGGTCGCCGGGATCGTCCTGCTCAACAAGCAGGAGCACCTGGGCAAAATCGCCTATTTCATGTCGGTCGACAAGGTGAAGTTCCGGCGCCCAGTCGTGCCCGGTGACCAACTGGTGCTCCAGGCGGAGCTGACGCGACTGCGCTCCCGCGTGGGCGAGGCCGCCGGGCAGGCGTTCGTGGACGGCAAGCTGGTGTGTGAAGCGGAGCTGCGGTTTGCCCTGGGAGAGTGACGCGACGCGCAAGCGGAGGCCATGGCTGCGGAGACGATCATGACGGCCGCCTCAGGCCGGGCCGCGAAGGCCCGGGGGGCCACGCATGTGCACCCGACGGCGGTGGTGCATCCTAAGGCCCGACTCGGCGCAGGGGTCGCGGTGGGACCCTACACGGTGATCGGGGAGCATGTGACGGTCGGGTCCGGCACGGCCATCGGCGCCCACTGCGTGCTGGAAGGCCACACCACGCTCGGTCAGGACAACGAGGTCTTTACCGGCGCGGTCATCGGCAGCATCCCGCAGGATCTCAAGTACCAGGGCGAGGAGAGCCTCCTCGTGATCGGCGACCGCAACAGGATCCGGGAGTACGTCACCATCAACCCGGGAACGGCCGGGGGAGGCGGGAAGACCACGCTCGGATCCGATGGGCTGCTGATGGCCTACGCCCACATCGCCCATGACTGCCTGGTCGGCGACCGCGTCGTCATCGCCAACAGCGCCGCGTTGGCCGGCCACATCGTGGTCGAGGATCGGGCGGTGATCGGCGGGCTCGTCGGGGTGCATCAGTTCGTGCGCATCGGAACGCTCGCAATCATCGGCGGCTGCTCACGGGTCATTCAAGACATCCCGCCCTATTCGACGTGCGTCGGCTATCCGGCTCGGGTGTACGGCCTCAACACTGAGGGGCTGCGCCGCGCAGGGATCGAGCCCGACGCCCAGGAGCGGCTGCATCACGCCTTCCGAGTCTTGTTTCGCTCGAAACTGGCGACTCGCACCGCGCTCGAGCGACTGGCCGGCGACGGCCTGATCGACGCCCCTGAAGTGACGCACCTGGTCGAATTCATCCGCCAGTCGAAGCGCGGCGTCTGCCGCGCGTGACGCCCGGATGGCGGCGTCCCCCGCAGCCCGCGTGGCCGTGATCGCCGGCGCCGGCACGTTCCCCCTCCAGGTCATCCGTGAAGCCAAACGGCAAGGCTGCTGGGTGCTGGGCGTGGGCCTGAGCGGCTGGGTGGATGCGCCCCTGCGCGACGCGGCCGACGCGTATGAAGAGGTCCCAGTCGGCGCGGTCGGGCGGTTACTCGAGCAGCTGCGCACGCACCAGGTCCGGCAGGCCGTCATGGCGGGGAAGGTGACGAAGCGCGTCCTGTTGGACCCGCGCGCGGCGTTCGATGCCGAGGCGCTGGCCATCCTGGGACGGGTGACGGACCGCTCCGTGAACACCGTGCTGGGCGCCATCGGCGAGCGGCTCGGGCAGGACGGCGTCACACTCCTGGATTCCGCGACCTTCCTACGCGCCCAGCTGTGCCCGGCCGGGCTGGTGACGTCCCGGGCGCCTACCGCGGCGGAGCAGGCGGACATCCAGACTGGGGCCGAGGCGGCGCGCCAGCTGGCCGCGCTGGACATCGGGCAGACGGCGATCGTCAAGCATGGCATCGTGGTCGCGGTCGAGGCGCTCGAGGGCACCGATGCCGCAATCCGACGAGCCCATGACCTGGCCGGAGGAGGCCTCGTGGTGGTCAAATGCGCCTCGCCAACCCAGGACCGCCGATTCGACCTCCCCGTGATCGGCCCCGGGACCATCGCGGCCCTGCAGGAGGCCGAGGTGACCTGCCTCGCCGTCGACGCCGGGATGACGCTGTTGCTTGACCGGCAGGCGTTGGTCGCCCGGGCGAACGCGGCCGGACTGTGCCTCGTCGGCCTCACGCCTCCGGCGCTCTGACCGCGGGAGGCGGTGGATGATCCCACCACCTGCCGTCCGCAGCGGCGGGGCGACCATTCCGAGGAGCCGCTGCGTGCGCGGCTTCCCACAGTCATGGTTGGCGAGGAGTGACTCCCGCCGCGCGTCCCGCCCGCAGGCGGGACATCGGCAAGTGGTGGGATGATCCCGCTCCGCGACACCATCCCGGCATCCCGCGTCGCGTGGGTCACGCGAGGACTCCTCGCGGCCAATCTGGCTGCCTTCGCACTCGAGTTGCGCTCTGGCGCACAGCTCGAGGTGCTCCTTCGGCGCTTCGGGGTGGTGCCCGCGCACTGGCTGGTCGGCGAGCCCGCCGACTTCCTGGCCTGGCCCGGCCTGTTCCTGACGCTGGTGACCTCCCAGTTCTTGCACGGAGGCTTCCTACATCTCGGCTCGAATCTGCTCTACCTGTGGATTTTCGCCGATAATGTGGAAGACCGCCTCGGACACGCCCGCTTCCTGACGCTGTATCTGGGCAGCGGCATCGCGGCCGCGCTCGCGCAGCTCATCGTCACCCCGTCCTCCACGCTCCCGCTCGTCGGCGCCAGCGGCGCCATCGCCGGCGTCCTCGGCGCCTACCTGCTGATGTTCCCACGCGCGAGAATCCTGACGCTCGTGCCGCTGGGCTTCCTGTGGGACACGGTGGAGATTCCCGCCGCCATGTTCCTGGGATTCTGGTTCCTGCTGCAGTGGCTGTACGGGTTGACGACGATCGGGCAGGTCGCCGATCTGGGCGGCGTGGCGTTCTGGGCGCACATCGGCGGCTTCGTCACCGGGATGGCGAGTGCGGTCGTGCTGCGTCGCCGGCGGACGCGTTGGGGATGAACGACCGCGCGGTCCGGACGCTGGACCGGGACAAGCACGCCTTCGCGCGCGTGTGCGCGCCGTGTCCTGTCTTCGGGACGTGCGGGGGCTGCACGCTGCAAGACCTGGCGTATCCGGACCAGCTCACGCTCAAGCGCGAGCGGCTGCAGCGCGCGCTCGCGGCGCTCGACGGGGCGCCGGCCGTGCCGCCGGTCGTGCCGCTGGAAGACCCCTGGCGCTATCGGAACAAGGCCGAATTGACCTTTGGGTGGGCGGACGGACGGGTGACGCTCGGCTACCACGCGGCCCGGTCCTATTGGCGGGTCGCCGATGCGGAGGACTGTCGCTTGCTGCCCGAGGCGGCCGTGCGGGCGGTCCGCGCCGTCCGGGATGAAGCCGAGCGCACGGGACTCCCGGTGTACCTGCCGAAAACGCACCAGGGGTTCTTCCGCCACCTCGTGGTGCGCCACAGCCGGACGACCGACCAGGTGCTGCTGATGCTGGTCACGGCGCCCGGGCCGTCGGACGCCGTCGCGGCAATGGCCCGCGCGGTGCGTGCGCGCCACCCGGAGATCGTCAGTGTCTACTGGGGATGCACGAGCCGGGCGGCGGACGTGGCGGTACCCGACGTGCTCACGCTGGTGGACGGCGAGGTCGGGCTCGCGGACCGCGTGGGACCCTTCAACATCGCGCTGCACCCGCTGAGTTTCGTGCAACCCTCGAGTGTGCAGGCCGACCGCATCTACCGGCACGTACGGGACGTCATCGGGCCCCTGCCGCAGGGCACCGCCTGGGACCTCTACTGCGGGCTGGGCCTGATCGCGCTGTATCTCGCAGGACAGGTGGGACGGGTCTTCGCGATCGACGTGGAACCGCACCACCTGGCGCTCGCGCGGCGGAATGCGGAGGCCAATGGCGTCCACAATATCCACCTGCACCAGGGCCGCGTCGAGACCTTGCTCTTCGACCGGCGGTATTGGCTCCACGAGGCGCGCCCCGACGTCATCGTGGTGGACCCGCCGCGCGCCGGGCTGCACCCGGATGCCGTGTCCTCGCTGCTCGCCGCCCGCCCGTCCCGCATCGTGTATTGCTCGTGCAACGCGGACTCGCTGGTGCGAGATCTGCTGGAGCTGGGGAAGGCGTTCCCGCGCTACCGGGTGACGGGCCTCACGGCCTTCGACATGTTCCCGCAGACCAACCACGTGGAAACCGTCGCCGTGCTCGATCGGGTCGGCGGCAGGACGTCGGGGTCAGGCCCCGGAACCCCCTAGGCAACGCTCCCTCGGGTTCCGAGCCCAGACCCCTTCAAGGCCAAGAACCTGAGTGCGGGGTCAGGCCCCCTGCGGGGCCCAGACCCCTTCAAGGCCAAGAACCTGACTAGCCGCGGCGCGCGCGGAGCACGCGGAGCATCGCGCCGTGGATGCGGCCGTTTGACGCGGCCAGCTCACCGTCCGCCAGGACAGGCTCCCGGCCGGCGAAATTGGTGGCGCATCCACCAGCCTCACGTACGAGCACGAGACCGGCCGCAATATCCCAGGGCCACAGGTCCTGCTCATAGAACCCGTCGAGGCGTCCCGCGGCGACGTACGCCAAGCACAAGGCGGTCGAGCCCATGCGCCGCACCGCATGCGCGGAGGACTCGAAGCGAGTGAACCAGCCCAGGGTGGGCTGCGGATGGGTGCGGAACCGCGCGTTGAATCCGGTGGCCAACAGACTGCCGCTCAGCGGGCGGGTGCGTGACACCCGGAGGCGCCGGCCGTTGCACCAGGCCCCCGAGCCCTTCACGGCCGTGAAGAGCTCGCGGCGGGCCGGGTCGTAGACCACGCCCAGGACCTGGCGGCCGCCCGCCTCCAGGCCGATGGATACGCCGAAGAACGGCACGCCGTGGACGAAGTTCATCGTCCCGTCGAGGGGATCCACGATCCACCGCGCCGAGGTCCCCTCGCCGCGTAACCCATGCTCCTCGCCCTGAAACGCGATCGTGGGGAAGGCGCGCGCCAGGCGCCGGTGGATGAGCTGTTCCGCGGCTCGGTCGATCTCCGTCACCAGATCGACGGCGCTCCGTTTGGTTTCGACGGTCGTCGGCTCGCCGATGTGGCGCATTAAGAGCGTGCCGGCCGTCCGGGCCACCTCGGCGGCGGCGCGCGCACATCGGCTCAAGGGAAGGGGCATACGCTGATTATAGCGAGGCGTCTCCTCGCGGCGCAACCGCGGCGCATGAGATTGCGATTGATGCGCCGCCCGAGTCGTGGTATCTCACTAGACGACGGGGTCAGGCCCCCTGCGGGGCCCAGACCCCTTCAAGGTCAAGAGCTGCAGTTCGGGTCAGGCCCCCTGCGGGGCCCAGACCCCTGCAAGGTTAGGTGCCTGACAACGGAGGAGCGATGAGCGAGCGATCCGCGCGGACCTACCGCCGCCGGCAGTTCCTGGTCAACCGACCGTTGCAGTTGCGGTTTGTCGGCATCATCCTGGCGATGCTGGTGGTCCTGACGGTGGTCGCGCTGAGCACCATCTACCTGACGCTCTGGGTCACCATGAGCACGTTCGGCCTCCAGGATGACCCGGTGACCGTCGCGCTCTTCACCACGTTCGGCTGGAGCCTCGCCCTCGAGCTCTTGATCACGGCACCCTTCGTCATCTGGGCCGGGATCCTCCTGACCCATAAGGTGGCGGGGCCGCTCTTGCGCGTCCATGTGGCGCTCGCCAAGATGACCCAAGGCGACTACAGCGTGAACATCAAACTCCGCCACGGTGATGCGCTGGTGGATCTTGCCGACGCCGTCAACGAGCTTGCTCGTTCCCTCCGCGACCGAGCGCGCTAGTCACGCGCGCTCCTGCGCCGCATAATTCTGCTCATCATCGCTCAGGTATACTGAATTTGTCATGCGTGAATATCTCCTTGCGATCGACCAAGGGACGACCGGCACGACCGCGCTGATCCTGGACCGGCGCGGGGTAGTTGTCGGGCAGGGCTACACGGAGCTGCCCCAGCACTTTCCGCATCCCGGGTGGGTGGAGCACCGGCCAGACCAGATCCTGGCGACCGTCCAGGCCTCCGTGCGCGCGGCGCTGGCGCACGGGCGCGTGCCGGGCGCGCGGCTCGCCGGCATCGGCATCACCAACCAGCGGGAGACGACCCTCCTGTGGGATCGGCGCACCGGCCGCGCGGTGGCCAACGCGATCGTCTGGCAGTGCCGCCGC
Organism: Planctomycetales bacterium; assembly: GCA_005239935.1. Lineage (GTDB taxonomy): Bacteria > Omnitrophota > Gorgyraeia > Aquiviventales > Aquiviventaceae > SBAZ01. The sequence continues at coordinate 200 of SBAZ01000139.1, read as the reverse complement.
ACTGCCCCGCAGTGCGACGCCCTCAAGGCGCGCGGGCACGAGCCAATGGTCCGGGAGCGCACCGGACTCGTGCTGGACGCGTATTTCTCCGGGACCAAGGTGCGCTGGCTGCTCGACCACGTGCGGGGTGCGGCCGTGCGCGCGCGCCGCGGGGCCCTGGCGTTCGGGACCGTGGACACCTGGGTGCTCTGGCATCTGAC
>SBAZ01000009.1 GCA_005239935.1 Planctomycetales bacterium | reverse complement strand
GACAAAGTGGGCATCCTCACCGGGGATCGTCAAGAAAATGGGCAGGCCCCCCTGCTCATCATGACGACCGAAATCTTGCGGGCGTCATCCGGCTGGGCATCCGCGTCCCAATCCTCGCTGGAGACATAGGTCTTGCCGACCGCGCCGACATCCTGCAGGCTCTGATCCAGCGAGGTCGTGAACGTATAGGTGCCGTCGGCCACATAGGCGGGATCGGCTGGATTGAAGAGCTGGGCATTCGTCATGGCTTTGTATCGCTCCAGTTCACCGATGACGGCGGCGCGCGCCATGGTGTCCCATCCCAGCATGCGCATGCCCTGGATGCCGTTCGCGGTGAGGGCACTGGTGCCCAGGATCGCCAGGACGAGCAGCAACACCGAGCTGAGCACCTCGACCAGCGTGAAGCCTGCTCGCGGCGCCCCGAGCCATGGCCGGCACGTCTGTCCGTGCGCTCGTCGCATCGTCCTGCCCTCCTGACACAGGCGGCAAAAGAAAACCGCCGAGCCGCATGAAGGAACCGTGTTCCTTCGGCAACCCGGCGATCCTGTCGTCCTTCGGCAACCCGGCCGTCCCCAACAGGACCCGTGGCTTTCCGACCCCGGATTACTCCGGGTGTGGCTTTCTCGGGAACCAATTGTCGCTCTTAAGATTACCTGAGGCGGGCGCCGGCCGTCAAGGGCGTCCGGCCGCTCGGCCAGGTGCCTGGCACCCCCGGCGCCAAGCCCCGCGGAGGCGTTGACAGCCCAGGCCCCCTATGTTAGACTCCATCCCTTCGTACGTGTCGTAGCTCCCTGGGACGCAACGAGTACGGGCAGATTGTGCATGACCACGACCTTCCCCCGCGCCGCCACGCGGCGCTGGGTGCTGATCGATGCCAAGGACCAAGTGCTGGGCCGGCTGGCGAGCCAGATCGCGACCCTCCTCCGAGGGAAGCATCGGGCAGTTTATACGCCGTTCATGGACACCGGGGATTTCGTGGTGGTGGTCAACGCGCGCGAGGTGGCCTTGACCGGCCAGAAGCGCACCCAGAAGCATTACGAGCGGTACTCGGGGTATCCGAGCGGGCGGACCCTGCAGCGGGCTGCCGACGTCCTGGCGACCCGGCCGGAGCGCGCACTGCGAGAAGCGGTCAAAGGGATGATGCCGGACGGCCCGCTGGCCAGGCGGCAGCTCGCGAAGCTGAAGATTTTTCCCGGACCAGACCATCCGCACGGCGCGCAGCAGCCGCAGACGGTGACCTTGGCCCGCAATGGGATGCGAGGAGTGCATGGCTGAGCAGGACGTGACAACCCAGACAGCGGAGCTGGCCGCGCCACCGCGGCCGGCCACGGAATTCGCCCTGGCCACCGGCCGCCGCAAACAGGCCATCGCCCGGGTGCGGCTCGTGCCTGGCAAAGGCACGATCACCGTGAACCGCCGGGCGTACGAGGCGTACTTCACACGGGAAGGGCTGCGGCTGGCCGTCCGCGAGCCGCTGGTCCTGAGCCGATTCATGGGGAAATACGATGTGATCGCGGACGTGACCGGCGGCGGCTCGGCCGGGCAGGCCGGGGCCATCCGGCTCGGGATCGCGCGGGCGATTCTCCAGCTGGATGCGGCGCAGCGGGCCCCGCTGCGCGGCGCCGGACTGCTCACGCGGGATCCTCGCATGAAGGAACGCAAGAAGTACGGCTTCAAGGGCGCGCGCAAGCGGTTCCAGTGGACCAAGCGCTGATCCGCCTGGGCCCCCGGCGGCCGATGGAATGGATTGATGACCACGACACAACCTGGTAGATGTCCACACGACGCGTCGCCATTGCGGGCGCGACTGGGTATACGGGCGAAGAGCTCATCCGGTTGCTCCTGGCACATCCTGAAGTCCAGGTCACCTATTTGGCCGCCTCGGCCAAATGGGAGCGCCCGGTCCCTGTCTCCGAGGTCTACCCGCGTTTCGCGCGGCTAGGCCTCGCCGTCGAAGCCCTCGATCCGTCCCGGCTGGCCGCCTCGGCCGACCTGATCTTCCTGGCCCTGCCGCACGGCACAGCCATGTCCCTGGTGCCGGACCTGCTGAAGGCCGGCCGCCGGGTGATTGACCTCAGCGGCGACTTCCGGCTCGAGGACGCGGCCTTGTACCCGCAGTGGTACACGTTCTCGCACGCGCAGCCTGCCTTACTGAAGGACCCGCGGCTCGCCTACGGACTCACCGAGTACCACCAGGACCAGATCGCCAAGGCGCAGCTCGTGTCGAATCCGGGCTGCTACGCGACCAGCGTGCTCCTGGCCATCCTGCCGCTGCTGCAAGCCGGCCTGGTGCCTGAGGACCGGTTCATCGTGGACGCCAAATCCGGGCTGAGCGGTGCGGGGCGCAAGGCCGACACCGACCTCCTCTTCACCGAGATGGCCGAAAACCTGCGCGCGTACCGGGTCAATGAGCATCAGCACATGCCCGAGGTCCTGCAGGAAATCCGGCGGCTGACCGGGCGCAGCGGACGGATGACATTTGTGCCGCAGGTCCTGCCGATCACCCGGGGCCTGGTTTCGACGCTGTACGTGCGCACGACCGCCACGGCCGACGCGGTGGGGCAGGCCTATGCGCGGGCGTACGACCGGGGCCGCACGCCGTTCGTGCATGTCCGCGCCGGCAGCCTGCCGGAGGTGCGGCCGGTCGTCGGCACGAACGACTGCGCCATCGGCTTCGTCGCCTCGCCGGCCCTGGAGTCGCTGGTCGTGGCCAGCGCCCTGGACAACCTGACGAAGGGTGCGGCCGGCCAGGCGGTGCAGAACATGAATGTCATGTACGGCTGGCCCGAGACGACAGGGTTGCTCGGATGAGCTTCTCCTGGGTGGCGGGCGGGGTCACGGCCGCGGCCGGATTCCGGGCCGCCGGGATGCACGCCGGGATCACGCGCAGCCGGCGGCCTGATCTCGCGCTCGTGGTGGCGGACGGCCCTGTGGCGGCGGCCGCGGTGTTCACGCGCAACCGCGTGCAGGCCGCCCCCGTGGTCATCAGCCGCGCGCGCATCCGCCGAGGCCGAGCCGGGGCGATCGTGCTCAACAGCGGCGGAGCGAACTGCCTCACCGGCCGCGCCGGACTTCAGGATGCGCTGGCGGTGGGGCGCGCGGCGGCCCGCGCGCTCGGCATGCCGGAGCGCGAGATCCTGCTGGCGTCGACCGGGATGATCGGGCGCCGCCTGCCGGCCGCGCCGGTCTGCGCGGCGCTGCCGGGGCTGGCCAAGCGCCTGCGGCGCGGCGGCCACCGGGACGCGGCCCGGGCGATCCTCACGACGGATACCGCCGTGAAGGAGGCCGCGGTGCGCTTCACGTTGGGCGGACGGTCCTGCCACGTGGGCGGGATGGCGAAGGGGGCGGGCATGATCGCGCCCTCCATGGCGACGATGTTATGCGTGCTCACAACGGATGCGGGCGTCGCGCCAGGTTTGCTGCGCGCGCTCGTCCGCCGCGCGGTGGCCAAGACGTTCAACCGCATCAGCGTGGACGGCGACATGAGCACGAACGACACGGTCTTCGCGCTCGCCAGCGGGCGCTCCGGCAGTCGGGCGCGCTCGCGCCGGGAGGCGGCGCCGCTTGCCGCCGCGCTCGACGCGGTGTGCGAACGTTTGGCCTATCGTATCGTGCGCGATGGCGAGGGCGCGACCCGGCTCATGACCGTGGACGTGGAGGGGGCGCGTTCGCCGCATGAGGCGGACGCGGCGGCGCGGCAGGTGGCGTACTCGCCGCTGGTCAAGACGATGCTGGCCGGCGCCGACCCGAACCCCGGGCGCATTGCGGGCGCGGTGGGGGCCTCCGGAGCGGTCTTCAACCCGGGCCGGCTGGACATCTGGATCAGCGGCCGGCAGGTCGTGCGGCGCGGCACGGCACTGGCGCTCTCGAAGGCGGCCGCGCGCACGGTGCTGGCACGGCCTGCAGTCGGGGTGCGCATCGACCTCCACGCCGGCCGGTGCGCGGGCCGGATGGTGACTTGCGATCTGACGACGGCGTACGTCCGAATCAACGCAGGCTACGCGACCTGAGCCATGGAAGAGTCGATTCGCAAGTCTGACATCTTGATCGAGGCGCTGCCCTACTTGCAGGCCTTCCATGGGAAGGTGGTTGTCGCCAAGTACGGCGGGAGCGCGATTGACAACCCGGCCGCCATGCGGGGAATCCTGCAGGATCTGGTCTTCTTGAGCGTCGTGGGGCTGCGGCCGGTCCTGGTGCACGGCGGCGGTCCGGCGATCAATCAGCGGCTCACGGCGCTGGGGCACGGACGCAGCGCATTCGTGAACGGGATGCGGGTGACCGACGCGACGACGATCCGCGTGGTCCATGAGGCTCTGAGCGAGGTGAATGGGCGGCTGGTCCAGCAGATCGCCGAGCTGCAAGGGCACGCGCGGGGGCTGGTGCCCAAGGACGGCGTCATCATCGCCGACCCACACCCCGAGGCCGCGCGGCTGGGGTTTGTCGGGGTGGTGCACACGGTGCGGACCGGGCCCATCCGGAACGTATTCGCGAAGCGGATGATCCCGGTCATCTCACCGGTGGGGCGCGGGAACGGGCACCTCTACAACATCAACGCGGACCAGGTGGCGAGCGAGGTTGCGGTGCACCTGAAGGCCGAGAAGCTCGTGCTGCTGACGAACGTGCGCGGCATCCTGCGGCAGGCCGGCGATGCCGGGTCGCTTATCTCGACGCTGTCGGTGAAGGAAGCCCGGTTGCTGCTGGGCCGCAGCATCATCCAGGAGGGCATGATCCCGAAGGTGCAGGCGTGCATCGACGCCCTGAAGGGCGGCGTCAAGAAGACCCACATCATTGACGCCGCCGTCCCGCACGCGATGCTGCTCGAGATCTTCACCAAGCAGGGGATTGGGACGGAGATCGTGAAATGATGCTTCGACTCGGCCGCCGAATGCCGGCCTCGCTCAGCATCATGGTGAGCGGGCCACAGCGAGTCGTGGTTCGACGCGGCTTGCAGCCGTGCTCACCACGACCCCGAGCAAGCAACGCGTGTCGAGGAGTCGAAACATGACAGCCACGGCCACGCTCCCGCGCGCGACGCGCGGCGTGAAGGACCTCTATGAGCGGTACGTGATGAACACGTACCTACGCCAGCCCCTCGTGCTCACGAAGGGCAAGGGCAGCCGGGTCTGGGACATCGAAGGCCGGGAATACCTGGACCTCTTCCCGGGCTGGGGCGTGAGTGCCTTGGGTCATGCGCATCGGTTCGTCCAGGCCGCCCTGCGCGGCCAGGCCGGGCGGATCCTGCACGTGCCGAACACGTATTACCATCCGCTCCAGGCGCGGGTGGCCAAGCGGCTCGCGGAGCGGGCGTTCGAGAGCAAGGTGTTCTTCTGCAACAGCGGTGCGGAGGCGGTCGAAACCGCCATCAAGCTGGCGCGGCGCTGGGGGCAAGGCCGCTATGAGATCATCGTGATGGAGCGCTCCTTCCACGGGCGGACGACCGGAGCGTTGAGCGCGACCGGCCAGTCGAAATATCAGGAGGGCTTCGAGCCGCTCCTGCCAGGGTTCGTGCGGGTGCCGTTCAACGATCTGGAGGCGGTGCGGCGCGCCGTCACGCCCAAGACCTGCGCGGTGCTGGTCGAACCGATCCAGGGAGAGGGCGGCGTGCGGCCGGCCTCGACGGAGTTCTTGCAGGGCCTGCGCGCGCTGTGCGACGAGCGGCAGCTGCTGCTGATGCTGGACGAAGTGCAGTGCGGGTTGGGACGCACCGGCGCGTGGTTCGCCTATCAATCCTCCGGCATCGAGCCGGACGTCATGCTGCTGGCCAAGGCGTTGGGCGGGGGGTTCCCGATCGCCGCGGTCCTGGCGAAGCCGCCGGTGGCCGACGTCCTGACGCCGGGGACGCATGCGACCACGTATGGCGGCAGCCCGCTTGGCTGCGCATGCATCGAGGCGGTCCTGGAGGCCATCACCAAGGAAGGCTTGGTCGAGCGCGCGCGCACCCTGGGGGCCTATGCGCTCGACCGGATCCTGGCCATGGCTCAGCATGCGCCGCTGATCAAGGAAGTCCGTGGGCGCGGGCTCATGATCGGCATCGAGTTGGTCGTGGACGGCCGGCCGATGGTCGGGCTGTGCCGCGACCGCGGCCTGCTCATCAACTGCACGCAGGAGACCGTGCTGCGGATTCTGCCGGCGATGACGATTACGAAGGCGCAGCTGGAGCGGGGACTGGGCATCCTGGAGTCCGCACTGGTGGACTTCGCGAAGGGCAGCCACGCATGAAACGCCTCCGCCATTTTCTGACACTGGAGGACTTGACCGTCGGGGAACTGAACCGGTTGCTCCTCGAGGCCGCGCGGCTCAAGCGGCAGAGGGTACGACAGGGAACCGCGCTGGCCGGGCGCGTGGTGGCGCTGGTGTTCCAGAAGCCCTCCATGCGGACACGGGTCGCGTTCGAGGTCGCGGTGCTGCGCTCCGGGGGCTCCGTGGTGTATCTTGGACAGGACGACATCCGGCTCGGCGAGCGCGAGCCGGTCAAGGATGTGGCGCGCGCCCTCTCGCGGTATGTGGACGCCATCGTGGTGCGCACGTTCGGGCACGGTGACGCGGAGGCCTTCGCCGCGCACTCGCGGGTCCCGGTGATTAACGGGTTGTCGGATGCGGTCCATCCCTGCCAGGCGCTGGCCGATCTGTTCACGCTGCAGGAGACGTTCGGCCGGCTCGCGGGCCTGCCGGTCGCCTACGTGGGGGACGGGAACAACGTCCTGCACTCACTGGCCATGGGGGCGGCGATGTCCGGCATCCACCTGGCGGTCTCGACCCCAGCGGGGTACCGGCCTGACCCAGCCCAGTGGCGGGCCGCCGTGCGGCGAGCCGCGGGCAGCGGGGCTCGCCTCGCGTGGCATGCGCAGCCGGCGGCCGCCGTCGCGGGCGCGCGGGTGATCTACACGGATGTGTGGACCAGCATGGGCCAGGAGCGTGAGGCGGCGCGGCGGCGCACCGCGTTCCAGCGCTGGCAGGTGAACGACGCCCTGCTGCGGCGCGCCGCGCCCGGGTGCCGGGTCATGCACTGCCTGCCCGCGCACCGTGGGGAAGAGATCACGGATCCCGTGATGGAGCGTGCGCGGTCGCTCATCTTCGAGCAGGCGGAGAACCGGCTCTATGTGCAGCAAGCACTCCTTCAATTCCTGATGAGGGGATCATGAGCAAGACAGTGGTCCTGGCATACTCCGGTGGGCTGGATACCTCGGTCGCCGTGAAATGGCTGACGGCACGCGGATATCGCGTGGTGGCCTTCATGGCCGACGTGGGCCAGGGCGAGGCGTCTGTCGCCGCGATCCGCCGGGCGAAGGCGGCGGGGGCGATACGGGTCATTGTGCGCGACCTGCGGCGGGAGTTCGTGACCGCCTACTGCTGGCCCGCGCTCCAAGCGCATGCGGTGTATGAGGACGGCTACCTCCTGGCCACGGCGCTGTCGCGCCCGCTCATCGCGAAGCATCTCGTGGAGACCGCACACGCCGTGCGTGCGAAGGCGGTCGCGCACGGGTGTACCGGGAAGGGCAACGACCAGGTGCGCTTCGAGGTGACGGCGCGGATTCTGGATCCCTCGCTGGAGATTGTCGCCCCGGTGCGGGTCTGGGAGTTCCGCTCGCGCGAGGAGGAGATCGCCTATGCGCGACGGCACCGCATCCCGATTGAGGTGACGCGCCGCGGCCCCTACAGCATTGACGAGAACCTCTGGGGCACGAGCATCGAGGCCGGTGTGCTGGAGAATCCGTGGACCGCACCGCCGAGCGACACCTACCGGTCCATCCGGCCGGCGTCACGCGCGGCTGCGCGGGCCGCGACGGTGCGGATCGATTTCCGCCGGGGCGTCCCGGTGGGGCTCAATGGGCGGGCCCTGGGCCCGGTGGCGCTCGTTGAACGGCTCAACGCCCTGGGGGCCGCGCACGGGATTGGGCGCTCCGACATGATTGAAAGCCGGGTCGTGGGCATCAAGTCGCGGGAAATCTATGAGGCGCCGGCCGGCGCCATCCTCCTCGCGGCGCACACCGACCTCGAGCGCCTGGTGCTGGACCGGGAACTGGTGGCCTACAAACACGGCGTAGCCGACACCTATGCCCGCATGATCTACGCGGGATTGTGGTTCACGCCGCTGAAGCGCGCGCTGGACGCATTCATCGCGCAGACTCAGCAGCGGGTGACCGGCACCGTGCGACTCTCGCTGTTCAAGGGCCGCTGTCTGGTGGAAGGTCGGCGCTCGCCGCACAGCCTGTATCGGGAGCGGCTGGCGACCTATTCTGCCAAGGACCAGTTTGATCAGCGCGCGGCCGAGGGATTCATTAAGCTGTATGGGCTGCCGTATGAAGGCAGCGGACGGCGGACAGCGGGACGCGGGGGGCGGTGAGGAACCGGACGCAGGGTCTGCAGATGGCGCGTCAGCGAAACTCACAACTCTGGGGCGGACGCTTCACCGGGCGGAGGGATCCGGTCGTGGCACGCTACACGTCCAGCATCGGCGTGGACTACCGGCTGGCCCGGCATGATGTCGAAGGTTCCATCGCCCACGCCGCCATGCTCGGGCGGTGCCGCATCATCCCCGCGGCGGACAGCCGCCGGCTGATGCGCGGCTTGCGGGCGATCCTGCGCACGATCACCCGGGGTACCTGGCGGCCCGATCCCGATGAGGAGGATGTCCATTCGCAAATCCAGCGGCAGCTCGAGCGCCGCATCGGCCCGACGGCGCGGAGGCTCCACACCGCGCGCAGCCGCAACGATCAGGTGGCGCTCGACCTGCGGTTGTATTGCCGGGACGCGGTGGGTCGGCTCGATGCCGGGCTGCGGGGAGTCCAGCGGGCCCTCGTGACCCTGGGGACCCGGTACGCGGGAGTGCTCATTCCAGGGTACACCCACCTGCAGCGTGCGCAGCCGATCCTGCTCGCACACCATCTGCTGGCGTACGTCGAGATGCTGCAGCGCGACCGGGAGCGTCTGGCGGAGTGCCGCGGGCGGATTGAGGTGCTACCGCTCGGCGCCGGGGCGTTGGCCGGTACCTCGCTGCCGATCGACCGCGCGTTCGTGGCGCGCCAGCTCCAGTTTCCCCGCATCGCGGCGAACAGCCTGGATGCGGTCTCCGACCGGGATTTTGCGCTCGAGCTGGTGGGCGTGCTCGCAGGGGCATCGGTGCACCTCTCGCGCCTGGCCGAGGATCTCGTGCTGTGGGCCGCAGAAGAGTTCGGCTGGCTGCGGTTGGGGGACGCGGTCGCCACCGGGTCGAGCCTCATGCCGCAGAAGAAGAACCCGGACGCCGCGGAACTCGTGCGGGGTCAGGCCGGGCTCGTCATCGGGCACCTGGGCGGGTTCTTGACGATGATGAAGGGATTGCCGCTGTCGTATAATCGGGACATGCAGTGGGACAAGCGGTTCGTGTGCGAGTCGGTTGAGGCGGTCGAGCAGGGCCTGGAGGTGTTGGCGCGGTTTCTGGGCGGCGTGACCGTGGACCGCGGGCGGGCCG
>SBAZ01000067.1 GCA_005239935.1 Planctomycetales bacterium | reverse complement strand
TACAACCTCGAGGTCGACAAAGCCGGCGTGCAGTTCAACCTGAAGGCCGGGGCCACGACGGCGGTCTCAAACTTTCTCACCATGCGGGGCAGCCCGGGCAGCCTGTTGGTGCTGAGGTCGACCAGCGCCGGCACTTGGGGGACTTTCAATGTGACGGGCGACTTCTTGGTGTCGGACGTCGATGTCAATGACATCAATAGTTGCGGGGGCAACACCATCACCGGCACCGGCCTCACGATCGGGGGGAATGCCGCTTGCTGGTCGGCGGGCACGCGTGTACCGACTGGTCCTGGTCCAGGCACCCCGCCGGCCTACTGAGGCCAGACCGCCCGCATCCCTGTGAGTACTCCCTGCCTGCGGCATGACCCGCCGTGTTGAGGTCCTCAGCACCCTCGGCTCCGGCGTCCTGCTCGGCTGCGCCTTCCCTCCGCTGGATGTGAAAGGCCTCGCCTGGATCGGCCTCGTGCCGCTATGGGGCGTCACGCAGGCGGTCGCGAGCGGAAAGCGGGTATTCAGCCTCGGCGCAGCAGCCGGCTTCGTCTATTTCCTGATCACTCTCTATCCGCTCGTCAGCGCGCACAGCTGGACCGGCTGGGCGGCGGAGACTCCAACCGAACTCTCAAGCCGTCTGACCCGCCAGTGGTGGTTCTTGCATGGCATCTGGGTCCTCTTTGCGGCGTGGGGGGCGCTCTTCTGGGGCGCGTGGGCGCTCGGCGCGCGGCGGATTGCGCGCAGCCGCCGCTGGTGGGTAGCGATGGGCGCCGGGACGGCGCTATGGGTGCTGGTGCCGGAGTGGGCCCGGGTGCAGACGACCTTTGGGTTTACCTGGGCCCTCTTAGGGCACGCAACGGCGGACTGGCCCGCGGTGCGGCAAGGGGCTGCGGTCGGCGGGGTCTGGCTGCTGACCGCGCTGGTCGCGGCGGTGAACCTGTGCCTCGCCGAGAGCCTGTGGCGGGGGCCTGGCCGCGAGCGCCGGGCCTCGCTGGGTGCTGCCGTCACCCTGTTGGCGTTTTCCTGGGCCGCAGGCGCGAACGCGCTGCGCGCCGCGTCCCCGCCGGCCGACCGTGTGAAGGCCGCAGTCCTGCAACGGACCAAACCCACCTATCGCACGGGCGACTTCCTGCCGATCGGGCTTGACCAGGGGTACGTGCCGATGGTGCGGCAGGCCCTCGAGGCAGGCGCACGACTCATCGCGCTGCCGGAATCGATTGTCCTGGGCGCGGTGACGCTGGATGCGTCGGCCTCAGCGGTGAAGCCGCCCGAGCGACAGATCGCCCGCGCGGCGTGGGACGCGGCTGTCCGCGACGTCCTGGGGGCCTCAGGCGCGGTGGTCGTCGTCGGGATGGATACGGTGGAGCACGGGCAAGACCACAACACACTCGTCGCCTGGACGCGTGAAGGGGTCGCAGGGTGGTATCACAAGCGCGGGCTGGTACCGTTCTCGGAGACGATGCCTCCTGGCTGGGGGGCGCTGGCCGTGCGCGGAGTCTCCCAGTACGCGCCGGGGCAGGGCAGCCAACTGATCCGGACGCGCGGCCTGGTGCTCGGCGGGTTCATCTGCCAGGAGGTGCTGCTGCCGGATCTCGTGCGTAGGAGCGTCCGGGACGGGGCCACGGTGCTCGTGACCGGCGGCAATGACGGCGTATTCGAGCATCCGGCGGTGGCCCGGGTGCACGCCGACGCCGCGCAGTTGCGGGCGGTGGAGACCCGGCGGGCGGTGGTCCGGGCGATGAAGACAGGCATCTCCGCGGTGATTGACCCCTGGGGACGCGAGCAGGTGCGCAGCCGGTCGGCGGAGCCTGCGGTGCTGGTCGGCACGGTGCAGCCGCGGCAGGACCGCTCGCCCTATGTGCGCTTCGGGAACTGGGTGGTCGGGGTGAGCGCCCTGCTGGTGGCCGCGGCCCTCGCGCGGCGGCCGAGCAGCCGCAGGAGCCGCGCATGATGAGTGCAGGCGCCGAGGTCTCACCCGAGGTCGTCGCGCGCCGCGCGGACATGCTGCGGGCCATTGTCTCCGGGCTCCTGCTCGCATGGACGTTCCCACCGGCGGACTGGAAGTGGCTGGCGTGGGTGGCGTTGGTGCCGCTGCTCGTAGCCGTGCGGCGCTGCGAGAGTCCTCGACGCGCGTTCGTGCTCGGCTGGGTGGTGGGCGCGATCTTTTTCGTCATCACCCTGCATCCGCTCGTCAGCGTGCACTCCTGGACCGGGTGGATCCGGGAGACCGGGGCGGAGCGCGTGGCGCGGCTGACGCGGCAGTGGGTGTTCATGCACGTGGTCTGGCTGGTCTTCTCCGCGGTGTTCCCGGTCTTCTGGGGCGCGTGGGCCGCGCTCGTGAAGGTCTGGGGCCGCACGCCCTGGCGCCGTGCCGCCGTCGCGGTAGGCGGGTGGGTCCTGCTGCCCGAATGGGCGCGGGCGCTGGCGTCGTTCGGATTCGAATGGAATTTCCTCGGTCTTGCGTGCGCGGACTGGCCGGCCCTGCGGCAGGCGGCGGCCTTGGGCGGCGTGCCGCTCCTCAGCGCGCTCGTGGTGTTCGTGAATGGCGGAGTCGCCGAAGCATGGCCTGCGCAGCACCGGCGCTCCGGGTGGCCCGTGCTCGCCGCCGGACTCGCGTGCGTGGGAGTCTTGGCGCTGTGGGGCCAGGGGCGGCTGGCCCGCCTCCGGCCGGGGGGCGGGAGCCTCTCCGTCGCCGTGGTGCAGTACAGCCAGGCGAAGTACACGGCGCAGGACTATTCGGAGCTGGGGCTCATCCGCGGGTACTGGCAGCGCGCGCAGGAGGCGATGCGCGAGCCGCCGCGGTGGCTCGTGCTGCCGGAGTCCGTCGTGAAAGGCACGATCAGTTTGGATGGGACGCCCTCGCCGACGAAACCACCTGAGAAAACCTACCCGCATGCCCAATGGGCCTTGTGGATGCGCCAGCTGCTCGCCGCTGGGGGCATCGCGGTCGTGGGGTCGGACACCGTGCAGGCAGGTCACGACCACAACACGATGCTGGTCTGGAGCGCCGAGGACTTGCTCGGCTGGTACAACAAGCGGCAGCTGGTGCCGTTCTCCGAGTACCAGCCGTGGCTGTGGGGCGGCTGGGCGCTGCGCGGGCCGGTCCAGTACACGGCAGGACAGGGCGCGCAGAATGTGACCATCCAGGGCGTGCCGGTGGGCTTCGCCGTCTGTCAGGAGATTCTCTACGGGGCCTTGCTGCGCGCCTCGGTGCGCGCCGGGGCACAGGTCCTGGTCAGCGGCGGCAATGACGGGGTCTTCGAGCATCCGGCCATCGCGCAGGCGCAGGCGGATGCCGCACAGCTGCGGGCCGTGGAGACGGGCCGCGACCTGGTGCGGGCGATGAAGTCGGGCTTCTCCGCGGTGATTGACGCGACCGGCCGCGAAACCGCGCGGTCGGAGTGGCGGCAAGACATCGTCCTGCGCGCCGCGGTCACCCCGCGCACGGACTTGACGCCGGCGATGCGGTTCGGCCCCTGGGTCCTCTGGGTTGCGGCGGGACTGGTCGTCCTGGCAGCCGTTGGGAAAAAGGTGCCTGGCACTTCCTGGCGAAAAGGTGCCAGGTTCCATCGGAGTTGACCGAGCGGCACGTCTCACCTATAATTCGGTCATTCGGGTCCCACTGGCCGTCCCACCCTCGTGGCCCGATCGCCCTCTCCCGTCACATCTCAGGAGGGAATATGCCCCGAGCGCCCCGCATCTGGTTTCCCGGAGCCTGGTACCACCTGATTGCTCGCGGCGACAATCGTGAGCCGATCTTCCGGGCGGAGCAGGATCGTCACGTGTACTTGCGGCTCATTCGAAGCCGGCTGCGGGACCATGCCGCTCGGCTCCATGCCTATGTGCTGATGTCGAACCACGTTCACCTCATGCTCGAGACTGGCGATCAACACATCGCGCCGATGATTCAGGAGCTACATGGCGCGTATGCCCGTTATGTGAACCGGCGCTATGAACGCGTGGGGCACGTCTTCGAAGGACGGTATCGTGGCATCTTGGTCGAGCGAGACACCTATGCGCTGGAGCTGAGCAGGTACATCCACCTAAATCCGGTCCGCGCCAAGATGGTGGAGGACCCCCTGGCATATCCCTGGTCGAGTTTCCGGGCCTACGTCGAGAGGAACACAGCGAACTTGGTAACCACAGATGTGATTTTGGGACTCGTGGATCCCGATCCCCAACGGGCTCCCGGCCTCTACGCATGGTTTGTGCGAGATGGGCTGCGGAGGCCATCCCCCCACCATTTTGAGCAGCCGCGCCGCAGGATCCTTGGGTCCCCGACATTCGTGTCGAATGCTCGCCGGACCCTGTGGAAAACTGCCGAAAAAGGTGCCTGACCCCTTTTAGGAAAAGGTGATTATCAACGATCTGACACAGGTTTCGTGACGACCTGAGCCAACAGATCGAACAAGGACTGGTCCCGATGGTTGTACCGGAACTCCATCTCTTT
>SBAZ01000112.1 GCA_005239935.1 Planctomycetales bacterium | reverse complement strand
GGCCCAGCCGGTGCCGCCGCTCACGGCCCCCGCCGCAGCCGCTGAAGAGTCCTCGCGGCGTGTCATCATCAAGTCGCCGATGGTGGGCACGTTCTACCGCGCGCCCGCCCCGGATGCCCCGCCCTTTGCCGAGGTCGGCCAGGACCTCGAGGTCGGCCAGGTCGTGTGCATCATCGAGGCCATGAAACTGATGAATGAGATCAAGGCCGAGGTGCGTGGCCGGATCATCGAAATCCTCGCCCAGAACGGCGACGCCGTTGAGTTCGGTCAGGCCCTCTTTGCCGTTGAGCCCGTCTAGGTCGTTTCCTGCCGGTATCAGATACGGCCAAGGCAGACGTTGGCGACCGTATCTGAGACCGGTCACCCAACGCTAATGTTCTCAAAAATTCTCATCGCCAATCGGGGAGAGATCGCCATCCGAGTGATCCGGGCCTGCAAGGAACTCGGCATCCGGACGGTCGCGGTCTACTCAGAAGTGGACCGCAGCAGCCTCCACGTGCGGCTGGCGGATGAGGCGGTCTGCATCGGCGGCCCGAAGGCCGAGCAGAGTTACTTGAATATCCCCGCGCTGGTCAGCGCGGCCGAGATCACTGACGTGGACGGCATCCATCCGGGCTACGGGTTCCTCTCGCAGAACGCGCACTTCGCGGAAATCTGCGACTCCTGCAAAATCACCTTCATCGGGCCCTCGGCGGCCTCCATCCGGCTGATGGGCGATAAGCTGGCGGCCAAGGACCTCGTGCGCAAGGCCGGCATCCCCATCATTCCCGGCAGCATGGCCGCCGTCCAGAACAAGGAGGAAGCGCTCAAGACCGCGCGCCGGATCCAATACCCGGTCATCGTGAAGGCCGCTGGAGGCGGCGGTGGACGTGGCATGCGCGTATGCCACAATGACGTCCGCCTGATCAGCGCGCTCACGACATGCCAGACCGAGGCCGAGGCGAATTTCGGCAATCGGGACGTGTTCGTGGAGAAATACATCGAGGAGCCGCGGCACATCGAGTTCCAGGTCCTGGCTGACCAGGCCGGGCACACCCTCCACCTCGGCGAGCGTGACTGCACGATTCAGCGGCGACACCAGAAACTGATCGAGGAAGCGCCCTCGACGGCCGTCGACGCCAAGCTGCGGCGGAAGATGGGGGAACTGGCTGTGCGGGCGGCCAAGGCCGCCAACTACGTGTCCGCCGGGACCGTCGAGTTCCTGCTCGACCGGGACGGCGACTTCTTCTTCATCGAGATGAACACGCGCATCCAAGTCGAGCATCCGGTGACGGAGGTCGTCACCGGGGTGGATCTCATCAAGGAACAGATCCGCATCGCCGCTGGCGAGACGCTCAGCCTCAAGCAGGACGACGTGGCGCTCACGGGGCACGCCATCGAGTGCCGCATCAATGCGGAGGACCCCGCGAACGATTTCAGCCCCTCGCCTGGCCGGATCACGGCCTACTACCAGCCTGGTGGACAGGGCGTCCGAGTAGACACGCACGTGTGTGCCGGGTATGATGTGCCTCCGTACTATGATTCCCTCCTGGCGAAGCTCATCACCTGGGGCGACAACCGAGAAGCCGCCATCCGCGTGATGCAGCGTGCTCTGGACGAGTACGTGCTCGAGCCGATCCGGACCACCATCCCGCTCTACAAGCAGATTTTCAGCGATCCGACGTTCTGGCGGGGCCAACTGACCACGGACTACATCGAGCGGTTGCTGGAGGGGACGGAATGACCATCAAGCGCCTGGGCGTCTTGACCGGCGGCGGAGACTGCCCAGGGCTGAATCCCGTCATCCGGGCGGTGGTCCGGCGCGCGCACCAGGCCGGGATCACGGTGGTGGGCATCCGGAACGGCTGGAAGGGGCTGATCCACGGTGACACGGTGCCGATGGACTTGAACTCGGTCTCCGGGATCCTGCCGAAGGGTGGCACGATTCTGGGTACCTCACGCACGAACCCCTACAAGAAGCCGGAGGATGTCAAGAAGGTCCTCGACCATCTCAAGAAGCTGCAGCTCGACGTCCTCATCCCGGTGGGAGGTGACGACACGCTGGGCGTCGCCACCAAACTCGTGCAGGAGGGAGTCAAACTCGTGGGGATCCCCAAGACGATCGACAACGACCTGTCGGCGACGGACTTCACCTTCGGCTTCGACACCGCGGTCAACATCGCCATGGAGGCGATTGACCGGCTCCACACGACCGCCGAGAGTCACCACCGGATCATGGTCGCAGAGGTCATGGGACGGCACGCCGGCTGGATCGCCACCTATGCCGGCATCGCCGGCGGCGCGGACGTGATCCTGATCCCGGAAACCCTCATTGATCTCGACGAGGTGTGCGGTATCATCAAGCAGCGCCATGCCCGGGGCAAGGACTTCAGCATCGTGGTTGTCGCGGAGGGTGCGCAGTTCAAGTCCGGCGCCGAGGTGACCCGTGAGCAGAAGCTGGACGAGTTCGGCCACGTACGCCTCGGCGGCATCGGCGATGTCCTGGGCAAGCAGATCGAGGAACGCACCGGATTTGAAACGCGCGTGACGGTGCTCGGGCATATCCAGCGGGGCGGGAGCCCGACGGCCTTTGACCGTGTCCTGGGCACGCGCTTCGGGGTCAAGGCCGTGGAACTGGTGCTGGACGGGACGTTCGGCGTGATGGTCAGCCTCCAGGGCAACCAGATCACGGCCGTGCCGATCGAGCAGGGCACCGGGCGGCTCAAGACCGTCGACCAGGACCTGTACCGCATCGGGAAGATCTTCTTCGGGTGAGTGATGGCGACGACTCGCGTCCCGCTGCGTGAGCAGGTCACTCGGTCCCTCCGCGAGACCGGCCGGCTCCATGCCGAATTTCCCGAGGCCCAAGCCGAGCGCATCGCGGCCGCGGCCGACGTCCTCGCTGCGGCCATGCGGGCCGGACACAAGGTCATCTGGTGCGGCAATGGCGGCTCGGCCACCCAGGGCCAGCACATGGCCGGTGAATTCGTCGGCCGGTTTGGCCGCGAGCGGCGGTCGCTGCCCTCCATCTCGCTGACCGAGAACATGGCCAGCGTCACCGCCATCGGGAATGACTATTCCTACGATGAGATCTTTTCCCGCCAACTCGAGGGCCTGGCCCAGCCCGGCGACGTCCTGATCGCCCTCTCCACGTCGGGGAACTCCCGCAACGTCATCCGCGCCCTGCGGGCTGCGAGGTCGCTGGGGCTGGCCACAATCGGCCTCACCGGACAGGGCGGCGGCCAGATGGTTTCGTTGTGCGACATCCTCATCGGCGTGCCCTCCACGGCCACGGCGCGCATCCAGGAAGTCCATCTCACCATCGGCCACATCCTCTGCGCCCTGGTGGAAGATGCCCTCCTGGAACCCGGCGCGTAAGGTCCTCGCGCTCCCCGCGCTCGTCCGCGCCCTCCGCCGCGCCAGGGCCCGAGGCCAGCGCATCGTCTTCACCAATGGCTGCTATGATCTCCTGCACCGGGGGCATCTGGACCTGCTCAGGCGCGCGAAGGCTGCCGGCGATCTCCTGGTGATCGGGGTGAACAGCGACCGCTCGGTCCGCGCGCTCGGGAAGGGCCGCAGGCGTCCGGTGGTCGGAGAGCGGGACCGCGCGCAGCTCTTGGCGGCGCTCGAAGGCGTGGACTACGTCACGATTTTCCGCGAGCCGACGCCGGCGCGGCTCATCGCCCGCGTGCAGCCGGATGTGCTGGTCAAGGGTGCGGACTGGTCATCGGGGCGGATCGTGGGAGCCGACGTCGTGCGGCGACGGGGCGGGCGGGTGCTGCGCGTGCCCTTGCGCCGGGGCTATTCCACCACCGGGCTGATCCGCCGCCTCCGGCAGGCGCGATGATCCCACCACCTGGCGACCGCAACGACCATTCAACGCGTGGGCCGCGTAGTCGTTGCGAGCGCGGCGAGGAGGTGGGACGGGTTGTGAGAGGTTTCGGCGGCCGCGCGCCCCGCCAGCGGGCGGGGCTTCGACAGGTGGTGGGATGACATTCCGCGCAGTCCTGCGCCTGCTGGATGCCAACGCGAACCGCGCCCTGGAAGGCCTGCGGGTTACCGAGGATATCGTCCGACTCGGCTGGGAGCAGGCGGGCGCGACCCGGCGCTGTCGGACGCTCCGCCATGCGCTCACCGGGGCCCTGCGCCGGCTGCCGGTGAGCCGCGCAGCCCTGTTGGAGGCGCGCGCCACGAGGCGTGACCCGGGACGCACGTCGCCGGGGAGCCCTGTGGGCTCGCTGGACCGGCTGTTGACGATCAACCTCCAACGCGCGAAGGAGGCGCTGCGCGTCCTGGAAGAGTGTTCCCGGCTGGTCGCGCCCCGCCAGGCCGGAGAGTTCCAGCGACTGCGGTTTCGCACCTATGACCTCGAGCGTCACCTCATGCTCTGCCTGGCGGCTGTACGTCATCCTCGACCGCGCCGCCGCCGGCCAACGCGATCTCGTTGACCTCGCCCGCGCGGCCATCCGCGGAGGGGCGGATGCCCTCCAACTCCGGGACAAGGCCGCGTCGGATGCCGAGGTGACCGCGCTGGGTGTGCGCCTGCTCGAGGTCACCCGTCCAGCCGGTATCCCGCTGATCGTGAACGACCGCGCGGTCGTCGCCTCGGCCATCGGCGCAGAGGGTCTGCATCTCGGCCAGGATGACCTGCCTATCGCTGAGGCCCGGCGCCTGGTGACCTCCGGAACGCTCATTGGCAAATCCACGCACAGCCTCGAGCAGGCGCTGGCGGCGGAGCGAGAAGGCGCGGACTATCTCGGGTACGGCCCGCTGTTCGGCACTCCCACGAAGCCTGACTATGCCCCCGTGGGCCTGGGCGGTATCCGCGACGTGATCGCCCGGACGCGCATCCCGGTCATCTGCATCGGCGGCATCGATGCCGCCACGGTCCAGCAGGTCGTCGAGGCCGGCGCGGGGCGCATCGCGGTCGTCAGAGCTGTCTGCGCCTCGCCTGACGCAGAGGCTGCCAGCCGGACGTTGAAAGAGGCGCTGACGGGCCCCCTTCCCTAGCCGCAACGCCCGGTCTATAATAGGGTTCCCATCGCACTGGCTCCCATCTCGCTCCGCGCCCGTGCTTCCATTGAGGAAGGGATGGGTCGTAGGCACGGGAAACCGACCGTTTAGGACAGGGTGGGTTGTAGGCAGGGAAAACCTCGTTCTCCCTGCCTCCCCGGACAGTGCTCCTGAGTCAGGATGGGGTTCCGCAAAGGAAAGGGAGACCAGGGAGCCCCGCCTGCGGCGGGGCGACCGCTAGGAGGGAAAACCTGGGTTTCCCCTCCATCAGCGAGCGACGCGGACGAGGCCGCAGGCCGAGGACGCTGAAGGGGTGCTCGAGGGGGAACAGTGAGCCCCCAGATGGAGTCTGGGCGAGCGCCAAGAGGGGAACCCCTCGGTTTCCCCTCTTGGGGAGCGAGCCGAAGTCTTTGAGTCAGCGAGCGACGCGGGTATAGCACAGTGGTAGTGCACCAGCTTCCCAAGCTGGCCACGCGGGTTCGATTCCCGCTACCCGCTCTTGTACGTTCGTCTCTGGGAATCGAACCCGCGAAAGGGGTTCGGGGAAAACTGCGAGTTTTCCCCGAAGCGTCTTGGTGAGGGAAGGAAGGGGAGACCAGTTCCGCCGCAGGCGGGACGCCAGGAGGGGAAACGC
>SBAZ01000093.1 GCA_005239935.1 Planctomycetales bacterium | reverse complement strand
TCCGTTGCGATCTCGCTCGAGAGGACGGTGACCAACGTGGTCTTGCCGGTCGAGGTGCCGCCCGAGACGATCATGTTGACCTTCGCGCGCACGCACGCGTTGAGGAACCTCGCCGCGTCCGCGCTCAGGCCTCCGACTTTGACGAACTCATCCATCGTCCAACTGCGGGACTTCGTGCGGATCGTCACGACGGGTCCGTTGAGCACGAGCGGCGGGATGATGACGTTGATGCGCGCCCCGTTCGGGAGGCTGGCGTCGCACAGCGGCGCCGACTCGTTCACGGTCAGGTGCACCTGGTCGAGCATCCGCTCGATGACCGCCATGAGATGCGCCGTGTCCTTGAACCGGGCGTCGATGCGCTCCACCCGTCCCTGCCGCTCGACGAAGATCTCGTGCGGGCCGTTCACCATGACTTCGGAGATCGTCGGGTCGGAGAAGAGCGCGTCCAACGGGCCGAAGCCGATGATGTCGTCGAGCACGCCCTGGATGAGGCGCTGCTCTTCCTCGGCCTGGAGCTCGAGCCCGCGGTATTCCTCGGGGAGCGCGCGCAACACCTGGCGCAGCCCCTCAGTCATGCGCGCCCGCTCCTTCGCGGAGGTGTGTCCGTTGGTCGGGCTGGCTTCGAGGAGGTCCGCCAGGCGCATCTTCAGCCGCGCCTTGACCCGCTCCACCAGCGCATCGCGTGACTCTGCCATCCCCCACTCCGCCGTTCCATTCCGCCCCGCCGGGTTCACGGGTTCCCCACGGCGCGACGGCTTACTCGGCCCCCCGGTGGTCTCGCAGATCCAGGAGGAGCTGCAGCACCGACGCGGCCAGCCACAGGGAGAAGAAGTAGACGGCCGCCGCGACGAAGTTCAGCAGGCCCACGACCCGGGCCGGCACGTCGATTCCACCGACCAAGATCGGATCGCCGCCCCCGATCAGGAGAATCCCTCCCGTGATGACCTGCAGGGCCACGGCGACCCAGGCCAGCACCTTGAAGACCTTCACACTCACCCGGACGAACTTGTAGGGCTGCGTCATGCCGCTCCTCCCGTTGAGGATAGTTTGAGTATAACATGCGCCCGCACATCCTTGGCGCCTGCAAACAGGGAGGACAAGGCACCCTGAGGCACCTTGTCCTCATGGACAAACTCCACTGTCCGCGCCGCCCTGAAGCGGCCGTCGGTCGTCAACCGTACACTCCAGTCGGGTGGCTCGCCCACCCGCACTTCGCATCCACAGCCCCAACCGGATTCGAACCGGTGTTTTCTGGCTGAGAACCAGACGTCCTGGGCCGGGCTAGACGATGGGGCCCCGTGTTCATGACCCGGCCCAAGGGACCGAGGTCTCCGCGTTCTTGTACCATAGGCTTCATGTAACGTCAAGCCAATTCAAGGGTTGCAACGAGGCCTGTCGCCTCCGGTTTGCGCTTCGCAGCGCGTCGGGCGCAGGACGCTTTCGGCTCCGGTCACGTCCTGCCGCCGAAGAGCCCTTTCTTCACCTCGCCCTTCCCCAGCAACGCGAACTCGGTGGGATTCTTCATCCGCGCGATTGCGGTCTCATAGGAAATCACCTTCCGGTCATACAGGGCGCGGATGACGCTGTCCATGGTGCACATCCCGTACTGCGCGCCGGTCTGCAGCGTGGTCTGGATTTGCTCGGTCGCATGTTCGCGGATGAGATTCCGCACGGCCGAGGTGCCGATCATGATCTCGTAGGCCAGCACCCGGCCGGCCACGTCCGAGCGCGGCAGCAGCTGCTGCGACACGACCCCCTGCAGACAGTCGGCCAGTTGGATCTTGACCTGCTGCTGCTGGTAGGGCGGGAACACATCAATGATCCGGTCCACGGTCTGCGCGGCATCGGGGGTGTGGAGTGTCGCGAGGACCAGATGGCCGGTCTCCGCGGCCGTGATCGCCGTGGAGATGGTTTCGAGATCGCGCATCTCCCCGACGACGACGACATCCGGGTCCTGGCGCAAGGCGCGGATCAGCGCATTGGCGAAGGACTTGGTGTCGGAGTACACCTCGCGCTGCTTGATGATGGAGCGGTTGTTCACGTGCACGTACTCGATCGGGTCCTCGATGGTGACGACGTGCTGGCGCCGCTCGCGGTTGATCTGGTCCACCATGGCCGCCAGCGTCGTCGTCTTGCCCATGCCGGTCGGCCCGGTCACGAGGACGAGGCCGTTCGGTTTGCGCGCGAGCTCCGTGACCACGGCGGGCAGGCCGAGTTCCTGCAGCGTCCGGATTTGCGTCGGCACCAGGCGGAAGGCCGCCTCGACGCTCCCGCGCTGGCTGTGGACGTTGATCCGGAACCGGCCCAGGCCCTGCACGTCGATCGAGATGTCCAGTTCGAGCTCGCGCTCGAACTGCGCCTTCTGCCGGTCCGTTAGCAGGCTGTAGATGAGGCGCTTCGTGTCCTGGCGCGTGAGCGGCTCGTACCGCGCATGGATCAGGTCGCCGTGGATGCGCAGCACCGGCGGCGTGTGCTCGGTTAGGTGGATGTCGGAGGCTTTCTGCGCGAACGCCAACTCGAAGAGCGGGCGCATGTCCTGGACCGGGCCGCCCGGCCCAGGGCCGAGCGCGGCCGCTGGCTCCGCCGCCGGGGCCGGTTCCTCAACGGCCTTATGACTGAACATCGCGGGTGGCGCGGATCTCGCGCACGGCCAGCTGCAGCTCCTCCGGACTGTCCGCGTAGCGCAGGGCTTCCTCCAGGTCCACCTCGCCCTGCCGGTAGCGCTCATAGAGTGCTTGCGTGAACGTCTTCATGCCGAACATGGCGCCGGTGTGCATCGCCTCGGGCAGCTCGGTGGTGCGGCCCTCACGGATGATCTCGCGGACGCGCGGCGTGACGGTCAAGATTTCACAGGCGGGGACGCGGCCGGTGCCGTCGTGGCGCAGCAGCAGCCGCATCGACACGACGCCGCGCAAGACCTGGGAGAGGCGCAGGCGGATGAGGTCCTGCTGGTAGGAGGGGAAGAAGGCGATGATGCGCTCCACCGTCGTGGGGACATTGTTCGTGTGGATGCAACTAAGCACCAGTTGGCCGGCCTCCGCCGCCAGCAGGGCCGCCTCCATGGTCTCCTTGTCGCGGATGTCGCTGACGTAGAGGATGTCCGGGCTCTGCCGCAGGCTGTTCTTCAGGCCCTCGCTGAACGAGCGCGTGTCCACGCCAATCTCGCGCTGATTGATGATGGCCTGGGTCTCCTCGAACTGGAATTCGATGGGATCTTCGAGCGTGAGGATGTGCTTCGGCAGCGACTGGTTAATGAAGTCCAGCATGGAGGCGATCGTCGTGGATTTCCCCGACCCGGTGGGCCCGGTCACCAGGACCAGGCCGTGCCGCTCCTGCATCAGCCGCCCGAGCACGTCGCCGGGGAGGTTCAGTTCCTCGAAGGACGGGATCAGGCGGTTGATGCGCCGGATGACGAGCGCCATGGTGCCGCGCTGCCAGAGCACGTTCGCGCGGAAGCGCCCCAGCCCCGCGCGCTCGAAGGCGAAGTTCAGCTCGCGCTCGGCGTGAAACATCTGCCGCCGATCCGCGCCCATGAGCTCGAGCGCCGCGCCGACCACATCCTCGGTGGTCAGCTTGCTCTCGCCAATCGGGATGAGTTTGCCGTGGAGGCGCAAGAAGGGGTGGTTGCCCACCTTCAGGAAGAGATCCGACGCTTCCTGTTCTACGAGGCCTCGCAACAGCCGCTCGAACTCCATCGTGCCCTTAAGTATAACGCACCCAAAAGGTGCCAGGCACCTTTTTCCTAGAACCGGTTTCATAAATGGGCTTGCCCCCTGATCGCATCATGCTAAGCTGGGCTCGTGAGGCTTTGGACGAGGAGGCGCATCCCACCACAGGAGGG
>SBAZ01000031.1 GCA_005239935.1 Planctomycetales bacterium | reverse complement strand
GCCCGGGGGTGCCCCGATCAAGCGCGCGACCGCGTGGCTTTCCATGTATTCCGACATGTCAATCCGCGTCAGCGCGCTCTCGTCGTCGAAGAGGAACTCAGCCAGCGCCTTGGCGAGTTCGGTCTTGCCGACCCCGGTCGGGCCAAGGAAGAAGAACGAACCCAGCGGCCGGTTCGGGTCCGAGAGTCCAGCCCGCGCCCGGCGGACGGCGCTGGAGACCGCCCCCACCGCGTCGTCCTGCCCGATGACGCGCCGGCGCAGGCGCTCCTCCATCTGCACCAATTTCTCCCGCTCGGTTTCGAGGATGCGGGTGACCGGGATGCGCGTCCAATGCGCCACAACCTCGGCGATGTCCTCCTCAGTCACTTCCTCTTTGAGCATCTTGGAGCGCTTCTGCAGCGCGGCCAACTGCTTGGACTTCTCTTCCAGCTCTTTCTGGAGTTGCGGGAGGGTGCCGTAGCGCAGTTCGGCGACTCGGCCCAGGTTCCCGGCGCGCTCCTCACGCTCGGATTCGAGGCGTAGCGCCTCGATGCGCTCCTTGATGCCGCGCACGCCCGCGATGAGCGTCTTTTCCTCTTTCCACTGCTTCTCCAGGCCCTCGCGCTCCGTCCTGAGCGACGCGAGTTCCTGTTCGAGCGCCTTCAGGCGGGCTTTGGCGTCCGGGTCGCTCTCCTTCTTGAGCGCCTCGCGCTCGACTTCGAGTTGGAGCATGCGCCGGTGGATCGTGTCGAGCTCGGCTGGCATGCTGTCGATTTCCATGCGCAGGCGCGCGGCGGCCTCGTCCATGAGGTCGATGGCCTTGTCCGGCAGGAACCGGTCCGCGATGTAGCGCGCCGAGAGTCGCCCGGCGGCGACTAGGGCGCTGTCGGTGATGCGCACGCCGTGGTGCACCTCGTAGCGCTCCTTGAGGCCGCGCAGGATCGCGATCGTCTCCTCGATCGAAGGCTCGCCGACCGTGATGGGTGCGAAGCGCCGCTCGAGGGCCGGGTCCTTCTCGATGTGCTTGCGGTACTCACCTAGCGTTGTAGCGCCGACACAGCGCAGTTCGCCGCGCGCGAGGGCCGGCTTGAGGAGGTTGGCGGCGTCGACCGCCCCTTCGGCCGCGCCCGCGCCGACGACGGTGTGCAGTTCGTCGATGAAGAGGACGACCTGCCCGGCCGCGGCCTCGATTTCCTTGAGGACGGCCTTCAGGCGGTCCTCGAACTCGCCGCGGTACTTGGTGCCGGCGATCAGGGCGCCCAGGTCGAGCGCCAGCACGCGCTTGTTCTTGAGGCCCTCGGGCACGTCGCCCTGCACGATGCGCTGGGCCAGCCCCTCGGCGATGGCGGTCTTGCCCACCCCGGGCTCGCCGATGAGGACGGGGTTGTTCTTGGTGCGGCGGCTCAGCACCTGGACGACGCGGCGGATCTCCTGGTCCCGGCCGATGACCGGGTCCAGCTTGCCCTTGCGCGCCAAGTCGGTGAGGTCGCGCGTGTACCGGTCCAGCGCGCGCACTTTGCCCTCCGGGTCCTGGTCGGTCACCTTGAAACTGCCGCGCACGGCCTTGAGCGCGACCTCGACACTCTGCCGCTTGAGCCCGGCGCGGCGGAACACCGAGGCGAGGGCCTCGTCCTTGAAGGCAGCGAGCAGCAGGTGCTCGGTCGAGATGTACTCGTCGCCAAGACGCTTGGCTTCTTCCTCGGCGCGCACAAGCAGTTTGGCACTGCGGTCGGAGAGTTGGAACGAGGCGCCGCTCCCTGTGACGGCGGGGAATGACGAGAGTGTCTGTTCCAGCGCGTCACGGAGGGTGGCGGGAGCGGCGCCGGCTTTCTCGAGGACCTGCGGCACCATCCCCTCGGGCTGGTCGAGGAGTGCGACCAACAGATGCTCCGGCTCCAGCCGCTGGTGGTCCTGGCGCTGGGCCAGCGCCTGCGCCTCCTGCAACGCCTCTTGAACTTTCACCGTCAGCTTCTCTGGTCGCATTTCAACAGCCCTCGCCCCCCCCTACGAGTGCAGACGGGCATGGGGACGTTGCTCGCCCCGCGCATCGAGGTTTGCTTCAAGCGGGACGTTTCCCGCCCGCCCTGGTGTCTCGCACCGCGGGCGGAACTATCCCGACACCTCTGCGGCGGGGCAGCAACGTCCCCGCTTTTACAGTCTCATGCTCCTCAACCTTCGCACCCGTTCTTCGATGGGCGGATGCGTCGAAAACAACTTGGCGATCGCGTCCGCGCGCAGTGGGTTCACGATGAAGAGGTGCGCGGTCGCCGGGTTCGCGTCTTCGATGGGGTGCGCGTGCCCCGCCGCATCGAGTTTCTCCAGGGCGCTTGCCAGCCCGTGCGGGTTGCCGGTCAGGCGCGCCCCGGTCGCGTCGGCCCCATACTCGCGCGTGCGCGAAATGGCCAACTGCACCAGCATCGCCGCCAGCGGCGCCAACATCGCCACGGCGAGCAGCGCAACCAACTGGAGCGCTCCGCCGCCGCGCCGGTCGTCATGACGGCCGCCGGAGATCATGGCCCATCGCGCCCACGAGGCCAGCATCGCGATCGCGCCGGCCACGGCCGCCGCGATCGACATGACGAGCGTGTCGCGGTTCTTCACGTGGCTCAGCTCATGTGCCAGGACCCCCTTCAGCTCCTCCTCGTCCATGATCTTGAGGAGCCCGGACGTCACTGCCACCGACGCATGCGACGGGCTGCGGCCGGTCGCAAAGGCGTTCGGCGTCACGGTCGGAAGCCAGTAGAGCTTCGGCATCGGCATGCGCTCGTGCGCCGCAATCTCGCGCACCGCACGGTAGACCTGGGGTGCCTCGCCTTCGCTCAGCGGCTTGGCCCGGTACATAGCCAGCACCATCTTGTCGCTGAACCAGTAGACCCCCAGGTTCATGAGCAGCGCGAAGCCGAGGGCCGTGGTGGCACCATTCGGACCGCCAATCACCTGGCCGACGAACACCAGGAGCACGGTCAGCAAGGCCAGCAAGAAGCCGGTTCTGAGGACATTCATCCTGGTCAAGTCTCCCTGGTTAGGTTCGGGGCACACTGGCAGGTCGTTCGCCCTTCATTATAGGCACCGCCCCAACCGCGTGTCAAAACCTCTCCCAGGAGCCTCCACCATGCGAGCATCGTCCACGGGTCCATCCCGCAATTCAGGGGTCAGACCCCAACGCCGTTCATCGGGGTCTGACCCCGCTCCTTCGCTCCTTACTTGACGTCCACCTTGATCTGCCGGGGGCGCACTTCCTCCCGCTTCGGCACCGTGACGTTGAGCACGCCGTTCGTGTATTCGGCCGCTACGCGGGCCGCGTCCACGGTCTGCGGCAACGAGAAACTCCGCGCGAAGGTCCCATACACCCGCTCTGTCCGGTGCACGGTCCTGTCCTTGTCCTCGGTTTCCTGCTTGCGCTCGCCGCGGATCGTCAGGACGTTGTCCGCGACCTCGACCGCGATCTCCTCCTGCTTCAACCCCGGCAGGTCGGCCGAGACCAGGATCCGCTCCTTCTCCTCGACGATATCCACACCGGGCGCCCACTCCCCGGCCTCTGCCAGCGCGTTGCGGCCTCCGTAGGCCAGCGATTGGCCCAACAGCCGGTTCACCTCGTCCTGGATCCCGACGAGGTCCCGGAACGGGTCCCACACGTCACCACGTCGAATCAACGCCATCCGCTTGCCCTCCTCTTCTTGCCCTATTGCTCCACGCCTGGCACTCACAGCGCGTGAGTGCCAATTCCGAGCCAAAAAAATTACCCGCCGACTTGCATCCGAAGGATTACCCGCACGCCGTCCAAGTTCACGCCCTCCTCCATGAGCAGGTTCCGCACCCGCCTCAGCACCCGCAGGTCGTTCAAGCAGTACAGCCGCGCGTGGCCGCTCCGACGCTTCGGCCGGACGATCCCTTCCCGGTCCAGCGCCCGGAGCGTCCAAATTGGGATCTGGACCAACTCGCTCACGACCCCGATGACGTAGACCGGCTCCTGGGGGTCAATGTCAAATGCCGCAGCTTCCAGCGCTCCCTCGGGTCTCATTGCACTCGTATCGTTACCACAATCTAACAGAAATGTCAAGAGTATCTGTTCATTTTTATTAGATAATATAACTGCCTCTCCGGCCCGGCCGGAGAGTCACAAGCGGATGGAGGTGAGGTCGCGGGCCAGCGTGAGGGGCCCACGGTAGGCCCGCCGCACCCTGCCCCGGATGTCGTAGCCCCTGAAGACCGGGTAGAAGTGCGTCAGGACCAGCCGCCGGCACCCGGCCACCTTGCGCCGATCCGGCACCGAGCACTCGAGGACGAGCACGTCCGCGTCCTCTCCCAGTTCCACGATGCCCTGGCAGGTCTCTGTGTCCCCCGAATACACGACGCGCTTTCCCGCCGCCTCGAGCCGGTAGCCGAGCGCACCCGTGTCGTAGTGGTTCATGCGGCGGGTGCGCACGGTGTAGCCAGGCAGCCACAGCGTGCCCTCGCCGACTTCCTTGACGTTCAGTCGGTAGGTGCGGGGCTTGAGCCAGTTCGGGTACGCGCGATGGAACGCGCGCAGCAGCCGCCTGAGGCCGCGCGGGCCGTAGATCGTCAGCGGCTTCGTGCGCGCCGGCTCTGGCAGCCGTGCGGCGAAGAGGATGGAAACCAGGTCCAGGCAGTGGTCCGGGTGGTAGTGCGTCAGGAAGACGCGGTCCAGGTCGAGGTACGTCACGCCGGCGCGGCGCAGGCGCTGCAGGGTGCCGGCCCCAGCATCGAGAAGGACGTGCTCGTGCGCGATCTGCACATACACGCCGGCCGGGCTGTGGTCCCGGGCCGGGACGCCGGTCCCTGCCCCCAGGACGACGACGCGCATGCTAGGCGGTGGTCACCGTCGGGACGAAGTCGGCCGGGACCGTGTAGCGCTCCCAGGTGGGCTTGATGTCGAGGACGCGGTCCACGCGGAACTGGCGCAGGTCCCGCCGCAGGTGGCAGTAGCCCTCGAAGTAGGGGGCCTCGAAGTGGTAGATGTCCACGCGACGCACCGTGGTCCCGCTCTCGCCCGGGGGTGCGGTCTGCGAGAGGTACTCGATCTCGACCTGCAGGCGCTTCGTGAAGGCCTCCGTGAGCATCTTGGTCACGTCCGTCAGCTCCCGCTTGCGGTCCGGCCAGAAGACCGGGATCTGCAGTTTGTCCGCGCTGAACCGGCCGGTCGCGAAGAGCCGGCCGTGCTGCTTGCCGTACTCGTAGAGCTCCTTCGTCAACTTCACGTCATCGAGGCAGTACTTCGTGATGAGGTCGAAGCGGCCTTCCTTATACCAGCGCAGCGCGTCGAGCCCGCTGCCGGACTTGCCCCGCCCCAGCGTGGCTTGCGCCAGGCTGTCCAGGCTGAGCCGGTGGCCAAGGTTCTTGACCACTTCTTCCATGATGTCGAGGACCGGCAGGGTGGCCAGCGGGAAGGAAATGTAGGGCTGCAGCACCGGCAAGTCGAACCGCCGGATGTTGAACCCAATCAGCACATCCGCCTCCTGCAGCCTCGGCGCCAACTTGGAGATATCGGCCTCCAGGAACGCGTCGTAGCGGTTGTCAACGTAGGAGTAGACCCCGACCACCGACACGCCGAGCAGCTCCGGCTTCCGGCCGTCCACCTCGGAGAACTCCTTCTGCGTCTCCAGATCCAACACCAACTTGTCAGCCATATGGGTCTTTGCTCTTGGTGATTATCAACGATCTGACACAGGTTTCATGACGACCTGAGCCAACAGATCGAACAAGGACTGGTCCCGATGGTTGTACCGGAACTCCATCTC
>SBAZ01000049.1 GCA_005239935.1 Planctomycetales bacterium | reverse complement strand
AGCTTGAACGCCTCGGTGAACAGGCGCAGCAGCGTCAGGTTGAGCTGCTTGGCATCCGCCTGGTTCGCCTCCAAGAGGCTCCAGATCTGGCGCGTGGTCCAGTAGCGGAACAGCAGGCCCAATTCGCGGCGGAGCGTGCGCGTCAGGACGACGCGCGACGACGAGGGGATCACGGGGAACGTGCCCATCAGCCGCTCCGCGAACTCCGCGACGCTGCGCGAGCAGGCGAGGAACACGTAGAGTGCGCGCAGGCGCACCTCCTCCAGGGTCATGGGGCGGAGCTCCCGGCCTCTGGCGCGCCCAGGAGCCGCGTGAGCGCCGCCACGTCGGTCACCGGCAGCCGGCACTGAAAATTCTCACAGAGGTACGCGGCGGGGCGTCCCTGCACCGGACCCTGCGCGCGGACGAACGGCGCGAGGGCCTGGATGGCCTCACCCTCAGGCCCGGGCGGATGAAGCAGCCGCGCGGTGCGCGGCAGGAACCGGCGGCGCGACGCGCGCACGAGGGCTTGCGTGTCCGGCAGGCTCGGCCCGCCCGCGATCACCAGTTCACGGGTGGGGCCGAGGGCGAAGTCCCAACCGATGAGCATTTGCGCGAACGCCAGGGGACGGCGGTCCACGGCCCCGCCGAACGCCCCGAGGGCTTTGCGACCGTAGTCATCCCATCGACGGTCCGCGGTGAGCCGCCCCAGCCGCAGCAGCGTGAGCGCGGCCATCGAGTTGCCGGATGGGGTCGCGCCATCGGCGGCGTCCTTGGTGCGCACCACCTGCGACGCCTCCTCGTCCCCGCAGGCAAAGAATCCTCCGGCGGCATCATCCCAGCACTGGGCGATCATCTGCTCGGTCAGCCCGCGCGCCGCCGCCAGGTCCTGGCTTCGGAACCCGGCCTCATAGAGATCCAGGAGTCCCGAGGCGAGAAACGCGTAGTCCTCCAGCGTGCCCGCATAGCGTGCCTCGCCGTCCCGGTAGCGCCGCAGCGGAAGGCCGTCGCGGACGAGCGTGGCGCGGACGAAGTCGGCCGCCCGGGTGGCCGCGGTCAGGTAGCGCGGTTCGTCGAGCACGGCCGCGCCGTACGCGAAGGCGCCGATCATCAGCCCGTTCCACGACGTGAGGATCTTGTCGTCCCGATGCGGCCGGACGCGCGTGCTCCGCGCGGCCAACAGGCGCGCGCGAATTGCGGCCAGCCGCGTCCGAAGCGTCCCTGGGTCCAGTGCCTTCAGCTTCGCGAAGTCCTCCAGCGGTTGCTCGATGTGCAGGATGCTGGCCTTGTGCTCGACGTGGCCCTCGGGCGTCACGCCATAGAACCGCGCGGCCAACTCGGCGTCCTCGGGCCCCAGCGCCTCCTGCAGCTGCGCGGGCGTCCACAGATAGAATTTGCCCTCGACACCCTCGCTGTCTGCATCCTCCGCGCTGTGGAATCCTCCCGACGCGTCCGTCAGATCGCGCAGGACGTAGTCGAAGATGCCGCGGGCGGCGTCGGCGAAGTCGGCGCGGCCGGTGATTTGATGGGCCTCGAGCAGCGTGCGAGCCAGCAGCGCCTGATCATAGAGCATCTTCTCGAAATGCGGCACGAGCCAGGCCGCGTCCGTGCTGTACCGGTGGAACCCGCCGCCGATCTGGTCGTGGATGCCGCCCCGCACGAGGTGGTCCAACGTGCTCGTCACGATGTCCAGCGCCTGCCCGGTGTGCGTGCGCGCCCAATAATGGAGGAGGAACGACAATTCGTGGCTGCGCGGGAACTTGGGCGCGTCTCCGAAGCCGCCGTGCGCCGGGTCGAAACTGCCGGCCGCCGCATTGAAGGCGGCGTGCAGCGTCGCTTCGCTGGGCTCTCCCGGGGTGGCCTGCTGAGCGGTCATCTGCCGCACGGCCTCCGTCAGCTGCTGTGCCGACCCGAGGACCTGCTCCCGCTGGCGCTCCCAGGCGTCGGCCACCGCCGGCAGGACCTCGAGCAGGCCCGGCAACTGTCCCCGCCGCTCCGGCGGGAAGTACGTCCCGCCGAAGAACGGCTGGAGCTGCGGCGTGAGGAACACCGTCAGCGGCCAGCCGCCCTGCCCGGTCAGCGCGGAGACGGCCGTCAGGTAGAGATGATCGACATCCGGATGCTCTTCGCGGTCCACCTTGATGCTCACGAAGGACCGATTCAGCACGTCGGCCACCCGCGCGTCCTCGAACGACTCGCGCTCCATCACGTGGCACCAGTGGCAGGTGGAGTACCCGATGGAGAGGAAAATGGGCTTTTGCTCCGCCCGAGCCTTGGCGAACGCGTCATCGCCCCACGGGTACCAGTCCACCGGGTTGTGGGCGTGCTGGAGGAGGTACGGGCTGCGCTCATGGATCAGGCGGTTGGCGTGCGGGGTGGACGTGCCGCGCGGTGGCTCAGCCATCCGCCGCCCCATCAGGCTGGCGGTCAGCAGGACGGCGGCCGCGATGCCCGCAAGCCACGCCCCCATTGCCGTGCGGTGCGTCATCCGTCATGAGTCCGCATGTCGTCTGCGCGCCCGGCGCCACGACCAGGCCAGCGGCCCGGCTAACACGAGGGCGGCGAGCAGCACCACCAGCGCGCGCACGTGCGGCGCGATGACCAGGCCGTGCCCGAGGCTGACCCAGACGAGCAGGCTCGGCACGAGCGCGAGTGCCGTGGCGGCGGCAAACGTGCGAAACCGGACCGCGGAACACCCCAGGCTGAAGTTTTGGAGATCGAAGGGCACGTTCGGGATGATGCGGATGAGCATCACGGTTTGAAAGCCGCTGCGGCGCATGTGCGTATCGAGGGTGGCCACGTGGCCGCGCAGGAGGCGCTCGACCCACCATCGCCCGAAGCGGCGGGCCAGCAGGAATTGTCCGCAGGCGCGCAGCGTCGCCGCGACCAGCGCGGCCGCGAATCCGCCGGGGAGCCCGAACGCCATCCCCGCGGCCATCGCCATGATGCTCACCGGCAACGGGATGACCGGTTGCGCGTAGGCGACCAGGTAGACGGCCGGCGCCCACCAGCCGAACGACAGCAGGTAGGCCCGGAGGCGCTCCGGCGTGAAGTCAACCCACCGCACCCCTGCCGCTGCGCATGCCGCCACGGCGACCGCCAGGGCGCCGATGAGCAGGATGACCTGCACCCGTGGTCGGACCAGCAGTGCCGTTGGCGATCGAGAGGCGTCGGAACTCATGGTGTCTCTTCACTTTACACCACGAGGCCGCAGAAATCTAGCGCGGTTCCCCGCGTTGACAGCGCGGCGCGCCGCATGCTATCCTGCCGCCGCATGCCACCCCACGGCCCGGGCTACCTCGCGCGAGCGTGGCCGAGTCTTCCCGCACCAAACCTGATGCCTAACGTCCGAGATTCTCAACTGGGCGTGCCGACCGGCCGATGGATGAGCCTGGTCCGTGACCTGCTCTACCCGCCGGCCTGCGTCCTCTGCCACGGCCCCACCGATCCGACCCGCCCGGTGTGCCAGCCGTGCGTGAAGGCCTTGCCGACCGTCAGGGCCCCTTGGTGTCGCCGCTGCGGGCGGGGGCT
>SBAZ01000003.1 GCA_005239935.1 Planctomycetales bacterium | reverse complement strand
GCACGGCGCCCGGCGATGGGCCGAGCCCGCGTCCCTGTTTCCCACGAAACTGTCAGCCCAGGAAATCATCCGGCTGATCCGCACGGCCGCGCGGCACGGCCGCTCATTTCATGATGCATTCGAATTCTTCGATCCAGACGTCATCGCCTGGTATCTGCCGGCGGCCAAGGTGCGCCGGACCGGCATGATCCGGCTCGTGCTCGAGGTGGACCACACCGGTGCCATTAAGACCGCGTATCCTGATCTCGTGGTGCGTCCCGTGACGCGGCGCAATGACCCGACCTACTACCAGGCCAAAGACCTGCGCGCGGACCGCGGACCGGGCCTGATCAACCTGGCCAGCCAGCAGCTCATCCACCTGCGTTGGGAGTCGCGTCTTGAGGAGCGCGGCGCGCGCGAGATCCTCGGCGATGCCGCGCTGTGGCCTGAGAGGATGCCGTGGGAGGACCGAGAGCTGTTGCTATGGCGCGCGATCCGAGAAGGCCGGTCGGTGGCGCCCGGGCCCACCGAAGGGTTCTCGCAGGCGTATCAGTATCTGGAGTACGCGTGGCCAGAGGCGTGGCAGCTGCGGACCGGTCAGGCGGGGATCAGGCTCTTTGTGAGCCGTCGCAGCCGGGAAGTGGTGCATGTCGAGTCCCTTGGCCAGGGTGCGAAAGCAGGACGCGGGGCGGCCGACGACCGCGCTGACATGACGGATCCCGCCGTGGACGGGATCGGCGCCTTCGCCCCGCTGGGGCTCTTGTGGCTGTCGTCATTTCCCATCCTCGACGCGGTCATCCCCTCAGGAGGGCTTGCCGGCCGCCTTGCCGGCGGCCTGGCCCTGCTGGCGATCGTCGCGGTGATCCAGTTCCTGCTCGGCCCGCATCTGCGGCAGGAGATCGGGCTCTACTTGTCCTCTAGTGAAGTCGGGGACGCTGAGCCGCCGCCGGCAGGGACGGGGGCGAGGTCCTCCCAGCCAAGCCTCCTCGGCCCTGCCTACGTCTTTGGGGACTGGAAGCCGACGGCCAGCGGCGGAGACGTCGAGGTGCGAGCGGCGGGTCGGACCTATCGGCTGACTGTGGAGCAGCCCTCCAACATCCGGCCCATGGCCGTCTACCGGATGGCCGACGGCGACCATCCCGTGGCGGAAATTCGGGTCGACGCCTCGACTGCACGCGCAGATGTGTTCCGCATTGCGCGCCTGGACCGGGGCCAGGCCTACGACGGCGTGTCCCGCCTGTTGCTGAACATCGCGCTGCGCGACCTCGTCAAGCACCTCGGCTGGGACGTCGAGCGGCTGATGGTTTCCGGGACGATGGGCTACACGTACTCCACGCCGGCCATCGTAGAGGTCCTGGAGAAGTTTGGCATCGGGCTCTCCGAGGAGCGCGTGCTCGGCTACCTGCGCGATCTGGAGCGGCACCAGGCGCACCATCGGGCCACGGTGGCCATGGCCGTGGACGGGCAGCTCCACCCCTATCTCGGACTCGGCCAACCGGATGACCTGGGGCGGTATCCCTACAAGGTCTTCCTCCGCGGCCGCGAGGGGACGGACGTCGGACCCTATGAGGCGCTGGTTCGGCTGGTACCGGAGGACCTGATTGCGGCGCTCACGGATCTCGCGCGCCGCGGCGCGCTGTATCTCGGGGGCGGTGAGGTCAGCTCTGTCGTGCTGCCGGAGCGGGCGGAATGGCTCGCGGCCCGCCTGGAGGCATTGCCCCGGGCGCCCTGGGAATCGGCCGGGTCAGGCCCTGCGTCCCCCGCGGGGGCGACATCCCCAGGGGCGCAGGCGGCATCGGGCCCTGTACGCCCTGGGTACGATGCCGTTGAGCCGGAAGGACCCCGCGTGCACCTGACCGACAGCAACGAGGAGGCGACGGGCGCCGGGGATGTGGCGCTGCGCCCAGCCGACCAGGCAGTCGCCGGGCCGGAACCCAGCCTGCCCGTCGTGTTCCGCGCCCTGCAGACGAACCAGCTCTCGCTGGACATCCTCGACGACCTGGACGCGCTCTACCAGCACGGGCGCATCTCGCTGGACGGGTACCTCAACATCCTGCGGACCATCGTGCATGAGCATGCGTCAGATGCGCTCGGGCCCCACGCGCTTTATCTGGGCGTTCGTGCGATGGTCGCATCCAAGGGCGGTTCCTTCAGCGCGAAGGACATCCGTGACCGGCTCGGCGTGTCCGGCCCGCGCGTGGCTGCGGTCATCAGGAAGCATGGGTTGCACCCTGCGGCCGCAGCCCCGGCGGCCCCTTCGGCTGCAGCCGCCGCGGCTAACCCCAAGGTCCCGAAGTATCCGGAATATCCGGACGCGGCCGCGGTGGAAGCGCGGCTGGCGGGCCGGCTGACGGAGGGCCTTGAGAATCACCCCGGGGCGCTCCAGCGCGTCACGGAAGCCGGCGGCGACCGGCGACTCCTGCGCGCGGCGCGCGCGTTCGGCGTGGTGTTGCCGCGCAAGACTAAGCGGGGCGCGCGCGGAGGCCGGCCGCCGACCCGGCCGCGCCAGGACCCGGATCGCACGCGCCGGCATGCGGCGCGCGGCGGGTGGGATACCCCAGGCGCCGTCGAGGGATGGCTCAACGACCCGCTGAGTCTGGGTACGCCGCGCTCCGGCGCGCGCTTCCTGGACAGTGCGCAGCGGGTGCGGGCCGCGCAGCCACAGCGGGACGTTCCCACGTTTAAGGCCCGCCGCGAGGACCCGAGCCTCGAGGAGCGCCAGTGGACGGCGTGGGCGGATGACCTGTATCGCATCCAGCGGGCCCTCGGCCGGCGGGAGGACGTGCCCTGGAAGAGCCTCTACCGCTGGCTCGAGTTCGTGGCCAGGCTCCAGCCCCGGTTCCGCCGGCGGAACGCCACGCGGGGCTTCTCGCCTGCTCGGCACTCCGAGTGGCTGCGGTGGCGCATCCGCCGCTTCACCCCCCGATTCGCTAAGGCGCACGAGGCAAAGGACGAGGAGCGGTTGCGCGCGTTGAATGGCGAGGTGACCGGGCTCCTCGGCGAGCGCTTCAAGCGGCAGCTGCAGCTGGCCGCCAAGTGGGTGCGGAACGCGCAATGGGATCGGCAGGACCTGGCCCCGGCCCTGAGTGCCCTGCGCGGGGCGGAGCAGACCGCCCGCCGGGTGGTCCGCGAACGGCGGTGGGAGCGGTGGCGCGGACAGGCCGCGCAACGGATCAGCGCCTTCGAGGCCGTCGGGACGCAGGGGATGCTCGTCAATGTCTTCCTGCCCGCGGACCTGGACATCCGTGTGACCGCCGAAGGCCGCATGACGATCCGGCAGGAGCGCTGGACCCGCGTGGCCTTGCCGGATGGGTCCAGCACCTTGGTGCCGCTGTGGAAGGACATCGAGTATCAGGACTGGGCGCCGGGGATGCGCAGCCAGATCCACACCCTGGAGGGCCAGGAGCGCGACTACCGGAACATTCTGCACCACGTCGCGACGCTCGAGGACGCCGGACGCCAGCTCGCCGATCGGCACCTGACGGATGGGATCTCCGGCTACCTGCGGGACCAACTTCGGATGGCGGTCGCCGGCAGCCTCGTCTGGGCGAAGCGCAAACATCGCCCCGAGTACACGAAAGGCGCGGTGCCCACCTTGCAGCAGGCGCTTGATAACCTGGGCGAGGCGAGCCGCGGCAGCACGGCTCGCGCCTACGGAGCGCTCGGCGCGACGCTCATGCACCTGCGGGCCCGCCTGGGAGTCCTGGAGGCCATGCACCCGCGCATCCGGCAGCGCGTGGAGAGCATTGCCGTGTACCTGCGACTGCGGGATACGCGCGCCACGATGCAGGAGGTGGACGCAGCGCTCGCGGGCGGCCGCTGGGACGAGGCCGGGGACCTTGTGGACGCGCTGGAGCGGCAGTACTACACGGCCATCGTGCGCGAGCCGCGCTACCAGGCGCTGCGCGAGGCGGTGGCCCGCGTCGAGGCGGCGCTCGACCGGCTTGAGCCGTTGCGCGCGGAGCGGCAGCGGGCCTTCGATGAGGTGACGGTGCGTGCCGGCATGCGTGACCGCCTGCTGGAGCAGCTGCGCGAGCCGGGGGCGGACTTGGACCTGCTGGAGTCGGAGATCCGGGAACTCGACCGCCAGATTGAGGACGCGGAAGCCGACCTGGTCGAGTCGCGGGCGCGCGCAGAGGATGCGGTCCCGCAGGCTCAGCGGGCGGCGCGTGAGCTGGGTGCGCTGTCGGCCCGCCAGCAGCGCGAGCTGGAAGACGACCTGTCGCGCCGCGCC
The DNA here is from genome assembly GCA_005239935.1 of Planctomycetales bacterium. Classification (GTDB taxonomy): domain Bacteria; phylum Omnitrophota; class Gorgyraeia; order Aquiviventales; family Aquiviventaceae; genus SBAZ01. The sequence continues at coordinate 28,806 of SBAZ01000003.1, read as the reverse complement.
ATCCGCTCCAGAAGCGGAAGAAGCGGGGACGGTTCTCATGGGGACACTTCTCGTGGCGGAGGTCCAGGGGAGATCGCCTTTGTGTGGTCCGGTGACCCGCCACTCGCGTTCTCGTTCGGGCAAGGCCACCGCCACGTCGGGGACGGCGCGAGCCTGGACGACTTCGGCCCGCGCGCCCACCTGACCGACAGCGACCCGGACGCGGTAAGCGCCGGGGATGTTACGGTGCGGACGCCGGTTTGGACCCGGCCCGCAGCGGGGCAGGTCTCCGGTGCATCCCGACCGGTCCTACTGGATCTCGGCGCCGGAGACGGCAAGGTCGCCTTGTCGCTGGCCGAGCTGCATCCGGACTGGGACGTCATCGCGGTGGAGCCGGCCTGGCAGGCCGGGTGGCGTCCTGACAACCAGAGCGACTGGCGGCCCGCACGTCCCCCCGAGGCCCCGGCCAATGTCCGGTGGGTGCCGCAGCGGGCGCAGGACTGGGGCGCGCTCGGCGCCGAGGGCCGCACGCGCTGGGTCTTGCTCCTCATGCCGGATGAAGCGCGGTTGCTGAGTCCGGAAGCGGAGGAGCTGGCGGAGGTCATCGCGCGGGCGCTGGAGCCCGGGGGAACCATGACCATGGTCACGCACATCTCCCCGGCCAGCTCGACGCTGAGCGACCGTTTCTACCTGGCCGAATTCGCGCGGGCGCTGGAGCAGGCCGGGCTTGAGATCGGCGCTGACGGGATCGTTGCGCTGAAGCCGGCCGAGGCCCTGGAGCGCCTGCCCGTCCTCGGAGCGTCGTATTGGTTCCAACGCTTCCGGTTCGTCTGGCCGGCCCTGACCGTGCTGACAGCCCGCAAGCCCGACGCCCGCGGGGAGGACGCCGGTTTGACGACCGCCTTCGACTCAGCGCACCCGGACGATGACCCCACCGGTCGGTTCGGGCCCCGCGTTTCACGCCTGCCGCGGGAGCGCTTCACGGACGGCAGCGGCCCGCGCGCCCACCTGACCGACAGCGACCCGAACGCAGCGGGCGCCGGGGACGTCGCGCAGCCTCGGCCGGGCCAGCGCGACCGGCAGCCGGTGGCACGCGGCCGCTGGACTCACCTTGGTGTGCTCGTCCTAGTGCCGCTCTTCGGCATGGTGGCGGCGGTCGCCGCCATATTCGCAGGCGGCTCCCACGCGGCCGCGCAGGATGCGGCTGCGGCGTTCTCCAGCGGCCGGCCGGCCGTCGTGCGCATAATCGACAAGGCCCTCTTGCCCCTTACCCGGTTGATTCGCCAGGCGAGCCGGAAGCGAAAGCGGGACGTGAGGCATGATCACGTCGGAGCCCCGGAACCGCCCGGTGACCAGGCGGCTCCACCGGTCGCCGCTGTGGCCGCACTGCGCGAGCGGCTGAGCCGGGACCCCATTGGGCCTGATCTCATCCAGGCGCTCAGGGGCCTGCATGCCAGCGGCCAGCTCAACCTGCGCGACTATGTCGCGGTCCTAAGGACGATCATCGGCCACGCGCGGGTGACAGAAGACGGTCGCCGGCTCGCGCTGCAGCACGGTGTCAGCGCCCTCGAGCGAACCCCGGCTATTACGCCGGCGATCATGGCGAAGCAGCTCGGGGCGTCCGAACCAGCTGTTCGCGAGCAACTCGCGCGTGGGGGCAGTGTCGATCGGGCGGGCGCGATCATGATGGCAGCGACCGAGGAAGAGCCGGCGCAGATCACGGAAGCCAAGGCCGAAGTCCGAGCGCTGCAGGAGCAGGGGAAGTTCCGAGACGCACTTGACGTGTTGGAGGGTCTGGGCCGCCGGCACGGGCTGACGGCGCTGAGAACGGCACTCCGGCAGCAACTCGCCCGGCAGTTGTCAGAGGCGCGAACGGCGCGAGAGGCGCAGCGCGCACAGAGAGCCGAAGACTCCCCAGGCGGTCGGTGGCCGTGGCTGCAGTGGGTGTATGACATGAACGGGCGGCTCTGGGGGCGCGTCACGGGTCAGGCGCTGGCCCCGGCGGGTATGGAGTCCGGCGCGTTAGCGGTCGGCGCGGGGCTCATGCTCCACTGGCACTTCGGGCTGGAGTATTCGCTCGGTCCGCTTGGGCTCGGGCTCCTGGTGCTCCCTTCGCTCCAGTTCGCGTGGCACCTCTTGCACGGTGTCCGCTGGCGGCCGTGGGGCTGGCTGTGGGTGCCGACGATTGACCGCCGCCGGCTCACTGCGGGCTTCTCCCGCGAGAAGCTCCTGACCAGCGCGCTCATGATCGTGGTGTCACCGCTTCTCCTCGCTGCGGGCGTGCTCGATGGTGTACCGGCGCTCACCCAGCTGGTGCCGTTCATGGTCCTGCCGCACGCCCTGGTCAACCTCGGCCCGGAGCTCGTGCGCCTTTGGCTCAACCTGGGCTTCAGCATGGAGCTCTTGCGCCCGCGCTACGAGACCTGGCCGTTCCCGGAGACCGAAGGCGAAGTGGAAGCGTTCCTGGCCGAGGTGCGCGGTGTGGAGTCGGTGCGGATGGTCCGCCAGCGGGACGTCTGGGGGGACCGGGAGATTGCCCTGGTGGTCTTCGAGGCCGCGGACACACCTCCCACGGTCGCCGATGCGCTCATCGTCTATGAGCACGGCCGCCCGGTCGCGGTCGCCGTGCGGGCCGGACCGGACCTGGAGGAGCCAGGATTGCTGGGCACCTTCCACGAAATCCCGCGCTTCAGCCATGCCGGACAGCGTATCCTGGCCAGCCTTGACTACACACAGCGCGCGCAGCCGGAGCGCGTCCAGCGCCTGGAGATGGACGGCGCAGGCAACTTCGGGGACATGGCCTTGTTCTCGCCCTACTCGACCCCGCGGCAGCTGCGAGCGCTGCGTCGGGCCTTCGACACTGATCCCTTCACGCGCCACCTGATGGCCGAGGTCATGGAGGTCTATCCGGGCTTCAGCTTCGTGGACCGGACGCATCACCTGTACCGAAAGGGTGGGCTGGACTCCGTGAGCGGCAACGCCGATGCGATCTACCGGTTCGGCACCTCCAGCATCTGGAAGCAGTGGTGGGCCGAGCCGGTCCGCAGCACGAAGCTGCACGAGGTCGCCCACTATGTCTACGACCAATGGACCAGGCGGGCACAGGAGGATCCGGACGCCGCGGCCGAACTGGACGACGTCCGCCGCTACTTGTCCGGCCGGCCGGCGCTGCTGCGGTATGCGACCCGGAGCCACCGCGACGGAAACGTCAAGGCACCCGATGAGCGGCTGTTCACTGAGGCCTTGGGATACCTGCTCGGCAGCGTCGCGGCGTTCGGGTCCGCTGGCCGGTCCACGGCGATCACGCTGGGCGACATCGCCTTCCTGGCTCGGAAGGGCCTTGTGCCGCTGTGGATGGCACCAGGGCAGGTTGGCCCGGGCTATGCCGAGCAGCGGGCGACAACCCTGGTGAGGGACACCGCGTACTTCGCCGACCTCATCCTCCAGCGGCTCCGGCAGGGGCATCGGCATGAGGCGCAGGCGCTTGCCCAAGAACTTGTCCGGGACGCCGAGTGGTTACCGGCCTTCGCCGGGTACTTCGAAACGCAGGGTGCGCCAGAGCAGGCGGCAGCGACCCAGGAAGCGTTTCTCTGGCACGTCCATGAGAACGCGAACGAGGATACCGGAGTGGGCTGGGCCTGGGTCATGGAGCGCGCACCGGCGCTCCTGGATGCGTTCCTGGCGCTGGACCGGCTGGGCCACCGCGCGAGCGCCTCGAATGCCGCCCACTGGATCGAACGCGGCCTGCGATGGTCCGGAGGGGACTCCATGGCCCGCGCGATTGAGCGGGAGGAGCTCCTGACGCCGGGGGTGCGCGTGGCGCTCGCCGGATACCTGGGGGCCGAGCGCGTGCGCGAGCTGCTGCCCGAGGGCGTTGCGGCGGTGGCCCAGCCCTGGCCGGTCAGACCGCCAGCGTTCGACGCACCTACCTACACAGCGCCGCGCCTGGCACGTGCGCCCCAGCCGCCGCAAGCTGCGGCCGAAGCCGGTCAGGTGGCGGCGAACACCCCAGGCAACAGCCCAGCGAGCACCTGGCGACGGGTGGACCCGCTCTCGCTCGAGGGGCCTACACACGACGATCCTGATCGCCTGATGGGCGAGCTCTCGAGCCCGCATCTGCGCCGGCAGCACGCCAATACGGCGCTGCGCCGCCTGCGGGACATGGCCGATGCGCTCGGGACTGATGTCGAGGCCGGCCCCCGCCAGCAAGACACCTCGAGGAGCGGCAGCGCCCCAGGCGCCGTGTCGGCCCAGTCAGCCGCTGGAATGCCAGCCACGGAGGAGGGCGAGCCCTATCTGGCGGCGGATACAGCGGGTTACGTCAACATGACGCCGGAGAAATTCATCACCCTGATTGGGCGACTCCAACAGGGCAGGGCACTGACGTGGCGGCAGCAGGACGAGGTCCGCCGCTTCATGGCGGCATTGGGACCGCTGAAGGAGCTGGTCGAGCCTTACCGGCACGACGCGTGCTTCCCCTACGGGTGCACGACCTATGCGATGGCGGCCGCCGATCTGCTGGGGAGCACGTTCGGGTTCCACCTGCGGGAGCGCACGGAGTACAGTCCGGCCCTGGGATGGCCCATGCTGAACCACCACACGTTCGTCATCGTGGAGGTGGCCGGACGGGAGTTCGTGGTGGACTTGACGGCTGACCAATTCGAGCCGGACGGGGCCGGGCAGTTCCGCCCCCTGGGCGTCGTTGTGCTCCCTTGGGAGGTCGTGGAGCAGTCACCGAACCGGTTCTGGATGTACACGGCTGGCGAGGACAGGACCGAGGTTGGCTACGGGCCCCCACGTGGCTGGCTCGATGCGTCGGTGGCGATGGATCATCATCTTGTATCCGTGAGAGTTGCGGAGAGATCGCCCTAGAAAATTTGCTGCGCGTTGGAGGACTGTCTGATGTTAAAAAAAGTACTTGACATCTTTTTAGAAAGCCAATAGCATGTTACAATATTTGGAGTTAGTTGGACGGCACCCCAACACGATTGGCTGTGGGAGGCTGAGAGGCATGGGGCACGCGGTCAGACTTCGTCACGGTGTGTGGGCGCTCCTCATTTTAGTGGGGGCCGCGCAGGGAGCGCTCGCGCAAAGCGCGCAGCGCTCCTCGTCACCGATCCGAGACCTTCAAGTCTCGGATATTTTTGTGCCCGCTGAGGTCGGCTACGTGACCGAGGCCACGGAGCCTCCTGCCGGCTCCGTACGCGCCCCCCTCGTCATCCACATCCAGGAAGCCCATACCAACTACGAGGCGCAGCGGCATCTCGTCAGCATCCTGGAGCAACTCATTCAGGACCACGGCTTGAAGCTGATCCTGGTGGAAGGGGGACGGGGGGATGTCAGCCTCGCCTACCTCCGGGCGTATGGGTCGCCCGACAACCGCCGCGCCGTGGCTGACAAGTACCTCAAGGCCGGCATCATCAGCGGGGAGGAGTACCTCGACATCGTCTCGGACCACCCGCTGATCCTCTGGGGGGTCGAGCAGGACGACCTGTACCAGCGCAACCTCGAGGCCTTCATTGAGGCCGAGGAGCTGCGGGCCACTGTGATCCCGACCCTCGCCGCAGTCCGCCAGACCGTGCAGTCCCTCAAGTCCGAGCTCTCGAACCCCGAACTCACCGACCTGCAGGTCAAGGCAGACGCCTTCCGCCGGGCCGAGCTGGGGCTGGCCGACTACGCCGAGGCGCTCGCAGGGGCCGCCGCGCGCCAGGGCATTGCGGAGACCGAGTACTCCCACCTCCAGCGGTTCCGCGCGGTGCGCCGGTTGGAGCAGGCCCTGGATCTGGCTGCGGTGCAGCAGGAGCAGCAGGCGCTGACCAAGGAGTTGAGTGTGCGGGCCGACGGGCAGGCGCTCGCTGATCTCGTCGCCCAGGCGCAGGGTATGAAGGACGGGAAAGTCACGCGCGAGGCCTTCTACACTCGCCTCGAACAGCTCGCCGTTGCCTCCAACCTTCGCCTCGATGATTCCCCCCACCTGGCTTCCTATATCACGTATGTCAAGGAGCGGGCCCAGGTTCAGACGACGGCACTCAGCACTGAGCTGGACACGCTGGCGGCGCGGTTGCAGGAGGCGCTGGCCACCACGCCGGAGAGCCGCCAGTTGCAGGAGATTGAACAGCAGTTGCTGCTGGTTGAGAACCTGGTGGCTCTGCGGCTGTCACCCAGCGAACACCAGTCGCTGCAGGCGGCGGGCCTCAGCGGGTTGTGCGCTGGCTGGGACCGCTTTCTCAGCACCCAGGCCGGACGCCACGGTCTCCAGAGCCCTTCCGCCGCGCAGCTGCGCGAGGTGGACCAGGCGCTGCCGACGCTGTGGGGCTTCTACACCGCGGCCTCGACGCGCGATGAGGCGCTGGTCGGGAACGCCATGGCCAAGATTCGCGAAACGCAGGAGCCGCTCGCCGTGCTGATCACCGGCGGGTTCCACTCGCCACAGATCACGAAGCGGCTCCAGGACGCGGGTGTGGGCACCGTTGTGGTGGCGCCCAAGGTGACCCGCGCCACGGATGAAGAGCTCTACCGCGCCGTGGTCAAGTACAAGAGCGGTCACGGCTCGTATGAAGACGTCATGGCGATTGCGAATAGGGCCGCCCCCGCGGCGTCCCTCCCATGACATACAGAGGAGGGGTGGAGATGCGTTGGATGGCCTGGATGAGTCGCCGAGTGGTCAGGGTCGCGGTGGCAGTGGCGCTGGCGCTTCCGCTTCAGTCGTCGTCGGTGCTGGCCCGCACCCTGCAGGCCGACGAGCTGCGCCAGCCGCAGACCCGCGGCGGGGTCGCTGAAGAGCGGCTGCGCCAGGACCTCGGCGGCGACTCAACCACGACCGTGCCCAAGGGCTCGGTGCCGGGGGTCTTCAGCCTCTTCGCCCAGAATCCAGGCGCGACACTCACCCGGGCCCAGGTGGCCGCGGCGCAGCGACGGGTCGCCGAGACGGTCCGCGTCGATCTGAGCGAATTACGGGAGCTGGGCGTGGTGTTGCAGACCGGCGGCCGGGGCGAGGACACGACGCATCAGTTCGCGCCCTGGATTGCCCAGGCCAGCCCCGAGGTGCGCGCGCAGGTGCAGGAGATCCTGACGAGCGCGTACCCGAAGGCGGACGCCACGGCCGCGGAACGGGCCGGCTACCGGACGGCCGCGCGCGATGCCCTGCGGCCCATCCGCCTCCGCGCCACCGCCGCCCAGATGGTCCCGCCCACCGGCGGCATCCTCGCGGCGGATGAGAGCACCGGCACCGCCGGCAAGCGCCTGGACTCGGTCGGCCTCGAGAACACCCCCGAGCACCGCCAGGCGATGCGCCAGGTCCTCTTGACCGCCGAGGGCCTGAAGGAGAGCGGCATCGACGCCGTCATCCTGGACCGCGACACCCTGACGAACACGACCCCCGATGGGAAGCTCACCCTCGTGGACTACCTGCGCAGCCAGGGCATCATCCCAGGGCTCAAGACCGACGAAGGCCTCGAGGATGACCCGGCCTACGCCGAGGAAAAAGGGGTCAAGCGGCACAAGGACCTCGAGCTGGCGAAGCTGCCGGATCTCCTCGCGCGGGCGCAGGAAGCCGGCATGGGCTTCACCAAGTTCCGCACGACCGTCCGCGCCAACGACCCGCCCGAGGAGAACCTCCGCGCCAACGCGCGCGTGCAGGCCCGGCAGGCCAAGCTGGCGCAAGGGGCCGGCCTCGTGCCCATCGTCGAGCCGGAGGTGATCTTCGATGGCAGCGACGGCTCGCCCGCCGACCATGACCTGGCGGCGGCCCAGGCCGCGACCACCCGGATGCTGGAGGCGACCTTCACGGAGCTCGCCGCAGCGGATGTCGACCTTGCGGGGATGGTCCTCAAGACCAGCATGGTCCTCGCGGGGAAGAACGCGCCCACGCAGACCGACCCTGAGAGCGTCGGAGTCGAAACCCTCAAGGGCCTCTTGAAGACCGTCCCGGCCGCGGTGCCGGCGGTCGTCTTCCTCTCAGGCGGCCAGAGCGATGACCAGGCCACGGCGAACCTCGCCGCGGTCGCCGAGATCAGCCAGACCCGCTTCGCCGAGGTCCGCAACGCGGCCGTCACCGAGCTGCGCACGGAGGGCAAGACCGCCCGCGCCCAGGAAGTCGCCGCCTTGACCGAGGCCCCCTGGGAGCTCTCCTACTCCTTCGGCCGCGGGCTGCAGGCCAAGGCGCTCGCCGCCTGGGGCGGCCAGCCCGAGAACGTCGCCGAGGCCCAGCGCGTCATGACCGCGAATGCCCGGGAGGTCCAGGCGGCGCGGCAGGGACGGGGCACGGCGGCCGGGGCCCAGCGGTTTGCGAACGCCGAGGTGCGCATCAAGACGCGCGCACCCTCGCGGGAGCTGACGCACGCCGGAAAGCAGAACACCACCTCGATTGCCGCGCTGATTTCGGACCCGGTGAAGGGATTCCGCGGGAAGGGCACAGCGTCCAAGAGCGCGGCCGATACCCTCGCGAAGCGCACCTCTGACGCGATCGCGGCGGATCAGGGCCGGCGCAACACGGTCTATGCGTTCGAGGGCGAGGTGGACGTGAAACTCAAGGACCTCGTCGTCGAGGAGGCATCGGACGCCTTCCACGAGGCCGGGGCGGTCGTGAATCCCCGCGGATATGGCCCCGAGGAGCCCCTGGTCGAGGACGTGGTGGAAGGGACGAGCATGACTGCGACGAACAACAATGGCGTGAGGTGGGAGGCCCTGTCGGTCACGGAGTCAGGCGGCACCTCGATCCGCGCCACGGGCCAGGGGATCAAGGGCCTGGGCATCACGCCGGAGCTCTACGTCCTTGAGATCCTGACCACGGTCCCGGCCGACAAGCGGGCGGAGATCCAGGCTAAACTTGACCCGCTGGTGGCCGATGAACGGAACCCCTATGAGGGGATGAAGGCCACGCTGGCCATGCTGGCGGAAGCCAACGGGCTGGGCATCGGCGACCTGCACGTGGTGGCCATGAAGCGGGACCGCGAAACGGCGCGGCTCGCCGCCCTTGAGCGCCTGCAGGGTGAGTTCCCCGGCTTGGTCGTGACGGCGATCTCCGACGGCACCGTCGCACCGGGGATTGTCAGCACGCTCGGCGCCAAGCGTGGCAAGCACGTCGTCATGTGGAGCACCTCCAAGAGCGCCGAGGCGTACTACAACACGATCGTCGCCCGGATCATGCAGCGCAGCGCGGGTGCCGTCAGCGCCGTGCGGCTGGCCTCGTTCGAGAGCCTCTCGAAGGGCGAGGACGGCAAGGCGCCCAAGGACCTGTCACGCTGGAACCGCTTCAGCCAGGATGAGCAGGACAAGCTCCGCAACGCCAGACCGAGCGATGCGGCGCAGGTGCTCGCCGGGACGCGGATTCTGACGCCGGATGACGTGCAAGGTCCCGTCGAGGCGTCCATGTCGATGATCACTGACAACGGGTGGTTCGGGTTGCGCGGGGTCCAGCAGGTCCGCGATGGCGTCCAGCGCGTCACGACGCTGCGGTTCAGCGATCCGGAGGGACAGGGCAACGGCTACGCGTGGGTCGAGGTCGATGACGTGGCCATCGCGGACGTTGAGCAGGTCGTTGCGCGCGGCACCTTCGCGTTGCAGGAGCCCGCGGCCGCGGACCCGGCAGTCGTAGACCAGGAGAACACGTTGCTGGGGTTGATGCAGAACAAGCGGTCGCCGAAGACCATCGTGGTCCACGACACAGTGGCGGAGCAGACGCCGGGCCTCTTCATCGCCTGGGAGCGCGCGCTGAAGCGGCTGCAGGAGGTGCGGGACCTGGGAACACTGGATGACGCAGCCCGCGAGAGCGCGGTGAAGCTTGCGGTGACGGTGGGTGACCCGGCCGAGCTGCCCGCGCTGGTGGAAGCCATCAACCAGACCACCAACGGTGCGACCCAGCTCAACGCGGAGTGGTTTGACACCGTCTCGCGGAGCAGTCCTGGAAGCGCGGCTGCGGCGATCGGCCCGTCCGAGTGGCTGGACGCCCAAGCAATCGGCGCTCCAGTCAGGGTCGCGTTCGACGGGGCGGCCGAGGGCCAGGTGCGCTCGGGTGCTGCCGCGCTTCACGCCGCGGCTGCCGCGGTGGCCGGAGACGGCACCGTGCCTGCGGAGGTTGCGAAGCGCCTGGACCTGCAGCAACTGGACGAGTTGATCGTGCCGCAGTTGGCGGAGATCGCCGCGGACGCAGAGCCGGCGATCCGCGCGTATCAAGAAACGATGGCAGGCGTCGGCGTCAGCGGGTAACGCGATACGAGGCGACGGAGGTTCATCAGGAGTGCTCAGCGGGAGGCTCGCGGCATCGCGGGCCTCCCGCTTGTGTGCAGACCGAAGGTAGCGGTACCTCGCGCAACGACGGAGCGCAGCGGACATGCAGTGCCAATGGCCTGAGGGGGGGATGACCAGTCGCACGGCCGGTCGGGTGGTGGCAGTCCTGCTCGCCCAGCTCCTGGCGGTCTCTCCAGCGCTCGCGCTCCCGGCCGTCCAGCACGACACGCTCCGAGCCATCTCGACCAAGGGGACCGATGCCGAAGGCCGGGTGGCAGGTGATCCTGGCTGGTCCAGTCCAGAGCCGGGTGCAGCCCCGTCCTCGCCGCAGGCGGCGGACGACGCACTCTCCGCCTGGGAGGCTGAGGGAGGGGCACCCGCGCCAGGCTCGGTGCCGGGTGTCTACGCCTTCCTGGCTGGCCGCACCGGCGCGCTCACTAGGGCCCAACTCGCGGAGGGCATGACTCTTTCGCCACGAACCATCGAACCCGACCTTTTCGAACTCACGGCGGTGGGCGTGGCCGTCAAAGACGGCGCCGGCGACTCGGCGACGTACCGGGTGAACCGCGGACTGCTGGAGGCGGCACTCTGGACCCGGACCATGGTGGGGAAGGTCCTGACGACCCGCTACCCGCGTCCGCGGATGAGCGCAGCCGAGCGCGAGGCGGTGCGGGAGCAGGCGCGGGCCGAAGTCGCCCAACTGCTGCCAACCCGCGTGGCCATCAACGGCGCTGGCCGCATCGGCGTCAATCTCCTGCGCGCCTGGCTGCAGCAGGACCACCCCCGCATCCGCATTGTCGCGCTCAATGACATCGCGTTCCGACTGGATCGATTCGGTGATCAGGGTCTGAAGGACTACGTCGAGCTGCTGCAGCGTGAATTCGAATCCGCGCCCCGGTCGCAAGCGGGGGACGTCACCATCCGCCAGGGGCAGGACGCGGACGGCCAGCGATGGATCGCCTTCATGCGCAAGCCTCGCGGCGGCGGTGCGGCAAACGCGGTGCCGGAGTGGCGTGTGAACATTTACGACGGCAGCGACCCGGCCACGCTGCCGTGGGCAGCGAATGACGTGGACGTCGCCCTGGAATCCACCGGCGTCTTCACGAACCGCGACGCTGCGGCCAAGCATCTCCAGGCCGGCGCCAAGAAGGTCATCATCACCGCCCCTGCAACCGGCGAGCTCCAGACGGTGGTCCCGGGCGTGAACCAGGAGCTCCTCACGGCCGATGACGTGGTGCTCAGCTGTGCCTCCTGCACGACCAACGCCATCGCCCCGCCGCTCAAACTGCTCAGCGACGCGTTCGGGATCGAGAGTTTCTATATGGCCACCACCCATGCCTACACGGCCGACCAGGCACTCAAGGACACCGTGCGGCCGGGCGCGTTTCTCCGCGGCCGTGAGGCGGCGGAGAACATCATCCCCACGTCAACCGGCGCGGCGAAGGCGATTGGGGACGTGATCCCAGCGCTGGCCGGCAAGGGCACCGGCATCGCCTTGCGCGTGCCAGTCCCGGACGGGTCGATTGTGGGCATCACCGCCCTCGTGCGAAAACCGACGACAGTCGAGGAGGTCAACACTCTGCTGCGGCAGGCCGCCCAAGGGCCGCTCAAGGGGATCATGGCCTACGGGGAGCAGGAGCTCGTGTCGCGTGACATCCTCGGCCAGTCGACCTCCAGCATCATCGCCGGGAACTTGACCGATGTGCGCGAAGACGGCCGGCTCGTGACCGTCTGGGCCTGGTACGATAACGAATTCGGCTACTCGAACCGGGTCATGGACCTGGTCGGCCTGGTCCGCGAGACCGGGCTGCCGCCGGCCTGGCCTGCGGCACGTCCTGCCCCGGCGCCGGAACTCCCCGAGGCGGTGACTGACGCGCTGGCAGCACAGCTGCCGACGATCGCCTTCGCCCTCGACACCGAGCGTCAGTGGCAGATCGTCTTCGACCTCTACCAGTTCCTGGCGGATGAGGCCGGCATTGGCTCCGGGCAGCATCTGCAGGCCGAGGGCGTGCCCGATGGGCAGGTTCGAGTGACGGCGAAGTCCCCGACGGACCTCCAAGTCGATCTGGGCCGCAAGGTCGAACCTGCGGAGATTGTCCGCTCCATCTTGCGCACGCTCGCGGCGGATCCTCGCTTTGAGTACACCCTTCCGCTCCTGCAGCAGTTTGCGCAGGCCCATGACATCCTCGGCTCGGCCCTCCGAGGAGATGCCGGCATCGCGGCGCAGCCGGAGACGGCGCCCTCAGGGGCTGCCGCCGGCACCCGCGCCGCCACGAGCGCGCCAGAGCGCTATCTTGATCCGGACGCGCGGGGCTTTGCCGCGTCTGCGCCGGCCGCGCCCACGCCCGGCGCGGAACCGGTTTCAGCGCCCCACGTGACACTCCTGGCGCAGCGGGTGACCGCAGTGCAGGGCGCGCACACCGGCGAAGTCTCGATCGATGCCGCGATCGCGGCGGGCGCGACCGGCATCATCGCCGGCCATTCGGAGACGCGCGACGGGACGCCGACCTCCATCGTGGACACTGACCAGGAGATCAACGCGCAGCTGCGCGCGGCCGCCGAGCGGCCCGAGATCCGCACGATCCTCCTGGCCGTGGGGGAGGACATTGAGGCCGAGGGCATCGGCGGGATCTCAGGCCGTGACATCTTCCTGGGAGGTCAGCTCCTCGCGGCGCTCAAGGACCTGACCCTTGAGTCGCTGGACGCCCGCCTCGTGGTCGCCTACGAGCCGCGCTGGGCGATTGCCGGCAGCGGGCGGGGCCGCGCGGCATCCGCCCAGTACGCTCAGTCGGCGCATCACGCCATCCGCAAGGTCCTCGCCAGCCAATTCGGGGAGGCCTTCGCCGGGCGGACCCGCATCATCTATGGCGGCAGCGTGACCGCCGAGAACGCCGCCGAGTATCTTGCCCAGGCGGACATTGACGGTCTGCTGCCAGGCGGGGCGAGCACGACGACGGAGAAGTTCATTCCGATCCTGCAGGCGGCCCAGACCGTGGCCGCGGGCAAGCACAGCAGCCGGCGCATGCTGATCGCGGGCAACCAGAAGACGTACCCCGTCAGCGAAACGCCGGACGAATTCGCCTCGGCGCTCGCCTCGGTCGAGACAGGCGATCTGGACGTGGCGATCGCGCCAACGCTCACTGCGTTGGCTACCTGGAGCCCGGCGTTGACGCCGGCCGCGGAGGTCGCCGCGCAGCCAAGCCGGGGCGGACTTGAGGGCCCGGCCATCAATCCGCAGTTCGTCGACGCGCTGGACAGCCTCGTGGCCGTCGCGCAGGGCGGCCAGCAGCCCACGAGCGAGCTCTACAACCCCTCGCCCGAGTGGTTGGCCGGGCACATGCGCGTCTTCCAGGACCTGCCCGCTGAGGAGCAGGCGAAGCTCCGCGAGGAGTGGGCCGCCCTGAATGCGCAAGCGCGCGCGGACGAAGCCAAGGGCAAGATACCGGCGAAGGCCGGGCCGGACATTGTCTACCGCCTGCCCAACGGCAGCCTGGCGTTCTTCAGCCAGGGCGACGTGCGGCGGCGGCCGGACCTGACCAAGTATTTCATCGACGGGTTCGAGCGCAACCGCGACGCCGACGCGTTTGACGAGGCGCAGCAAACCCTCTTTGCGGAGGTGCTGCCCTTCGTGACGCGCTACCTGGACGAGCAGCTCAAGGCAGGGCGGACCGTCGTCCAGACCGACCGGCAGCTCACGGACACCGAGGACCGCGCGTATCATGCGCGGCAGCTCCTCATCGGCACCAAGTACCTGCAGATACCCTACATGTGGCGGCAGCTGACGTTCGACGTGCCCGCCGAGCGGCAGCGCGAGACCCCCGACATCCTCGAAGTCTCCTTCCCGAGCTGGCAGGAGGACCTCACGGCCTGGGTCGAGGCCCGGGGAGACGCGGCCGAGCGCGAGCAATGGCAGGCTCTCATGGACCGCGTGGCCGAGGCGAAACTCACGAAGCTCGTCTTCAAGGCCCCCAGCAAGGGGCTCTCGCTCCACCTGGGCTTCGACTACGTCGGCGAGCACAAGATGGGCCCGCTGACGATTGCCATGGCCAAGGCCCGGGCGCAGGGTGACCTGGGAGTCCAGGCGGCCCTGAGCGTGGCCCGGGCCAAGACGCTTGAGGGCCGGACCCGTCACACCGCGCTCATGACCATCGGCCCGTCGCTGCATGGCAAGAGCACGCTGACGATCATGCTGAAATTGGGCGAGGTCACGCTGGGCCGGCTGCTTGGGATCTCCGAGGATCCCGACGAGGGTGTGTACCCGATGAACGACGACATCATCCTGCTCCAGCGGCTGCCGGAGCCGCTGGAGGTGGTCAAGAACGGGACGACCATCCGCATCCCCTTCGCCATCGACGGGACGGAGAACAACCTCTACGCGGTGCCCTTCGGCGTCACGCAGGCGGACGATCTGGTCACCTGGCAGGCGCTGCAGGGGCAGCCCTTCGAGAACGTCCCGCTGGATCTCGAGACGGGAGAGTTGGATCTGAACTGGAACATCGTGCGCAACATGCGCGCGATCGTGAACCGCCGCACCTTGATCCGGGAGAAGGGCATCGCCGACACGCTGGGACGGATCACGGACATGCAGGTGACCGGCGAGTCCGTGCACGTGCCGATGGAGCACATGGACCGCCTCTTCTGGCAGGGGGTCATGCGCCGCAACGACGTGCTCCCGCCGCTCATCCGGCTGACGAAGGAGCAGTACGTCCGCGCGCTCATGTACGGCGAGGCGGTGCAGCAGGGCGCGGCGATCGGCGCCATCGGCAAGCCCTATGTGGAGTACTTCTCCGACCCCTTCATCATCGGGCTCGAGGATGAGAACGCGAACATCCTCCAGGACATCCTCGCGGAGATCGAGGCAGGCGGCATGCCGCAGGAGTTCTTCATGTTCAACACCGGCGGCGTGGGCGCGGACACGAATGACGAGGCCACCGGGGCCACGTACCGGAAGATCCCCCGCGAGCTGACGCTGATGCTGCAGGAGGGGCTGCTGCGCAGTGCGGTGCGCTTCGAGCATGACCCGGTGCTCGGCGTTGACGTGGCCGTGGGGCTCGTCAATGCGCGCGGCGAGCAGGTGCTGGACCTCCGGCGCTGGGAAGCGCAGGGTGAAACCTGGTCCTGGCTGCCGGCTGATCTGTACGGCGATGAGGCCTATGCCGAGCGGGTCGAGGCCCTCAAGCGGCGGCGCTACTATGGCAACGACGAGACTGACAAGGCCGGGATCCTCCGGTACACGAAGGTCGATAAGACCCTGTACGACCTCGGGGACATCCCGCTGCCAAAGACCGAGCGGGAATTCGCCTGGCTCCTGTCGTACTCCTGGAATCTGGACCATGCGTACCATACGCTCAACGAGGTCGCCCAGCACTTGTCCGAGGGCACAGCGCCGTCGGTGGACACGCGGCTCGGGCTCCAGCAGCACTTCGAACGGGCCATCAGGGCTGGGTTGACCTTGTCCGGAGACGCCTGGGCCGCCCTCGGGGAAGTCGCCATCCAGGTGCTGTCAGGGACGGTGCCCGAGGCGGTGGATGAGGCGGCCGAGCAGGGGGCCGCGCTCCAGAGCCAGGACGCACCGAGCCGTCGGCCATAGCGGGGTCCGCGGGCCACGCCATGTGAGACGAGTGAAGGGGGGACAACGGATGGGCATGATGCGCGGGGACGGCCTCGATCAGGACGTCCCCGTGTCTCGTTCGGGGTGCGCGCAACGCATAGCGCGCGTGCAGGTTACGGATGACTTCTCTAAGCGGGTGAGTTACAATGGCGCGCAGTGCACAGTGGTCCTGCATCCTGCAGGATCGCGAGTCCACATGAGGCGATCCCATGGCGGCGCAAGTGGCTGAACGGCGTCGGCACCGGCGCGTGGAGCTCCCGGCGGCTCACGTGGACGTGTCCGGGCAGACGGCGGGGAACGCGCGGAGCGTGAGCGGCTGGACCCGGAACGTCAGCCTGGCCGGCTGTTCGGCGACAATGCCTGCCTCGTTCCCCTGGCGCTCGGGCGACGCCGTGAGCTGCACCGTCACCGTCAGCGACACGCAGTCGAAGCACTTTCCCTTTGTCAGACTGGTGGCCAGTGGCTACGTCGTGCGGGTGCAGCCGACCGCCCCGCATGGCCGGCGTGGCTCGGACCGGCCCGCCACCGGCGCTGAAGCCGGCTCAGTCGCCGAGCCTGGCGAGCGTCAGGCGCACGACCTGGACGTGGCGATCGCCTTCAGCGACATCGTGCCGCTGGCGACCACCAGCGGTTTTTAGCACACGGTCCATGTCCCTGCTGCGCGCTCGTGCCTGCCTGCGCGTGCCGGCGGTGCCCGCGTTCCTGGTCCTGATCCTCCTGGCCGGCTGCGGCAAGTCTCCCTCAGCCACCGGGTCGCATCCCCTGCGGGTCTGGCACTGGATGACCGACCGCGAGGAGGCCTTCGACGAGTTGGCCGCGCGGTACCAGCAGGCCACCAGCACTCCAGTCCGTTTCGAACTGTACGCTCCCTCCGACGTCTACGCGCAGAAGGTCCGCGCCGCCGCGCAAACCGAGGGCCTTCCCGAAGTCTATGGCATCCTGGGCGAGTTGCGGGACGTCGGGAGCTTCATCCAGGCCGGCCATGTGGAGCCGCTCGAACCCTACCTGAGCGAGGGCGGCGGGGCCTGGCGCGCGGCACTCTTTCCCAAGGCGCTGGCCGTCAACGCGTTCTCGCGAGGCAATCCCTACGGCGTCGAGCCAGGCGCGTACGGGGTGCCGATCGACGTCATGAACATCCAGATCTTTTACAACAAGAAACTGTTGGCACAGCTGGGCGTGGACCCGCAGACGCCTCCCACGACGTGGGAGGCGTTCCTGCAAGTGGCCGAGCGGGCCAAGGCCGAGCGGCTCATCGGCTTCGTGAGCGGCTGGGCTGAACTCTGGCTGCTCGACTGCTTCGCCCAGAACTACGCCATCCACGAGATGGGGATGAAGCGGGTCGAGGACACCTTCGCCGGCAAGGTGCCGTATACGGACCCGGGCTGGATCAGCGTCCTGCGGCGGTTCGCCGAACTGCGGGACAGCGGCCTGCTGGCATCGGGGATCGTCACGATGGTCAACAAGCAGGCGGAGCAGTTGTTTGCCAACGAGCGGGCGGTCTTCGCCTTCAACGGCGCCTGGGGCGTGAACGTGTACCGGAGCATGAACCCGGACCTGGACTACGGCATCATGATGCCCCCCAAGACCACCTCGCGCCCGATGGTGACGTGGGGCGGGGCCGGCTCGAGTTTCTTCGTCAACGCCCGGTCGCCGCGCAAGGCCGAGGCGGTCGCGTTCCTGCGCTGGCTGACGGAGGAGCCGCAGCAGCGCTACCTGCTGGAGACCACCCAGAACATTCCGGCGAACCGCGCGGCGGCAAGCGACCTCTCGCCCCACCTGGCGGCCTTCGCGGACGCCATGGACGCCACCGTCCACCCGCGCCTCTTCGCGGTCCAGGAGGCCTCGCCGGTCATCGAGGCGTTCGACAAGGGCATTCAGTCCATCCTGATCGGCGAGGCGACGCCGGAAGCCGTGGCGCAGCAGGTCCAGGAGGTCAAGGCGCGCGAGACCAGCCGCCGCGCCCAGCTGGAGTCGGCCCATGGCCGCCCCTAGGGGTCGGCGCGTCGCCCCGTACGCCTTCATCCTTCCTGCGCTGCTCCTCTTCACCGTCTTCAGCATCTATCCCTTCTACCTGTTGCTGCAGACCAGCCTGCTCGACTGGGACGGCATCAGCCCCAGCCCGACGTTCGTCGGCCTGCGCAATTACCTGGAGGTGCTCGCGCAAGACCGCATCTTCTGGACCTCCTTCGGCCAGGCCGGCTACGTGACGCTCCTCGCGCTGACGCTGCAGAACGCCCTGGCGCTGCTGCTGGCCATCGCGGTCAACCGGGAACTGCGCGGTGGCACGATCTACCGCACCATCTTCTTCCTGCCGCCCATCCTGTCGGAGATCGTCGTCGGCCTCATCTGGTTCTGGATTTTCGACGGGAACTTCGGCATCTTCAACGAGGTCTTGACGGCCATGGGGCTCGGCCACTTCACGCGCCCCTGGCTGGCCGATCCGCAGACCGCGCTCTCGGCGGTGGCCATGATCCATATGTGGAAAGGGTTCGGCTGGGGGTTCGTCATGTTCCTGGCCGGGCTGCAGACGATCCCGGACGAGCTGTATGAGGCGGCGCGCGTGGACGGCGCCAATGCCTGGTACCGGTTTCGGCACGTCACGCTCCCACTCCTGCTGCCGGTGTGCATCACCGTGTCGATCTTGACGATCCTGGGCACCATGCAGATCTTCGCGCTCATCATCGCGACCACGCAGGGCGGCCCGGCCTTCCACACCGAGGTGCCCATCACCCGCATCTTCGCCAGCATGCTCGGCTCCGGCCGGTTCGGCTATGCCTGCGCGCAGGGCATCGTCTTCGGCCTGATCCTGCTCGTCGTGTCCCTCATCCAGCTGCGCTTCCAGCGCAAGACGGCATGACCGGCGACGACGGACGCCTGACGCTCCTCGCCCAACGGGCCCGACGGTGGCTG
Source organism: Planctomycetales bacterium (assembly GCA_005239935.1). Taxonomy (GTDB): domain Bacteria; phylum Omnitrophota; class Gorgyraeia; order Aquiviventales; family Aquiviventaceae; genus SBAZ01. The sequence continues at coordinate 10,079 of SBAZ01000003.1, read as the reverse complement.
GGCTATCTGGGATGGCATGCGCTGTGCCTGCCGATCGCGCTCTCGTGCGTGTTCCCGCTGGCCTGGATGGCGTCGTCGAGCCTCAAGACGCAGCGGACCGTCTTTTCAGACTTCCGCCTCATCCCGGCCTCGCCCCAGTGGTCGAACTATGCGGAGGCCTGGACCCGGGGCCATTTCGGCGTGTATTTCTTCAACTCGCTCGGCTACACCGCGGCGGTCGTGACCTGCGTCGTGTCGCTCGCGGCGCTGGCCGCGTACGCTTTCTCCCGGTTCACGTTCAAGGGGTCGGGCCTCCTCTACCGCGTGATTCTCTCGACGATGCTCATCCCGATCCCGGGCGCCTTCGTCGCGCTCTACATCCTGCTCAACCAGATGGGGCTGATCGACCAGGGCGGCGACACCTGGCTGCCGCGGCTAGGCTACGTGCTGCCACAGATCAACGCCGGGCTCCCCTTCGGCATCTTCATCTTGAAGCCCTTCTTCGACAAGATTCCGAAGGAACTCGAGGAGTCCGCCGAGGTGGACGGCTGCGGGGTGCTGGGGGTGTTCTGGCACATCATGCTGCCGTTGGCGCGGCCCGCGCTGGGGGTGATTGCGCTGCTGACGTCGCTGTCCGTGTGGAACGAGTTCCTGCTGGCTTACCTGGTGTTCAGCCGGCCTGGGCTCATGCCGCTGCAACGGGGCCTCATGGCGTTCCAGGGCACGCACCTGACGCAGTACGCGCTCCTCAGCGCCGGAATGGTTATCTCCATCCTGCCGATTGTGGTAATCTATTTGTTGATGCAGCGCAACATCATCCGCGGGATCACCGCGGGTGCCCTGAAAGGCTGACACCCGGTATCAGACACAGGGCTGATACCAACCTCACGAACAAGGAGGGGGAGATGCGCACGCTGATGGTGTTGGTGGGGCTGGTGCTCGTGGCCGGGGTCGCGCCGGCCTGGGCCCAAGAGAAGTCCGGCGGCATGGCCGCGCCCAAGACGTTGAGCCAGGTGCCGGGCGCCGCGGCCGACTTGGTCGAGTATGACTTTGGAGACTTCAGCTCCGAGACGCTGACGGTCAAGGCGTGGGGCGCGCTCGATGTGGGCGACTACGCCGCGGTCGAGGCGTACACCACCAAGTGCATCACGCTCTATGAGAAGCAGGCGATGCAGCAGGCCGACAGCCTGACCGACTTTGCGCCGAAGGAGAAGGCCTTCAACTACTGGGCCTTGAACGATGTGGCCACGTGCTACTTCATCCTCGGCCAGGCGCGCTTGGCGCAGGGGCAAGTGAAGGAGGCGCAGGAAGCGTTCAACACCATCATCGAGCGCTTCCCGTACGCGCAGGCCTGGGACCCCAAGGGCTGGTTCTGGAAGGTGGCGCAGGGGGCCAGCGACAAGCTGGCGACGATCGGCACCGCCTACGACTTCGGCGACTACACGTCGCAGACCCTCACGACCAAGGCCTGGGAGGCGCTCGGGCAGAACGACCACAAGGGGGTCGAGCTCTACACGAAGAAATGCATCGAGCTCTATGAGAACGACGCGAAGCAGCAGCAGGCCTCGCTGACCGAATTCGCCCCGAAGGACAAGGCCTTCGACTACTGGGCGCTGAACGACGTCGCGACATGCTACTTCATTTATGGGGAGTCCCTCATGGCCCAGAAGCGCACCCAGGAGGCCAAGCCGGCCTTCGAGCGGGTCGTGAACGACTTCTCCTTCGCCCAGTGCTGGGATCCGAAGGGCTGGTTCTGGAAGGTGGCCGTGGCCTCGCGCGGGCGCCTGAACAAGATCCTCGCCGAATCCTGAGGTCTTTCGCCTCACACAGGTGCCTGACCCCTTTGACCGAAAAGGGGTCAGGCACCTTTTTTGGGAGTTGTCCACAGGAAGGTGCCTGACCCCTCGATGAGACAGACGCTCCGCGCAGCCATCGCGGTCGCCGCCGTCCTGTTAGGCGCGTCCGCGACGTGGGCCGCCGAGGCCGCCCCGGCGCGCCGCATCGAGGTCCGCGGGGAATGGCTGTACGTGGACGGCGAACCCTTCCTCGTGAAGGGGGTTGGATACTCGCCGTACCGTCCTGGCCAGGTGCCCTGGAAAGACACCGTGGACCTGGGCCTGGTCGAGCGCGACTTTCAGCGGATCGTCGAGGGCGGGTTCAACACCCTGCGCACGTGGGCGCCCCTGAGCGACGAAGCGCTGCGGCTGGCCGACCGCTACGGCCTCTTCGTCCTGCAGGGCATCTGGATCGAGCGCGATGGAAGCTTCGCCACGCCGGCGTTCCGCCAGGCGATGCTCGAGGTGGTCCGGCGCGAAGCGACGCGCGCCAGCACGCATCCCAACGTCCTCGCCCTGCTGATCGGCAATGAGCTGCTGCCGGCCCAGGTCTTCGAGACCGGTGTCCCCGAGACGGAGGAGTTGCTGCGCCGGGGCGCCGAGGCCGCGCGCGAGGCGGATCCGCACCGACTCACCTCCTACGCGAACTGGCCGGCCCTGGTCTTCCTCGACAGCAGCCCGTGGGACTTCGTCTCCTTCAATCTTTACCCGTATGAGCCGGCGAGCGTGGCGCATGCCTTCGGGCTGCCGAATTACGTGCGGCACCTGAAGCGGACGCTCGCGCAGCGCAAACCGCTCCTCGTCACCGAAGTCGGGCTCTCGCTGGCGCAGCGCCGCGACGGCGAGACAGGCCCCGCGGGCTACGGCGGGCACACGACGGCGACGCGGCCGGCGGCCCTCCTCGCCCTCTGGGACGGCATCTTCCAGGCCGGCGCGCAGGGGGCGGTGGTCTTCGAGTGGAACGATGAATGGTGGAAGCAAGCCGAGCACGCGGGGGATGAGCGGACCCATGAGCCGGAGGATCCCGAGGAGTGGTTCGGCCTCGTCGAGTTCCAGGACGCGGGCGATGGGCCAGGTCGCCTCCGGCCGGACTACGCCGCACTCCAGAGCTACAACCAGGCGGTCCTCCTGAGCCCGGTCGAGGGGCGGACCTATGACGACCAGCTGCAGGTGACAGTCTATGCCACAGAGCGCGTCGGCGCCGTGCGCTTTCGGCTGGGGCGGGGCGGGTGGTGGAAGCCCTGGACGCAGGCTACCCGCCTGAGCCGCCACTGGTGGAAGGCCACCGTGCCGCTGACCGGATCGCTCTCGCCGGGCGTGCACCCGCTGGTCGTGGAGGCCCTCGACGCGCGGGGACGGCGGCTGGCACGGCAAGAGCGCCGGGTGCGGGTTCGCGAGGCGCTCGACGCGCCGGTCGTGCAGGTGACCACGGACCGCTCGCTCTATGAGGTGGGGCAGCAGGTTGAGACCGTCCGGTATGCGGTGCAGGTCACCGATGGGCAGGGGGCGGCGGCGGCGAACCGCACGGTGCTCCTCGCGGTGGCCGAGCCGCAGAGCAGCCTCGGGCTCACGACGACGGCGACGACGGATGCCCAGGGCCGGGTGGAGGGCACCTACCTCGTACGCGAGCCAGGGTTCGTGGTGGTCAGCGCGGCCACGCCGGTGACGGACGGGCTGCGGGTCGGCGATGAAGCGGTGGCCCTGGTGCGGCAGCAGGTGAGCCGGCCGCACGCGGCGTCGACCTGGGAGGCGGGCGTGCCGGAGGGGCTGCGCAAGGCCTTGCGGCACGAGGCGACCGCGTTCGCCCTGGCCGATGCCGGCACAGAGTCCGTGGTGGACTACGCGCGCTATGGCAGCTTCGTGGATCGCGGGACCGCGTCCTACCGGTATGACGTGACCGACTGGACCGGCCTGGCAGAGGCGGTGGGGGAAGGGATCTACCCGAACGAGGGCGGACTCCTGCGGGACCCGGCCTTTACGATCGCCCAGGCCTCCGGGGTGCTGGACGGCAGCCACTGGGACATGACCTTCCTCAAGAACATCCAGCACAGTTTCTTCAAGTGGGCCTCGACGGACGAGGAACCCGGCGTGAAGCAGTTCTACACGGCGCTCACGCTGGAACGCGCCTCGCTTTGGGCGCAGGCGATCAAGGCGTACTACGCCGCGCTCATGCACTATCCAACGTCCGTCGGCTGGACGGCGTTCGATCCGCCCACACCCTGGTACGTGGGCAAGGTGGCCCGCGACAAGATTGAGGCGATTCTGCGCCTGCACCCTGAGCTGGGCCAGCGCCTGGAGGGGGCCTTCGTGCGCATCGAGGGCGGCTTCGACCATGCCGTCGACAACGACCGGATCCTCGCCGACCCCGGGCGTCTCGTGCCGGTGGCCGTAGACGAGGTCAACCCGCCACCCGTGGACCTGAGCGGACTCGCGGTGCGGCGGACCGTCGGCCGCGGGCGCGTGCGCCTGGTGCAGTACGAGAACAGCCACTGGCGCCTGCTGGTGGACGGCACGCCGTGGGTCGTGCGCGGGCTGACGTTCCAGCCGAGTCAGGTCGGCGAGACGCCCGATGAGGGCAGTCTGCGCGACTGGATGACCACCGACCGCAACGGCAACAGCCGCATCGATGCGTTCGACACCTTCGTGGACGCCAACGGCAACAACCGCCAGGACGCCGGCGAGCCTGTCATCGGGGACTTCGCCCTCCTGCGAGACATGGGCGTGAACACGCTCCGCCTGTACCACCACGCGTCGAACAAGCATCTCCTGCGCCAACTCCACCGCGAGTACGGCCTCATGTTCATGCTCGGAGATTTCGTGGGCATGTACACGGTCGGGTCGGGTGCCACGTGGGAAGAGGGCACCGACTATCTCAACCTCGAGCAGCGCAAGCGGATGACGGAGAGCGTCAAGCAGCTGGTGCGCGAGCACAAGGACGAGCCGTACGTGCTCATGTGGGTCCTGGGCAATGAAAATAACTACGGCGGCGTGCACGGCATCGTGGGCGGGGTGGGCAACGCGGGGAAGTACCCGCGCGAGTACTACCGGTTCCTGAACGAGTTGGCCACGTGGATTCACGGTGAGGACCCTGATCACCCGGTCGCGATCGCCAACGGCGACGCCGGCTTCCTCGACCTCCTGGCCGAGGAGGCCCCGGCCGTGGACATCTTCGGGTCGAATCTCTATCGCGGCTGGCAAGGGGCCGGGCGAAGTTTCTACGAGGACGCGCGGCGCATGCTGGACAAGCCCGTGCTGGTGACCGAGTTCGGCTGCCCGGCGTTTCAGACCGGCGAGCCGCGCGAGGTCGCCGAGCGCGATCAGGCGCTCTATCACTTCGGCAACTGGGTGGACATCGCGGACAACCTCGCGGGCCGGGGGCAGGGCAACGCGCTCGGCGGTGTGGTCTTCGAGTGGTCCGATGAGTGGTGGAAGGCAGGGCAGCCGCCGCGCTTCTCGCCGCGCGTACAGGAAACCGTGCCGAACTGGGCCGGCCCTTACCCCGGTGGCTGGAACTTTGAGGAGTGGTATGGGCTGGTCAGCCAAGGGGACGGAGCGCAGAGCCCCTACCTGCGGCAGCTGAGAGCCAGTTACGAACTCTATAAAGGGCTCTGGAATCCCACAGCCTCGCATGTCGACGGGGGCCCATGAGCGTCGTGTGCCTTTTCCGTGCTAGGAGATTGCAATATTTCAGGCCGCGTGCTATAATTTTGGTAACTTACGAAATAGTTTTTTGAAGTGCTTTTTTGACAGCAAGCCGATTGCCAGCGAAAGGGCACACCTGCCGCAAGGCAGGGCCGCCCGCCTGCAGCATGACGCAGGGCGGGACTGCGCGCGGGAAGCCGCGGGCAGGCAAAGCCACGGGTCCCATCCGGGAAGGCCGGGCTGCCGAATAGGCAGCTCGGCCGTTTCTGTTGTTTTTTGTCCGGCAAAGGAAGCGTTTTCCGAGGCTGTGGGAGCCTCTGCGCGCGTCCGGTGGAGGGCGCGCGGATCGTGGAGACGGCCGCTGGGCGGGCCACCGGCCGAGCACCAGGAGGTGGGGCATGAGAGGCTTGGGACATATCGCCCTGACGTGGGCCCTGACCCTGTCACCGGTCGGGAACCTCGCCTGGGCCGAAGTGGTGGACGTGACGCGCACGGTCGGCGCGAGCGGATCGCTCGCCACGACCGTGAGTCTGACGGTCCAACCGCGCACCATCGCGGCCGACGCCCTCGCAGCGTCAATCGCGTTCGGGACCGTGACCGGCGTGTCGATCGCCGCGCCGTGGAAGGTGGCGCCGCAGTACCTGAAGGTCCAGCACGCCAGCAACCACAACAACTGGGCCATCCGGATCTACACGAACAACAAGGCGACCAAGCCGACGACCGTCGGCACGGTGCTGGGGGACAACGGCACGACGTGCGACCCCCTCCTGCCGGCCAGCTCGGCCTGCACCGATGATCCGCGCGGGTACGGCGGGCTGATCGGCACGACGCCCACCAACCCGAACGATCGCGTGCCGTGGGCCTGGCAGGTGTACAAGGACGTTGTGGTCGGCGGTCCGGCTACACCGGTAGACGACGACGGTGACGGGGCCTTGGATGTCGGGGTGAACGAAGTCGGCGGGTTCTTCAACGCGCCCTGGGCGTTCATCGCGGATGCGTCGGACTGCCCGAGCACGCCGGCGGTCCCGCTGAACTGCACGGCGGCACCGGCACCGACCATCGACAAGACCATCGAGTTCTTGCAGGTGGCGGTCGGGGACGCGGCCAACGCGTTCCTGAAACTGCACCCGCTGACGCCGCCACGCGACAGTGATGGCGACGTCGCGGTGTACATCGCGGGCCGGTTCGGCGGCGCGCCGGCGGACACGTTCACGGCGACGCTGATCCTCGAGCTCTACCACCAGTAACCTCGCGTGGTGGAGGAGCGCATGTCACGGCCGCGCCGGTGGGCGTGGCTGGCGGCGTGCGGGTTGGCGCTGTCGCTGCGGCCGAGTCCGGCTGCGGCGCTGAGCGTCGAGCCCGGGGTCGTCGAGCTGCGCGCTCATGCGGGCACGCCCGCCGAGGGCGTGTTCCACGTGACCAACGACACCGAGGAGCCCGTCGAGGTGTCGGTGGTGCTGGAGTCGCTTGCGGCCGGCTACGCGCCGGCGGCTCCCGGGGAGTGGTTGCAGGTGTCCCCCACCCACCTGCAGCTGTCGCCTGGGAGCCGCCAGGACGTGGCCTACACGGTCCGCGTCCCGACCGAGGCGCGCGGGGAACTGGCCGCCATGGTCGTGTTCGAGCACTCCGTCGGCGCGGGCACCGTGCAGGTGCGCTTCGGCATGGCGCTGTACGCCGCCGTCGCCGGCACCGAAGCGCTCGAGCTGACGCTCGATCCCATGCAGCTCATCCCCGGCTCCCCGGCCTTCGTCCGCATCCCGGTGACCAACCGCGGTAATGTGCACTGCCGCCCGGAAGGCACCGTGACCGTGACCGGGGCTGACGGTATGGTGCAGGGCCGCGCCGTCTTGCCGGTGCAGATGCCTGCCCACCCAGGCAGCACAGCGCACTTCAGCGCAGCCCTGCCAGCGACCCCCCTGCCGCCTGGCGACTACGAACTGCTGGCCGACCTGACCTGCCAGAGCGTGGCGGTCACCCCTGTCCCGCTGCGCGCCCGCCAGGCCGGGCAATTGGATGCCGATGGCCGTTGGAGCGTCCCTGATGCCGCCGCCGACTAGTGCTTCGACAGGGTTGCAATGAGTAGTCAGCCCCGACGCATGTCAATCCTGCTCAGCACGAGTGCCGAGCGGACCAATCGATCGACTCGAGATAGTCGAGGCACTAGCCGCCTGTGGTGGGTGGCCCTGATCGTCGCGACCCTCGCGCCGGCCGTCGCGTCGGCAGAGGTCGTCGACCGCACCGTGCTGATCACGTCCAGCGGCCAGGTCACCCAGTTGACGCCGACTGAGTCGCTCCTGGTCGAGAACCGGAACGCCGTGGCCGGCGCGGCGGCCGACGTGGACGGCGATGGCGACACGGATGTGCTGGTCGTGCATCGGCTCGACGAGGAGCCGCCGTTCCTATTCGTGAACGACGGGACCGGTGGGTTCACGGAGGAGTCGGGACAACGTCTGCCAGCGCTGGCTGGCGGACAAACCACGGACCTCATCGTGGCGGACCTCGACGGTGACGGCGACCCGGATGCCTATCTCGGCCGCGACCCTCAGGACCAGGTCTGGCTCAACGACGGGCTGGGTCGCTTCACCCAGGCCGACGGGCTCTGGGTCCTGCCAGAGTGGTCCGGCAGCGACTCGCTCGCGGCTGCGGACCTGACCGGGGACGGCCGGCCAGAGATGTTGGCGGTGCGCGCAGGCAAGGTCGCCATCGCAGAGAACATGAACGGCGTCGGTCTGCGGGACGCGACCGCGGAGTGGCTGCCGACCGCACCTGAGCCCGTGTTGCAGCTGGCCGTCGCGGACGTCACGCGCGACGGCGCGCCGGACGTGGTCGTAGTCGGGCCGGCGCTGGCGTACGTCCTGCGCAACGACCACCCAGTCCTGCGCGAGCTCCAGCGCGTGGCACTCTTTCAGGATCAGCCGGCGTCCGGGACGGCGACGGGCGACCTCGACGGCGATGGCGATCTCGACGTGGTACTCAGCCGTCCACGCTTCCCGCTGCTCCTGCTCAACCGCGGCGATGGCACGATGCAGGCGGACCTGCGGCTGGCCCAGCTCACCGGGCTCGCGAACGCCTGCCTGTTGGCGGATCTGAACGTCGACCAGCGGCTCGATGTGCTCTGCGCCGCCACCGGCCCTGACGTCCTTGGACTCAACCCGGGCCCGGGCAAGCCCTGGACACCAACCGCCAACTGGCTGCCGGCCGAGAACGAGGCCAGCCGGTGGGCCGCCTCCGCCGACTTCAGCCACGACAGCTTCCCGGACGTGTATGTCGCCCGGGACGGCCAGGACCTCCTGCACCTTCAGTCCGCCCTGCCCGCGCCCTAACCCGCGGCAGGCCTTCAGGTTCTGTCCAGCCCCGAACCACCCCAGAGTACCTTGCCGCAACTCCGGTGTTTTCAAGGATTATAAAATTGCGATGTTTTCTTGACAAACTTCCTCAAGGAGCCAAAAATAGTGGGTACCCAGCAGGCCGAGCCTGGTGGGGAAACCATGCTTCGACGACGATCGCTCCTCGAGCAGCACCGCCTCAGCGAGCGGGAGCAGAAGAGTTTTCAACTCCTCGAGCTCATCCGCCAGCGCAGCCCTGTGACCCGCACCGAGCTCTCGCAGGGCACGGGGTTCAACATCGTGACGGTCTCGAACTACGTCAACCAGTTCATCAAACAGGGCCTGGTGACCGAGCGGGGCTTCGACGTCTCCACCGGGGGCCGCAAACCGGTGCTGGTCGAGCTCAACGCGAAGGCAGGCTACGCGGTGGGGATCGATCTGGGACCGATGGATGTCGCACGCAGCCAGATCGTGGCCGTGATGACCGATCTGCGCGGGCAGGTCGTGCACCGGGTCACCGCGCCCCGCACCGCGGAGGGGATGGACCAGGTCATGCAGGACGTCCCGGGTCTGCTGCGCCAGGTCTTCGCCTCGAGCCCGGTGGATGCGAAACGCATCCAGGGCATCGGCATCGGACTGCCCGGCATCATGGACGAGCGTGCGGGGACGGTGCGCGATACGTCGCACCGCGGCGTCCGGACCAACTATGCCGCCGCGCGCGACCAGTGGGAGGCGGAGTTCCATCTGCCGGTGCTGGTGGGCAACGACGCGACCCTCGCCGGCTACGGCGAGATGCGCCTCGGGCTCGAGCGCCCGGCGGAGAACATGGTCTATCTGTACTCCGATGTCGGGGCGAGCCTGATCTTCAACGGGCACATCTACTGGGGATCGAGCGGCAGCGCCGGAGAGCTGGGCGTGTTCGTGCCGGTGCCCACCGAGGATGACTACCTCACCTGGATCAAGACACCCTCGTTCGTGTTTTCCAATGTCTGGGATCTCGGCATCACGGCGCAGGCCAAGGCGCTGCTGCAGCAGGGCCAGACCTCGGCCGTCGCGGAAGCCGTGCACGGGCAGGTGGACACCATCACCCTGCAGACGGTCATCCAGGCGGCCAGCGGCGGGGATCGGCTCGCGCGCGAGGTCATCGAGCACGCCGCGGTCCAGCTGGGCGTGCGGGTCGCCTCCCTGGTCAATCTCCTGAATCCCGACGTCGTGGTGATCGGCGGCGGCATCGAGAAGGCCGGGTCCTTCCTGCTTGAGCCGGTCTGGCGCTGCGTCAAGCGCTATGCCTACGAAG